>NZ_JBVHZH010000012.1:0-158651 GCF_055574515.1 Streptomyces sp. NPDC029466
GAGGTCGACGGATCCCCCCGCCCTCCGCCGACCCCCCCCCCCCCCCCCCCACCCCCCCCCCCCCGCCCCCCCCCCCCTCCCCCCCCCCCCCCCCCCCCCCCCCGCTTTTTTGTGGGGGGTGGCGGTCAATTGGTCACTGGGCGCCGATGGCCTCCAGCATGTTCAGCCGGGCCGCCCGGCGGGCCGGCCACAGCGCGGCCAGCACCCCCACGGCCGCCGCGATCAGTACGAACAGCGCGAGCCGGCCCCAGGGCAGCATCAGTTCGTAGGTGGGCAGGCCCTCGCTGACCAGGTTGCCGACGGCCCAGGAGCAGAAGACACCCACCGCGATGCCCAGGCCCGCGCCGAACAGCGCGATGACCACCGACTCCAGCCGGACCATCTGCTTGATGCCGCTGCGGGCCAGGCCGATCGCCCGCAGCATCCCGATCTCACGGGTCCGCTCGAAGACCGACATGGCGAGGGTGTTGACGACGCCCACCACCGCGATGATGACGGCCATGCCCAGCAGCCCGTAGGAGACGTTGAGTACCATCTCGATGCTTGCGGCGTTCTCCTTGCGCAGGTCGGCGTGGTCCTGGACCTTCAGCAGCGGGCTGTCGCCGAGGGCGTGCCGGATCTGCTTCGCCAGCTCCTCCGAGGGGCCGTCCTGGGCCTTCACCAGCAGTGACTCGACCATCGGCACGAGCTGGTGCGGCGCCGCCAGCGAGGTGGCGCCGACCGAGTCGCCGAGCAGCTCGTTGTCCGCGTAGATTCCGACGATCTTGAGCTTCGCCTTCTTCTTGTCGTAGAAGGTGGCGTCCAGGGTGTCGCCGGTGTGCCAGCCCTTCATCGTGGCCATCTCCTGGGAGACCGCGATGTCGTTGCCTCCGGCACCCTTCAACGAACCGCTGAGGAAGTCCAGTTGGGTGAGCGTGCCGATCGTGCTGAGGTCGGTGCCCATCAGGCCCATGGAGGAATTGGGGGTCGTGAAGCCCGTATTGCGCAGCGGAGCCGCCGCCTCGACGCCCGGGACGTCCGCCACCTTCTGCGACAGCTCGGGGTCCAGACCGGAGGAGGTCCCGATCTTGTAGTCGGCCTTCAGCCCCTGGGCCGTCATCTTGTCCATGGCCTGCCCGGCCGAGTTGCCGACGACCGTCATACCGGTGATCAGGGTGAGGCCGATCATCAGCGCCGAGGCGGTCGCCGCCGTACGGCGGGGGTTGCGCAGCGTGTTCTCCTTGGCCAGCTTGCCGCTGATGCCGAAGAGCCGGGTGGTGACGACGCCCGCCAGCGAGACCAGCGGCCGGGACAGCAGCGGCGCGAGGATGATGACGCCGGTCAGCGTCAGCATGCCGCCCACCATCGCGATCGGCAGGTCGTCGGCCTTCTCCAGCGTGGAGACGTAGCACATGGTCGCGATACCGAGGCCGGTGATGACCGCGCCGAGGGAGTTGCGGAGCACCAGGCTGCGCAGGGCCGGCGGCGCCTCGACGGTGTTGAGCGCCTCCACCGGGGCGATCTTCGCCGCCTTGCGGGACGGCAGCCAGGCGGCCAGTACGGTCACCACGACGCCCACACCGAGCGCGGAGAGCACCGCGGCCGGGCTGATGACGAGCGGCCCGTCCGGGAAGCCCGCGCCATTCGCTTCGAGCACCGCCCGCAGGCCGACGGCGAGGCCGATGCCCAGCGCGAATCCGACGGCCGACGAGATCAGGCCCAGCAGGGCCGCCTCCGCGAGTACCGAGCGCACGACCTGACGGCGGGAGGCGCCGATCGCGCGCATCAGGGCGATCTCCCGGCTGCGCTGGGAGATCAGCATGGTGAAGGTGTTGGCGATGATGAAGACGCCGACGAACAGCGCGATCCCGGCGAAGGTCAGCAGCGTCTGGCTCAGGGCCTTGTTCTGGCTGGAGACCATCCTGGACTGCTCGGCGGCGAGATCGGCGCCGCTGGTCGCCGTGGCACGGTCCTTGGGCAGCACCTCGCTGACCTTGTCGGTCAGTGCCTCCTGATCGGCGCCGGGCGCGGCACCGATCACCAGCTCGTCGAACTGGCCGGGGTGCAGGAACAGCTTCTGCGCGGTGGCGGTGTCGAAGAGCGTCAGGCTGCCGCCCGCGGTGACCTGCGGGTCGTCGGTGGAGACGATGCCGACCAGCTTCTTCGTCAGCACCGGGCCGTCGGTGGCGAACCGTACGGAGTCACCGATCTTGCGGCCGGACGCCTTCGCGGTCGCCTCGTCCAGCGCGATCTCGTCGCCGGCGGCCGGCCCGCGGCCCTTCAGCAGCGGGTAGCGGGGGTCCTGACCGTCCTTACCCGGCTGGAAGTTGGTGGCGAGGTTCTGCCAGTCGTGGCCGAGCGGCACATTGTCCGGGCCGGCGACGGTGGCCGTGCCGTTGACATTGCTGCGTACGGACCGCACGCCGGGCAGTGCGCGGACCTTGTCCGCCAGCTTTTCGTCGACAAGGGTGGACCGCTTGCCGTCCTTTTCGACGGCCGGGGAGCTGTCGTCGGCCTCGGCCTGGACGGAGACGGCGACCCCGTCGAGGTTCTTCTCGGACGCCTTCTTGACGGCCGAGCCGACGGTGTCACTGAAGACGAGGGTGCCGGCGACGAAGGCGACGCCGAGCAGGACCGCGAGCGCGGTCATCATCAATCGGGCTTTGTGCGCAAGGACATTGCGCAGGGCGGTTCGCAGCATGGTGGTGGTGTCAGTCCTGGTCCGGTGGCTCGGGATGGAGGGCGGCGCGCCGGGGAGCGCGGTGGTGCGGTGTGCCGGGCGTCAGCTCGTACGTCCCTTGGCGTCGAAGAGCCGCATCCGGTCCAGGACGGTGTCCGCGGTGGGCTCGTGGAGCTCCTCGACGATGTGACCGTCGGCGAGAAAGACCACCCGGTCCGCATAGCTCGCGGCGACCGGGTCATGAGTGACCATCACCACCGTCTGCTGCATCGCCTGCACCGACTCCCGCAGGAAGCCCAGCACTTCGGCGCCGGAGCGGGAGTCGAGGTTGCCGGTCGGTTCGTCGGCGAAGATGATCTCCGGCTGGGCGGCCAGCGCCCGGGCGACCGCGACCCGCTGCTGCTGGCCACCGGAGAGCTGGGCCGGCCGGTGCGCCAGGCGCCCGGACAGGCCGACCGTCTCGACCACGCGGCTGACCCACTCCCGGTCCGGCTTACGGCCCGCGATGTCCATGGGCAGCGTGATGTTCTCCAGCGCGGACAGCGTCGGCAGCAGATTGAACGCCTGGAAGATGAAGCCGATCTTGTCCCGGCGCAGCCGCGTCAGCTGCTTGTCGTTCAGCGACGCCAGCTCCACGTCGCCGATCCGGGCGGAGCCGGACGAGATCGCGTCCAGACCGGCCATGCAGTGCATCAGCGTCGACTTACCGGAGCCGGAGGGGCCCATGATGGCGGTGAACCGGCCCTTGCCGAACTCGACCGAGACGGAGTCCAGCGCGACCACCCGGGTCTCCCCCTGGCCGTAGACCTTGCTCAGATCCGTGGCGCGGGCGGCGACGGCGGCGCGGGTGGAGGTGGGGGAACCGGGGAAGCCCGGGAAAGCAGCCGCGTGGGACACGGGGACTCCTGGAGAAGGAACGGAAGATTTCGACGTTCCTATTCTTCGAGCCCAGGTCAGCGCAGTCCTCACCCGGAGGGACGGAAAGCCGGACCGGCCGGAAGTGCCATCACCGGCCCCGTTGTCATTCTCTGGACGGACGCCCGTACGCCCAGCGGCCGACGGGAGAGGTCAGGGTTGCCGGGCCGCGTTCAGGGTCCCTGGCTACCGGCCCGGGCCCAGAATTCCGCCACGATGTCATCGAGAAAGGCGCGCCCCGCCCGGCCGGATTCCTCGGCGCCGGTCCCGTCGCCCCAGTGGAGCGTGCCGGCCATGGTCGTCTGATACTCGTCGTGCAGGTTCTGCAGCACGTCCTGGAGCTGCCGCTTCGGCAGCGGTACGAGCTTGCCGACCGGCCGGACATAGGCCTGCCAGCGGGTGGTGGCGGCGCTGGTCAGCAGCTCCGCCAGCTGCCCGTCCCGGCCGGTGAAGCGGAGCAGTGCGGGCAGCGGCAGCCGCAGCACCTCGGCGAGCGCCGCGGCCTGCCGGTCGTTGCCGCGCCAGGTCCCGCCGGCCTCCAGCCGCTCGTACGCGCCCGCGTCCATGCCGATCCGCAGCGCGAGGTCCACCGGGGCGAGGCCGAGCGCCAGCCGGTATTCGCGCAGGGTGCCCGGTGCACCGAGCAGCTCGCCCGGTGCGCACCACAGGGCACCGGCCAGCGCGGTCAGTTCGGCCTCCGTGGGGGAGCTCTCGCCCCGTTCCCAGGAGGCCACCGTTTCGGGCGCTATCCGTATGCCGAAGGCGGCCGCTATTCCGTAGGCGACATGGGCGGGGGTCATGCCGAGGGCCTCACGGAGGCGGCGGGCGGCCGCGGCGTCGAAAGGGGGACGACCGGTCTCCCCGGCGTGCGTGTTCACCGGCACACGGTAAGTGACGGAGTCCGGCCGCACCTATCGTGCGGATACCCAAGCCGGAACGTCGTAGGAAGCTCCTAACCGGCCGGTTTCCGGCTCCGGCCTCGGGCGCTTTCCGGTGGAAAGGCTCCTCAGCCCTTCACGGCACCGCCGAGCGCGAAACCGCCGCCGAGCCGTCCGGAGATAAGGATGTACAGCACGACGACCGGTGTCGAGTACAGAATCGAGAAGGCCGCGAGTTCGCCGAAGGCAATGGCGCCGTAATTGCCGAAGAACGTGAAAATGCTGACCGAGGCGGGCAGTTGCTCGGGGGAGAGCAGCAGCATGAAGGGGACGAAGAAATTGCCCCACATCATGATGAAGGTATAGATCGCGACGACGGCGACGCCGGGGCCCATCAGCGGCAGGATCACCCGCAGCAGGGTCTGCGGCCAGGAGGCGCCGTCCGTCCACGCCGCCTCCTCCAGGACCGTCGGCACCCCGTCCATGAAGTTCTTCATCAGCCAGATGGCGAACGGGAGTTGGGCGGCGGCCAGGAACAGCGCGGTGCCGTACCGGGTGTCGATCAGATCGACCTGCACGAAGAGCCCGTAGACCGGGACCATCACCGCGGTGACCGGCAGACAGGTGGCGAACAGGACGGTGAGCAGGTACGGGCGGGCCAGCCGCGAGCGGAAGCGGGACAGCGGATAGGCGGCCAGTGCCGCGCAGACCACCGTCAGCAGGGTCGCGCCGCCGCAGATCAGCAGGCTGTTGAGCATCGGGGTGAAGGTGATCTCGTCGGTCAGCACCGCCGAGAAGTTGTGCAGCGTCGGGGACCCGGGCAGCCGCACCCGCAGCGTCGCCTCCGTGTCCAGCGACGCCAGCACCAGCCAGACCAGCGGCACCGCGAACGCCACCGCCACGACCAGCAGCCCGGCGTCGGCGGCCAGCCGGTGGGTGCGCCCCCTGCGCGGAGCGGGCCGGAGAGCTCGGGGGAGGTGACGGCGGGGGAGCGGCACGGTCAGACCTCCTCGCGCAGCAGCCGCAGATACACGGCCGAGAACAGTGCCCCCACCAGCAGCAACAGCAGCGCCACCGCGGTGCCGTAGCCGATCAGGGACTTCAGGAACGCCTGGTCGTACATGAACACCGGCAGGGTCTGGCTGCGGTTGCCCGGACCGCCCCGGGTCATCGTCCAGATCAGCCCGAAGACGGACAGCGTCTGCAGGGTGTTGAGCATCAGATTGGTGCCGATGGAGCGGCGGATCATCGGGAGCGTGATGTGCCACAGCCGCCGCAGCCCGCCCGCCCCGTCGACCTCGGCGGACTCGGTGACCTCCTGGGGGATCCCGGCCAGCGCCGCGGAGTAGATCAGCATCGAGAAGGCCGTACCGCGCCAGACGTTGGCGAACGACACGGCCACGATGGGCAGCGTGAACAGCCAGTTCTGGGCGGGCAGCTGGAACCAGGCCAGCAGGGCGTTGAGGGTGCCGCGGCGCTCGAAGAAGGTGTAGAGCAAGAAGCCCGCCACGATCTCCGGCAGTACCCAGGCGGTGATCACCGTCGCGCCGGTCAGGGCCCGAACCGGCCGGGACGCGCGGCGCATCAGTCCGGCCAGCGCCAGTCCCAGGGTGTTCTGCCCGACGAGCGAGGAGAGCACGGTGAACACCAGGGTCAGCACGACGGCGTTGCGGAAGGCCGGATCGCCGACCGCCCGGCGGAAGTTGGCCAGCCCGACGAAGGACGCCGACTCCTGGCCGGTCAGCTGGGTGTCGGTGAAGGCGATCAGGACGCAGTAGCCGATCGGGCCGACGAGGAAGAGCAGCAGCAGGACGGTGGCCGGGACGAGCGGGGACCAGCGCAGCAGCCGGGCGCGGCGGCCACCGGCGGACGGGGCGCCGGTCCGCCGGACGCGGGCCGCGGCCCGGGCGACGGTGCTGGTCACGGCTTGGCGACGGTGCGGCCGCCGACCAGGGACTTCAGCGTCGTGTCATAGTCGGCGGCCGCCTTGGCCGGCGAGGCGTCATCGGCGGTGACCGCCTCCATCGCCTCGCCGATCGCCGCGGCCACCCTGGGGTACTCGGGCAGCGCGGGCCGGTACCGGCTGATCCCGACCAGACCGGTGAAGAAGCCGATGCCGGGCACCGACGTCCGGTAGCGGGGGTCGGCCGCGACGTCCTTGCGCACCGCGATCTGGGCGCCGCGTACGCACCACTCCAGGGCGTTCGGCTTCGACTGGAAGGTCTCGATCAACTTCCAGGCCAGTTCGGGCTGCTGGGCGTTCCGCGGCACCGACCAGGTCCAGCCGCCGGCCAGGCTGACCTTGCCGGGCGGGGCGCCGTGCTGGGTGGGGAACGGCGTCTGGCCGAGCGTCGTCGACCACGCGGGCCAGGGATTGCCGCCGCCCGTCTTCTGCCACTGCTGGCCCAGCCAGGAGCCGTCGAGATCGATCGCGAGCTTCTCCTCGGGCAGCAGCTCGGCGGCCACATTCGTCTGGATGTTGGGGCTGAGGGCGTCGGAGACCTCGGGCCCGAGGTGTTCCTTGTAGACCGTGTCGAGGAAGGTCAGGCTGTCCCGGAAGCCCCGGGTGCCGGTCACCCACTTCTTCGCGCCCGGGTCGTAGAGCGGGTGCTCGCCGGTGCCGTAGAGCAGCATCTCGAAGCCCTGCATCACGGCGGCCTCGCCCGCGCCCTTGCCGGTGAAGACGTTCAGCGGGATGACGCCGGGGACCTCGCGCTTGACGGTCCGGGCCGCGTCCAGCACCTCGTCCCAGCTCCGGGGCCGCCAGTCGGCGGGCAGTCCGGCCTTCTTGAAGATCTTCTTGTTGAACCACAGTCCGCGGGTGTCCGTACCGTCCGGGACCCCGTACGTCTTACCGTCCTGCCCCTTGGCCGCGGCCTTCGCGGCCGGCTCGAACTGCCGCCAGTCGTCCCAGGTCCGCAGATGGGAGTCCAGCGGCCGTAACAGCCCCGCGGTGATATCGGAGTTGACCAGGAAGGTGTCCTCATAGACCACATCCGGTGCGGTCCGCGGGGAGCGCATCATCTGCTGGATCTTGGTGTAGTAGTCGTTCTCGGACGCCTGGATCGGAATGAGCCGGACCTTCTTGCCGGGGTGGTCCTTCTCGAACTGCCGGGCCACCAGCCGGACATAGTCGTCCCGGACGGTGACCTTGCTGTTGGTGTCCTTGATGAAGGCGACCTTGACGGTGCCGGAGTCGCTCCCGGACCCGCTGCCGCAGGCGGTGAGCGTGCCGGCGGCCACGACGGTGGCGGCGAGAAGCATCAGCGGGGCGGTGGGGCGCACGGCACGACCTCCAACTAACCACGGTGTCCTGCCCGCTGAAAGTAAGTCACCGGTCACAGTGGGTCAATGGCCCGACCAGCGATAGCGCAATTCCGGACGGCCCACCTGGCCGTACTGCGGGGCGCGGGCGGCCCGGCCGCTCTCCACGAGATGTTCGAGATAGCGGCGGGCGGTGATCCGCGAGATGCCCACGTCGGCGGCCGCCTCGGTCGCCGTCAGCCCGCTCCCGGCGGCCCGCAGCACGGTGGTCACCGCCTGGAGGGTGGCCGCGGTCAGCCCCTTGGGCAGCGCGGCCGGACGCGGTGCGCGCAGCGCGGCGATCGCCCGGTCCACCTCGTCCTGCCCGCTGGCCTCGCCGGTGGCGGCCCGGAACTCCGCATAGCGGGTGAGCCGGTCGCGCAGGGTGGCGAAGGTGAACGGCTTGAGGACGTACTGCACCACGCCCAGCGAGACGCCCTCGCGCACCATCGTCAGGTCCCGCGCCGAGGTGACCGCGATGATGTCGGCGGTGTGCCCGGCCGCGCGCAGCGTACGCACCAGCTGGAGCCCGTGGCCGTCGGGCAGGTAGAGGTCGAGCAGCAGCAGATCGACGGCGTGCTGTTCGAGGTGGCGGCGGGCGTCGGCGCCGGAGTGCACGGTGCCGGAGACGGTGAAGCCGGGCACCCGCCCGACGTACAGGGCGTGCGCGTCGGCCGCGACCGGATCGTCCTCGACGACGAGGACCCGGATGTCGGAGGGGGTCACCGCATCCATCCTCTCGCCGCCGGGCGGACCGCGCAGGGCGGCTGCCGTCTCATCTCGCGGCCTCCGCCCGCAGCGGCAGCCGTACGGTGAACCGCGCGCCGCCCTCCGCTGCCCGGTCCAGGGTCACGGTGCCGCCGTTGCGGCGGACCGCCTGCTGGACCAGGGCCAGGCCCAGCCCGCGGCCCCGGGCGGGCGTCGCGGTGCCCGTCTTGGTGCTCCAGCCCCGGCGGAAGATCTCCTCGGCGGCCTCCGCGGCCACCCCCGGCCCGGTGTCCGCCACCCGCAGCAGCAGCTCGCCCCCGGCCGCCCGTGCGGTGACCCGCACCCGGGGCGGCTCGGTGGCGCCGTGCTCCTGGGTCGGCGCGGCGGCGTCGATGGCGTTGTCCAGGAGGTTGCCCAGCACGGTGACCAGGTCGCGGGCCGGCAGACCGGGCGGCAGCACCCCGTCGTCGATCCGGCTGTCGGGCGTCAGCGTCAGTTCCACGCCGCGCTCGTTGGCCTGGGCCGCCTTGCCGAGCAGCAGCGCCGCGAGCACCGGCTCGGCGACCGCGCCGACGACCTGGTCGGTCAGCGCCTGGGCCAGTTCCAGCTCCGCGGTGGCGAACTCCACGGCCTGCTCGGCCCGCCCCAGTTCGATCAGCGAGACCACGGTGTGCAGCCGGTTGGCGGCCTCGTGGGCCTGCGAACGCAGCGCCTCGGTGAAGCCGCGTACCGAGTCCAACTCCCCGGAGAGCGCCTGGAGTTCGGTGTGATCGCGCAGGGTCACGACGCTGCCGCGCCGCTCACCGCCGGAGACCGGCGAGGAGTTGACGACCAGCACCCGCTCGCCGGTCAGCTGCAGCTCGTCGACCCGCGGGCCGGGCTCCAGCAGCGCCTCGGTCAGCGGCTCCGGCAGCCCCAGCTCGGTGACGCGGCGGCCCACCGCGTCCTCGGACAGCCCCAGCAGCTCCCGCCCGCCGTCGTTGATCAGGGCGACCCTGCGCTGTCCGTCGAGCATCAGCAGCCCCTCGCGTACGGCGTGCAGCGCGGCCTGGTGGTAGTCGTGCATCCGGCTCAGTTCCCCGGCGTTCATCCCGTGGGTGTGCCGCCGCAGCCGGGCGTTGATCACATACGTGCCCAGACCGCCGAGCGCCAGCGCCGCGGCGGCCACGCCCACCAGCGCCAGCACCTGGTCGCGCAGCTGCGCACTGATCGTCTCGATGGTGATCCCGGAGCTGACCAGCGCCGTGATCCGGCCGCCGCGCCGCGGGTCCCGGACCGGTGCGACGACCCGTACGGACGGCCCGAGCACCCCCAGGTGCGTCTCGGGGAAGATCTCGCCGCGCAGCGCCGGGCCGATGTGCCCGAAGTACTTCTTGCCGATCGCGGACGGCTCGGGGTGCGTCCAGCGGATGCCCTTCGGCGACATGATCACCACGAAGTCGACCCCGGCGTCCCGCCGCAGCCGTTCGCTGTACGGCTGGAGCGCGGCCGTCGGGTCCTTGGTGCGGGCCGCCGCCACGACCGCCGGGGAGTCGGCGACGGCGGTGGCCGCCGCGGTCGCCTGCCGCCGCGCGGTCTCCTCCGCCTGCCGGCCGGCGCTGACGTACGCGAAGAGCGCGCACCCCATGACGACCACCGCCACCAGCACCACCTGCATGGCGAACAGCTGCCCGGCCAGGCT
The DNA here is from genome assembly GCF_055574515.1 of Streptomyces sp. NPDC029466. NCBI lineage: Bacteria > Bacillati > Actinomycetota > Actinomycetes > Kitasatosporales > Streptomycetaceae > Streptomyces > Streptomyces sp. NPDC029466. Next base: position 10,145 of record NZ_JBVHZH010000012.1, read on the forward strand.
GCGGGGGCCGCGCAGCCGGCGGGAAGGGCGGGGTCGGGGGAGTCGCATGCAGAACAGTCTGCACGGTGACCGCGAAACAGTCTGCACGGTCACTTTTACGTGAACGAAATGTACGTAAGGGTGACGGGCGCCACAGTGGCGTGCATAGTCACCGGAACTTGTGGTGTGTCAGAGCCGCAGATCAGCGCACCGCCGTAGACCGAGGAGGCAGCAGTGGCTGCACAGACCCCGCCGCGTGGGGGCACCACCGGGGAGACCGCGCCCGTGAAGCGGGACCGGACCCATTTCCTCTACATCGCCGTGATCGGGGCGGTGCTGCTCGGCATCGTCGTGGGCTTCGCCGCGCCCGGTGTCGCCGTCCAGCTCAAGCCGCTCGGCACCGGCTTCGTGAACCTGATCAAGATGATGATCTCGCCGGTCATCTTCTGCACGATCGTGCTGGGGGTCGGCTCGGTGCGGAAGGCCGCCAAGGTCGGTGCGGTCGGCGGCCTGGCCCTCGGCTACTTCATGGTGATGTCCACCGTCGCGCTCGCCATCGGCCTGGTCGTCGGCAATCTGCTGGACCCCGGTTCCGGCCTCCATCTGACCGAGACCGTCAAGCACGCCGGGCACGCGCAGACCGAGGGCGGCGGTGAGACGCTGCCCGAGTTCCTGCTCGGCATGATCCCCACCACGCTGGTCTCCGCCTTCACCCAGGGCGAGGTGCTCCAGACGCTGCTGGTGGCGCTGCTGGTCGGCTTCGGGCTCCAGACGCTGGGCTCGGCGGGCGAGCCGGTGCTGCGCGGTGTCGGACACCTCCAGAAGCTGGTCTTCCGGGTCCTGGCCATGATCATGTGGGCGGCGCCGGTGGGTGCCTTCGGCGCCATCGCGGCGGTGGTCGGCGAGACCGGCCTGGACGCGCTGAAGTCCCTCGCCGTCATCATGGTCGGCTTCTACGTCACCTGTCTGCTGTTCGTGATCGTGGTGCTCGGCGCGCTGCTCCGGCTGGTCGCCGGCGTCAATATCTTCCTGCTGCTGAAGTACCTCGGCCGGGAGTTCCTGCTGATCCTGTCCACCTCCTCCTCGGAGTCGGCGCTGCCCCGGCTGATCGCGAAGATGGAGCATCTGGGCGTCAGTAAGCCGGTGGTCGGCATCACCGTCCCCACCGGCTACAGCTTCAACCTCGACGGCACCGCCATCTACCTGACGATGTCCTCGCTGTTCGTGGCCGAGGCGATGGGCAAGCCGCTCCCGCTCGGCCAGCAGATCTCGCTGCTGGTGTTCATGGTCATCGCGTCGAAGGGGGCGGCCGGTGTCACCGGCGCGGGCCTGGCGACGCTGGCCGGCGGCCTCCAGTCGCACCGCCCCGAACTGGTCGACGGCGTCGGCCTGATCGTCGGCATCGACCGCTTCATGAGCGAGGCGCGCGCCCTGACCAACTTCGCCGGCAACGCGGTGGCCACCGTGCTGATCGGCACCTGGACCAAGGAGATCGACAAGGGCCGGGTGACCGAAGTGCTCGCCGGACAGGTGCCGTTCGACGAGAAGACGCTGGTCGACGACGCGCATGCGCAGCCGGCCGCCGCGGCGGTCGTCGCACCGCGGGACGGCGGCGCGGAGAAGACGTCCGCCAAGGTCTGACCCCGGGCTTCAGGAGGGGAGAAGGGGCGGGTGCCGCACACGGCGCCCGCCCCTTCCGTACGCCCTGCCGCGATCGCCCTCGACCACCGCTCCGACCTGCGCGTTTCCTTCCCGCGGAGGGATTGTCAGTGCCCCCTGACACCATGCACGTGACAGGAAAACGCGGTCGGCCGGCGCCGGCCGCGCGGGGGTACGAACAAGGAGGAACGGGCCATAGCGACGTGGGGGACGGATCTGTTCGGCGGGGGAGCCGCAGCGGTGCACGCAGGGTCCGACAACCATCAGCCGTGAGGGATCAGGACGGTCGTAGCCAGAGGGTGGCCAGTGGGGGAAGCACCAGGGAGAGGGAGGCGGAGCGGCCGTTCCAGGGGGTCGGTTCGGCCGTGAGGACGCCGGGGTTGCCGACGCCGCTGCCGCCGTAGCGCGGCTCATCGGTGTTGAGGACCTCGCGCCAGGCGGGGAATCGGTCGGGGATGCCGAGCCGGTAGGCCCGGCGGACGACGGGGGAGAAGTTGGTGACCGAGATCAGCGGCGACCGGTCGGCGGCGAAGCGCAGGAAGGGGAAGACATTGTCCTCGCTCGCCTCGCCGTCGATCCAGGAGAAGCCGGCCGGGTCGGTGTCGCGCTCCCACAGCGCGGGCGTGGCGGCGTAATGACCGTTCAGCTCGCGCACGAGATCGCGTACGCCCCGGTGGTCCGGCTCCGCCTCGTACGAGGAGTCGAGCAGCCACCAGTCCGGCCCATGGCTCTCCGCCCACTCCGCGCCCTGGGCGAACTCCTGCCCCATGAAGAGGAGTTGCTTGCCGGGGTGGGCCCACATGAAGCCGAGATAGGCCCGGTGGCCGGCGCGCTGCTGCCACCAGTCACCGGGCATCTTCGACACCAGCGCGCGCTTGCCGTGCACCACCTCGTCATGGGAGATCGGCAGCACATAGTTCTCGGAGTAGGCGTAGATCATGGAGAAGGTCATCTCGCCGTGGTGGTACTTCCGGTGCACCGGATCCTTGGAGACATAGCCCAGGGAGTCATGCATCCAGCCCATGTTCCACTTCAGGCCGAAGCCCAGACCGCCGAAGCCGCCGGGCCCGGGATGATGCGTGGCACGGGTGACGCCGTCCCAGGCCGTGGACTCCTCGGCGATGGTGACGACGCCGGGGCAGCGGCGGTAGACCGTCGCGTTCATCTCCTGGAGGAAGGCGACCGCATCGAGGTTCTCCCGGCCGCCGTGCTCGTTCGGTGTCCAGCCGCCGTCCTCGCGGGAGTAGTCGAGATAGAGCATCGAGGCGACGGCGTCCACCCGGAGACCGTCGATATGGAACTCCTCGCACCAGTAGACGGCGTTGGCGACCAGGAAGTTACGGACCTCGGTACGGCCGTAGTCGAACTCCAGGGTGCCCCAGTCCGGGTGCGCGGCCCGCGCCGGATCCTGCGGCTCGTAGAGCGGGCGCCCGTCGAACTCCGCCAGCGCCCAGTCATCGCGCGGGAAGTGCGCCGGCACCCAGTCCATCAGCACCCCGATGCCGGCCCGGTGCAGCGCGTCGATCAGGAAGCGGAAGTCGTCCGGCGTGCCCATCCTCGCGGTGGGCGCGTAGAACCCGGTCACCTGATAGCCCCAGGAGCCACCGAAGGGATGCTCGGCGACCGGCATGAACTCGACGTGGGTGAAGCCCAGGTCCTGGACGTAGGCAGGGAGCTGCGCGGCCAGTTGGCGGTAGGTCAGGCCCGGCCGCCAGGAGGGGAGGTGCACCTCGTAGACGGAGAACGGGGCCTCGTGCACGGGGCGCGCGCCGCGCCGGGCCATCCAGTCGGCGTCGTTCCAGTGGTAGTGCGACGCCTCCACGATCGAGGCGGTGGCCGGCGGGCACTCGGTCCGGCGGGCCATCGGGTCGGCCCGCACCGTCCTGGAGCCGTCCGGCCGGGTGATCTCGAACTTGTACAGCTCGCCCTCGCCGAGGCCCGGGAGGAAGAGCTCCCAGACACCGGACGAGCCCAGCGAGCGCATCGGGAAGCCGGTGCCGTCCCAGTAGTTGAAGTCGCCGACGACTCGGACGCCCCGGGCGTTGGGGGCCCAGACCGTGAAGCGGGTGCCGGTCACGCCCTGGTGCTCCAGGATCCGCGCGCCGAGCGCCCGCCACAGCTGCTCGTGCCGGCCCTCACCGAACAGATGCAGATCCAGCTCGCCGAGCGCGGGCAGAAAGCGATAGGGGTCCCGCACGGTCACGGTGTGGTCGCCGTAGTCGACCAGCAGCTCGTAGTCCGGGACGGTGCGCAGCGGCAGCACCCCGGCGAACAGCCCGTCCCCCTCGGACGGCAGCTCGGCCCGCAGCCCCTTCGCCAGGACGGTGACGCCCTTCGCATACGGCCGCAGGACCCGCAGCAGCAGCCCGCCGCGTACGGGATGGGCGCCGAGCAGCCCGTGCGGATCGTGATGAGCACCGCCCAGCAGCCGCCCCCGGTCCTCGTCGGACAGCGGTGCGGCGGCCCGGACCCCGTGGCTGCCCGTCGGCCGCTCCGTCCGGGGCGGGCCCGCGGGCCCGCCGGTCCGGCCGGGCGCCGCGGCCCGGTCCCGGAGGCCGGGCGGCCGGGCGGCGAAGGTGGGACCGGCGGTGTTCCCACCGGTCGCCGCGGCACCGCTGGCGGGTGACGGGGACCCGGAGGGGGGTCCGGCTGAATGGGGGGCGGGCGACGGGCGCATCACGAGAGGGCCTCCTCGGGGCAAGGCATCGGTCGGGTGTCGGGGGCGGACGGGCGGCGGTGCGGCGGTCGGCTGCGGCCCCTCACCCCCGGCCGTCGGGCCCGGCGGCCCGGGACGGGCCGGCCCCGTCCACCCCCACGGCCCGCTCCCCGCCCGCCGCCAGGCGCCGGATGGCGGCCATCGGGACGGCCAGCCAGTCGGGCCGGTGCCGGGCCTCGTAGAGCACTTCGTAGACGGCCTTGTCGGTCTCATAGGCGCGCATCAGTTCGGGCGCGGAGCGCGGATCGAGCCCGCCGGCCTCCGCGTATCCGAGGCAGAAGGCGTCCCGGGTGCGCCGCGCCCACTCCAGCGACCAGGGGTCGCCGCCCGCCGGTCCGCTGCGCGCGGCGTAGTCGAAGGAGCGCAGCATCGCCGCGACATCACGCACCGCGGGCTGCGGCCGGCGCCGCTCGGCGAGCGGACGGGCCGGTTCGCCCTCGAAGTCGATCAGCGACCAGCGGCCCTCGTCGGCGGAGCGCAGCGTCTGACCCAGGTGCAGATCGCCGTGGATGCGCTGGGCGGCCCAGCTGCGGCCGTCGTGGCCGATCGCGGCCAGCGCGTCGAAGGCGGTCCGCAGCCGGGCCCGGTAGGGCTGGAGTACGGGCACGGCGCGGGCGGTGGCCGTCAGCCGCTCGGTCATCTGGGCGGCGATCACCTCCAGCTGCGGGCGGCGCAGCTCGGTGGTCGGCAGCGTCTGGGCGAGTGCGGTGTGCACCTCCGCGGTGGCATGGCCGAGCGCCCGCGCCGAACCGGTGAAGTCGGCGCGTACGGCCAGCGCGTTCAGCGCCAGCTGCCAGCCGTCCGCCGAGCCCGGCAGGAAGGGCTGGAGCACGCCCAGCGTGGTCGGCTCCCCGCCCTCGTCGGGGGCCGCCGACTCGAACCATGCCGCGGGCGCGGGCACCCGTGCGCACTTGGCATCCGCGAGTGCCCGCGGCAGCTCCAGGTCCGGGTTGATGCCCGGCTCGACCCGCCGGAAGACCTTCAGGATGAACGAATCCCCGTAAACGATCGAGGAGTTGGACTGCTCGACGGCGATCGGCCGGCCCGGCAGCCCGGAGGGGATGACGGCATCGGGCTCCCGGCAGAAGCGCAGCGCACCGAGCCGGCCCGGGACCCGCAGCCGCTCCAGCAGCAGCCCGCACAGCCGGCTGTCGAGCAGCGCGTCATAGACGGCACGGCCGCGCAGCGGACCGCTGCCGGGGCGCCCGATCACGGCGGGCGCCAGCTGGGGCGGCGGCGCGGGGTGCACCCCCAGCAGCAGCTGGTAGCGGTCGCCGCCGGCCGGTGTACGGCTCGGGGGTGCGCTCTGCTGGGCGCGGACGAGCAGTTGCAGCAGGCCCGGTGCGGTGCCGTCGCCGGTGCACGGCAGCAGCTCGGTCGCCGAGAGCAGGCTGAAGCCGGTGACCAGCCGCCCCTTGCCGGCGAACCAGCGCTGGCGTGGCACCCACTCGGCGAGCAGGGGGACCAGCGAGGACAGCAGATCGGGGGCGGCGACGAGCGGGCGACGATCAGGGGTGTTGCGGGTGGCACGGGTCGAGGCGGTGTCCGACATGGCGTCGCGTCCTTTCCCCGGGCACACGACATATAGGACGAAGTGTCCCGGAATGCGGCCTTGACTGTGCGGCGGCGCGGTGGGGGTACCCCCAGACGGAGTCCGGGGCTCGGGCGTATCCGCAAGGTCCCGTCCGGCTCGCGGCGGATGACGGGACCTTGCGGACACGCCCGGGCGGGCGAGAGCGTCCGTACGGCAGCGGTCTTCCGGCGTGCGCTGCTCCGCTGCGCGGCGGGCCCCTCCCGGGCCGGGGGACCGACGATGGCTCACCCGGCCCGTGCGGTAGTAGGGAGACTGCCCGGGCGAAAGGTCAAAAAACGCCCGTACGCGCCAGGTGGCCGCGTACGGGCGTCTTTCCGGTGCCCGTGCCGGTCAGGGCACCGGCGCTAACCGGAGTTCCTGCGCAGCCGGAACCAGTAGAAGCCGTGGCCGGCGAGGGTCAGCAGGTAGGGCAGCTCCCCGATGGCCGGGAAGCGGACCCCGCCGATGAGTTCCACCGGATGGCGGCCGCTGAACGACCGCAGGTCCAGCTCCGTGGGCTGGGCGAAGCGCGAGAAGTTGTGCACGCACAGCACCAGGTCGTCATCCGCGCCGCCGGTGCCCGGGGCCTCCCGCAGGAAGGCCAGCACCGCCGGATTGGTGGAGGACAGCTCGGTGTAGCTGCCGAGCCCGAACGCCGGATTCTGCTTACGGATCTCGATCATCCGCCGGGTCCAGTGCAGCAGCGAGGACGGCGAACTCATCGCGGCCTCGACATTGGTGACCTGGTAGCCGTAGACGGGATCCATGATGGTCGGCAGGAAGAGCCGGCCCGGGTCGCAGGAGGAGAAGCCGGCGTTGCGGTCCGGCGTCCACTGCATCGGGGTGCGCACCGCGTCCCGGTCGCCGAGCCAGATGTTGTCGCCCATACCGATCTCGTCGCCGTAATAGAGGATCGGCGAACCCGGCAGGGACAGCAGCAGGGCCGTGAAGAGCTCGATCTGATTGCGGTCGTTGTCGAGCAGCGGGGCCAGCCGCCGGCGGATGCCGATATTGGCCCGCATACGCGGGTCCTTGGCGTACTCCGCGTACATGTAGTCGCGCTCTTCGTCCGTGACCATTTCGAGGGTCAGCTCGTCGTGGTTGCGCAGGAAGATGCCCCACTGGCAGCCGGACGGGATCGCCGGGGTCTTGGCGAGGATTTCCGAGACCGGATAGCGCGATTCGCGGCGTACCGCCATGAAGATGCGCGGCATGACCGGGAAGTGGAAGGCCATATGACATTCGTCGCCGCCGACGCCGTAATCGCCGAAGTAGTCGACGACATCCTCCGGCCATTGATTGGCCTCGGCCAGCAGCACGGTGTCCGGGTAATGCGCGTCGATTTCCGCGCGGACCCGCTTGAGGAAGGCGTGCGAGGCGGGCAGATTCTCGCAGTTGGTGCCCTCCTCGGCGTAGAGATACGGCACCGCGTCCAGCCGGAAACCGTCGATCCCCAGATCGAGCCAGAAGCGCAGGGCGGAGATCATCTCTTCCTGGACCGCCGGGTTCTCGTAGTTGAGATCCGGCTGGTGGGAGAAGAAGCGGTGCCAGTAGTACTGCTTGCGGACCGGGTCGAAGGTCCAGTTGGAGGCCTCGGTGTCGACGAAGATGATGCGGGCGTCGGCGTACTGCTTGTCGTCGTCGGCCCAGACGTAATAGTCGCCGTACGGCCCCTCGGGATCGGTGCGCGATTCCTGGAACCACGGGTGCTGGTCGCTGGTGTGGTTCATCACCATATCGATGATGACCCGCATACCGCGGTGGTGTGCGGCGTCCACGAATTCCACGAAATCGGCCAGGTCGCCGAATTCGGGGAGCACCGCGGTGTAGTCGGCGACATCGTAACCGCCGTCCCGCAGCGGGGATTTGAAGAACGGCGGCAGCCAGAGGCAGTCCACCCCCAGCCATTGCAGATAGTCGAGCTTGGCCGTGATGCCCTTGAGGTCGCCGATGCCGTCGCCGTTGCTGTCCTGGAAGGAGCGCACCAGGACTTCGTAGAAAACGGCCCGTTTGAACCAGTCGGGATCGCGGTCCTTCGCCGGGGTGTCCTCGAATGTGTCGGGGACAGGCTCATTGACGATCAATTGGGTGACCCTCCGATCGGTGAGGACGGTCGCAGCGACAGCACATGGGCGGGCGCGAGTGAGCGGCCCGGCTCCAGGCGCACATAATTGTCCCTGCCCCAGTGGTAGGTATCGCCGGTGAGCTCGTCGCGCACCGGAAAGGACTCGTGCCGGCCGAGGCCGAGTTCCGGCATGTCCAACGACACCGTCGCCTCGTGGGTGTGGTGCGGGTCGAGGTTGACCACCGTGAGCACCGTGTCGGCCCGGTCGCCGTTCCCCTCGCGCTTGGAGTAGGCGAGGACGGCCTCGTTGTCGACGTGGTGGAAGTGCAGATTGCGCAGCTGTTGCAGGGCAGGGTGCCGGCGGCGGATGCGGTTGAGCGTGGTGATCAGAGGGGCGATGGTGCGTCCCTCCCGGGCTGCCGCATCCCAGTCGCGCGGCTTGAGTTGGTACTTCTCCGAGTCGAGGTACTCCTCGCTGCCGCGGCGTACCGGCGTCGACTCGCAGAGCTCATATCCGGCGTAGACACCCCAGGTGGGGGAGAGGGTGGCGGCCAGTACGGCGCGTACCTCGAAGGCGGGGCGGCCGCCCTCCTGGAGGTAGGCGTGCAGGATGTCCGGGGTGTTCACAAAGAAATTGGGCCGCAGGTAGGAGGCGCTCTCGCCGGTCAGTTCGGTGAGGTAGTCGGTCAGCTCCTGCTTGGTGTTACGCCAGGTGAAGTAGGTGTACGACTGGTGGAAGCCGATCTCGGCGAGGGTGTGCAGCATGGCCGGGCGGGTGAACGCCTCGGCGAGGAAGAGCACGTCCGGATCGGTGCGGTTGATGTCGCCGATCACCTTCTCCCAGAAGGCCACCGGCTTGGTGTGGGGATTGTCCACCCGGAAGATCCGTACGCCCTTGGCCATCCAGAAGCGCAGTACGCGTTCGGTCTCGCGGACCAGCCCGCGGAAGTCGCTGTCGAAGGCGAGCGGGTAGATGTCCTGGTACTTCTTCGGCGGGTTCTCGGCGTAGGCGATCGAGCCGTCCGCGCGGTGGTGGAACCACTGGGGGTGCAGGGTGACCCAGGGGTGGTCCGGGGAGCACTGGAGCGCGAAGTCCAGGGCGACCTCCATCCGCAGGTCACGGGCGGTGCGGACGAAGTGTGCGAAGTCATCGAAGGTGCCCAGGTCCGGGTGGAGGGCGTCATGACCGCCGGCCGGTGAGCCGATGGCCCAGGGGGAGCCGACATCGTCCGGGCCGGCCGTGAGCGCATTGTTGGGGCCCTTGCGGAAGGCGGTGCCGATGGGGTGGACGGGCGGCAGATAGACCACGTCGAAGCCCATGGCGGCCACGGCCGGCAGCCGGTCGGCGGCGGTGCGCAGGGTGCCGCTGACGGCCGTGCCGTCCGGGGTGACGGTGGCGCCCTCGGAGCGCGGGAAGAGCTCGTACCACGAGCCGAACAGGGCCCGCCGGCGCTCGACGACCAGCGGCATCGGACGCGAGACGGTGAGCAGTTCGCGCAGCGGGTGGCGGGCCAGCGCCTCGGTGACCTGGGGGGCGAGCGCCGCGGCCAGCCGGGTCGCGGCGGGCCGCCCGGCGTCGCGCAGCGCGTCCACGGCGGCGAGCACCGCCTCGCGCCCGTCGTTCTTGGGGACCTCGGCGGCCGCCCGCTCATGGAGCTCGGCACCCTCGGCGAGCATCAGCTCGGTGTCGATCCCCGCCGGGATCTTGATGCCGGCATGCCGCCGCCAGGTGGTGACCGGATCGGACCAGGCCTCGACGGTGAACGTCCAGCGGCCCTCGATGCCGGGGGTGACCTCGGCGCTCCACCGGTCGGAGCCGGGTGCCCGCTCCTGCATCGGCGTCCAGGGGCCGCAGCGCCCGGCCGGATTGCGCAGCACCACATTCGCCGCGACGGCGTCATGCCCTTCGCGGAAGACCGTGGCCGAGACCTCGAAGGTCTCCCCCACCACAGCCTTCGCCGGGCGGCGGCCGCAATCGATCTGCGGGCGGATGTCCAGAACAGGAATGCGACCGATCATGGGCTCACCTGGGCTTGTGATGCTTTGCGGGGTTTTGTCCTTTGTATCCGCTCCGCGGCAGACGAACCGGGTGCGGGCATGGGCGCTCCTGTCCGCTTTCACTCGGCCGGCGGATGGCACGGCGGGGCGGTTCGGTGCTCTCCCGGCCCCGGCGGGTGGTTCCCCCGACGGATCCCGCGCGGGTGGGCCATGCGGGTGGCGGGTGGCCCCGCGGAACCCGCCCTGGGCGACGACCGGGACGTCGGGCTGGACCAGGCCCCACCGGCCGGTCACCACGCGCCCGCCATGACCCGGCGGACACCTCCCGGCTCTCGCGCGGGCGACTGCGGCGCTGCGCTGACACGGTCGGCGTTCGCCTCCTCAACTCGGTCTGATCACAGCGGAGTTGCGGTGTGCGGATGTCCGGTGCCGCGCCGGGGCCCATCGGCGCCACACCGCAGCCTCTCTCCAGGAGGGAGTCCGTACAAGAGCGCATGAGGGGGTGGAATCAGCCATATCGGCGGACGGGGCGGTAAGGGGGTGCCGGGGTCGGGCCGGGAGGGGGAAGTCGCCTGCGGCGGGGGCGAGTTGAGGGTGTCGGGGTCTGCGGGTTCGACTCCGAAGGGGCCGGTCCGAAGGGGTCGGTCCGGCGGGCGTACGGCATAACGCCAGGGCGGCCCGTCCTAGCGGTCCCGGCGGTGCACCACGCTCTTTCTGACCAGCCGCTCGTCGGCGGTGAAGCAGAGCTCGTAGGCGGAGTCGGGGTGGACGGTGTAGTAGACGCAGGTCCAGGCGGGCGGGGGCGGCGGGGTGCCGTCCGGCGGGGCGTCCAGGGCGAAGAACGGCAGCAGGGACTCCACCCGGGAGCGGTCGGCGCCGAGGCGGAGCGCCGTGTAGTGCTCCCGCTCCAGCACCGTCCAGGACGGGCTGACCAGGTGGTAGATGCTACTCAGCAGCACCAGGACGGCCAGCAGCGCCACCGGGGCCGCCACCATCTGCCGGAGCCGGCGCCGCACCTGCCGCTGGGCGTGTGCCAACTCCCGCTGGGCCGCGGTGGGTTCGGGGCGGGCGGGGGATTCCGGGCGGGCGCCGGCGGCGGTCGGCAGCCGGGCCGAGACCGTGAAGCCGCCCTCCGGGGCGGGCCCGGCGCGCAGTGTGCCGCCCGCCAGCCGTACCCGCTCGTCCAGTCCCACCAGCCCGCTGCCGCCGGAGACCGGCCCGGCACCCGGACCGGCCGTTCCCGCGCTGTTGGCCACCGTGACCCGCACCTGCCCGGCGTCCCGTCCGATCCGCACCCGGACGGCCGCGCCGGGGGCGTGTTTGGCGGCATTGGTCAGGGACTCCTGGACGACGCGGTGCAGGGCGTGGCCGGTCATGGCCGGAAGCGTGCCGGTCCCGGTGCCGTCCGCCTGCTCCAGGGTCACCGTCATCCCGGACGCCCGCGCCCGGTCCACCAGCCGCGCCACGCTCTCGTCGGCCGGTACCCGGGGCGCGCTCTCGTCATCCGTGCGCAGGACGCCGATGATCTCCCGCAGCCGTTCGGTCGCCGTCCCGGCCGCGGCCCGCAGCTCACCGGCGGCCGCCTGCCGGTCCGCGTCCAGCCGCGGATCGACCTCCAGCGCCCCGGCCCGCAGGGCGATCAGGGCCAGGTCATGGCCGAGGGAGTCATGCATGTCACCGGCGATCCGGGCGCGTTCGCGCAGCCGGGTGCGATCGGCGACGGCCTGCTGTTCGCGCTCCATCCGCTCGGCGAGCTGCCAGCCGGTACGGGCCAGTTCGGCGTACTGCCGGCGGTAGCGGCCCAGCAGCCACGGCAGCACCACATTGAGCAGCAGCGTCAACAGCAGCGAGAACCACGGCCACACCGTGCGGCCCAGCACCGCGGCCAGCGGCAGCCCGCAGGCCGCCACGGCGCAGAAGAACCACAGCGCCGGACGGGCCCGGGACAGCCGGACCCCGGCCAGATAGCCGAACGCCGCCAGCGCGGCGCAGTAGCCGGTGGTGAACAGATCCAGCGAGATCACCAGGCTCGGCGCGATCGGCAGCGCCAGCGCCGTCAGCGGACTCCGCCTGCGCAGCAGCACACAGACGCCGAGCAGCGGAAAGGCGGCCACGGTGGCCCACCGCTGGGCGCCGTCGAGGGAGGCGACGACGAGCGCCGCCGGACCGCACAGCGCGAGCCAGAGTCCCAGCGCGGGGGCGTGGGCGCGCAGCCGCCGGGCGTCCGGGCGCTTCCACCGCCTCATGACGCCGGGACCAGGCCCGCCTCGTACGCGAGGATCGCCGCCTGGACGCGGTTTTTGAAGCCCAGTCGGGCGAGGATCGCGCTGACATGCGCCTTGACGGTGCCCTCGACCAGGAACAGCCGCCGGGCGATCTCCGCGTTGGACAGCCCGGCGCCGACCAGCCCGAGCACCTCGCGCTCCCGCCCGGTCAGCTCGGCGACCCGGGCCCGGGCGGCCACTCCGCGGCCCAACTGCCCGCCTCCCAGGTGCGAGATGACCCGCCGGGCGACGGACGGGGAGAGACAGGAGCCGCCTGCGACGACGGCCCGGACCCCGGCGATCAGCTCCCGCGGGTCGCCGGACTTCAGCAGGAAGCCGGCCGCGCCCGAGCCGAGGGCACCGGCGATGTACTCGTCCTCGGAGAACGTCGTCAGCATCACGACGGCGGTGGCGGGCAGCGCCCTGGCCAGCTCCGCGGCGACCCCGAGGCCGTCCAGCCGCGGCATGCGGATGTCCAGCAGACAGACGTCGGGCCGGTGCCGGAGCGCCTGGTCGATCGCCTCGCGGCCGTCGGCGGCCTCCGCGACGACCTCGATATCGGGCGCCGTGCCGAGGATCGCGCGCACCCCGGCCCGCATCAACGGCTCGTCGTCGGCGAGCAGGACCCTGGTACGGCTGACGGGCGGGCCGCCGCTGGACTCAGTCATACCGTCAGACTAAGCGGCGGGAAGGGCGCACCGGCCCGCTGCCACGGTGCCGCGGTGGGCGGCTCCTCCCCCAACCGGGCGGGGTCCAGGGCCCGTCCGGCACGGTGCCGGGGCCGGCGGCGGGCGGTGCCGGATGCTGAGGGCCGCCGACCCGCAGGAGAGACCGTGAACCAGTCCAGCCCGCACGGCACCCGGGAACCGGCACGCCCCGGCGCCGGCCAGGCCACCGGCGGGGAGGCCGGGGTCATCGGCATCGCCCTCGCCGCCGTGCTGACGGCCGCTCTGGCGCAGGGCTCCTGGCAGTGGTTCGCCACCTACGTCGGGGTGACGCTGCTCGCGGTGGTCTGCTCCTTCTACGCGCTGCCGGCCTGGACGCCCGGCCTTCGCACCGCGTATGTGCGCAAACTGGTCGCGTTCGCGCTGACCGTCGGTCTGTGTATCGCGATCACACTGGCGCCGATGCTCCAGCGCTGGGCGTGGCTGCTCCCGATGGAGGGGACCCGCAGCGGGTGCGGTCAACTGGGCCGATACGAAAGCCTGCGGGCGGAGGCGGAGCTGGCGCAGCTGAGCGGTCGCGACCGGACCGCGCTGGCCCGTGCGCAGCAGGCCCGCAGTCATGTGGCCGTCGCCGACTGTCTGTCGGCCACGACGACCCGCTGGCTGCCGCTGTACGGGGCCGGGGCGGCGGTGCTGGTGGGTGCGGGCGCATGGAACTACAGCCGGGCCCGGGCGAGGAGGGAGAGCGGGCCGGGGGCGTCCCGCTGAGGGCGGTCCCGTCATCCCTGGCGGGTGAGCGGGTGCCTTCTCGTCAGCCGGCCGCGCCCGGGCCGGGCGGCCGAACTCCCGGCCCCGGAACGCGCGAAGGCGGTGCCCGGAGGATCTCCGGACACCGCCCGCGCCGGGGTCACTTCACCCCGGGACGATCAGCACGTTCCCGCTCGTTGCGTCACTTGACGGCGACACCGGTCCAAGCGGCCTCGACGCCCTTGACCTCGGCGCTGCCGGCCTTGTACAGGTCGGTGGCGGCCTTGACGGTCGCCTCACGGGCGGCCTTGTAGTCGGTGTTCGAGGTCATGTACTCGGTCAGGGCCTTGAACCAGATCTTCTCGGCCTTGTCCCGGCCGATGCCCTCGACCTTCTTGCCGTCCGCCGTCGGGCTGTCGTACTTGACGCCACCGATCTCCTTCTGGCCGCTGCCCTCGGACAGCAGGTAGAAGAAGTGGTTGGCGACACCCGAGGAGTAGTGCGGGTCGAGGCCACCGGTCTTGGAGTCCCAGTTGTCCTGCGACTGACCGTCCTTGGACGGCTTGTCCATGTAGCGCAGCGGGGTACCGTCACCGTTGATGTCGATCTTCTCGCCGATGAGGTAGTCGCCCGGGTCCTTCTCGCTCTTGGCGAAGAACTCGGCCGAGGTCCCGAAGATGTCCGAGGTGCCCTCGTTGAGGCCGCCGGACTCACCGCTGTAGGTGAGGTTGGCGGTGGCGGAGGTGACACCGTGCGACATCTCGTGCGCCGCGACGTCCAGCGCGGTCAGCGGGGCCTTGTCGCCCTCGCCGTCGCCGTACGTCATGCAGAAGCAGTCGTCGTCCCAGAAGGCGTTGACGTAGCTCTTGCCGTAGTGGACGCGCGAGGAGGCACCCTTGCCGTCACCCTTGATGCCGCTGCGGCCGTGGACCTTCTTGTAGTAGTCCCAGGTCACGCCCGCACCGTAGTGGGCGTCGACGGCCGCGGTCTGCGGGTCATCCGGCTTGCCGGTGCCCCACTTGTCGTCCTCGTCGGTGAAGGCCTTGCCGTCACCGGACTCGCCGTTTTCGAGGTTGGTGGTCTTGTGGCCACCGCGCTCCTTGTCGGTCAGCGTGAAGCCGTTGCCCTCCTTGGAGGTGCCCAGCTCGACGCTGCCGCTGTACTCGCTCTCGCCCTTGCCGGTACGGATCTCGTCGTACTGGAACAGCTTCTTGCCGCTGTTGGCGTCGGTGATGACGTGCATCCGGCTCGGCGTGCCGTCCTTCTTCACGCCCTTGACGACGGTGTCGTAGGCGAGAGTCGGGGTGCCGGAGGCGGCCCAGACGACCTTCTTGGGCGCCTGCGCGTCGGCCTTCTTCGCGCTGAGCGACTTGACCGCGGTGCCCTGGGCCGACTTCGCGGCGGCCGTCGGGGCGATCTTCGCCGTGGTGGAGGCCACCTTGACCGTCTTCTCGGTCGACTTGGTGGTGCTCTTGACCGCGCCGCCCTTGGCGGTGTGCACGATCAGGTCGCCGCCCAGCACCGGCAGGCCGGCGTAGGTGCGGTCGTAGCGGGTGTGCGTGGTGCCGTCAGCGTCCTTGATGACGTCCTTGACGACCAGCTTCTCCTGCGAGCCCAGGCCCAGTTCCTTGGCGGTCTGCGCCTTGGTCGCGCTCGCGTCGCGCAGCAGTTCCGCGCGGTGCGAGGCGGTGAGCTTGAGGGGCGAACCGTCCGCGGTGGGGGTCTGGGCGGGGGAGGCGCCGGCGGTACCTGCGGTGATGCCGGCGGCCACGAGGGCTGCGACGGCGATCGACGTACCGACGACACGGGTCTTACGGGATATGCGGGGGGTCACGCGTGCTCCTTCAACTTTGCCAAGTGGTGGGGGTGCAAAGCGATGCGGGTGTGACGTGCGTTCGGGAAGACTGCCATTCGAACGCGTGCATGTCAGGAGGGTGTTAAGGGATTGGCTGAAAAATGTCCGTAGAGAGGGACGCGCCGTTCGTATAACGGAGCTGGGCGCCGCCCCCGGATACCAGGGGACGACGCCCAACGCGCGTGCTTCGTGTGTCAGTTGTGCGGTGGCGAGATCTGTGACCCGCCTATGTCACACCTAAGTGACGACTGAGTGATGCCTCCCGGTCAGAAGGTCAGCTTCCAGCCGTTGATGTAACCGGTGTCCTGGGAGTAGACGTCCTGCACCCGCAGCTTCCAGGTGCCGCTCGCCTTCTCCGCGGAGGCGTTGACGGTGTACGTGGTCTTCACGTTGGCCGCCGAGTCGAACGCGCTGGCGTTCTTCAGCCGGTAGGCAGTGCCGTCCGGGGCGATCAGGTCCACGACCAGGTCACCGCGGTAGGTGTGCACGATGTCCACCGCGACCTTCAGCGTGCTCGGTGCGTTGCCGGTGCGGCCCACGTTGATCGGAGAGTTGACCGCCGCGCCCGCGTCCGGGATCTGCACATCGTCGGCGTTCTCGAAGACATTGCCGCCGCCGGCCGGGTTGACCGTCCAGGAGAAGGCGGTGCTGCCGGTCTTCTTCGCGGCGTCGGTGACCGTGACCGTCACATTGCCGGTCCCGGCCGTGGTCGGCGTACCGGAGATCAGACCGGTGGTCGCGTTGATCGACAGCCCGGCGGGCAGCCCGGTCGCCGCGTACGACAGTGCGCCGGCGGTGCCGCTGCTCGCCTTGATCTGGAGGCTCGCCGCCTGGCCCACGGTGCTGGTCTGGCTGCCCGGGTTGGTGACGGAGACCGCGCCGCTGTCCGGGACCCGGGAGCCGACGTTGACCGCCGCCCAGGTGTTGGCGACCGTGTTGTACGAGGCGCTGCCCTCACCGAACAGGTCGGCGGCGGCCTTGAGGGTGGCGGTGCGGGCGGCCGCGTAGTTGGTGTTGGCGCTCATGTACTGGCTGAGTGCCTTGAACCAGACCTTCTCGGCGTTGGCCCGGCCGATGCCCGGGACCGGCAGGTTGTCGAAGGTCGGGCTGTCGTAGTGGACGCCGCCGATGTCCTTCGGGCCGCTGCCCTCGGACAGCAGGTAGAAGAAGTGGTTGGCGACACCGGACGAGTAGTGCACGTCCTTGTTGCCGACGTTGCTCGACCAGTAGTCGGCCGAGGCACCGTCCTTGGACGGCTTGTCCATGTAGCGCAGCGGCGTGCCGTCGCCATTGATGTCGATCTTCTCGCCGATGAGGTAGTCACCGGGGTCGGAGGAGTTGTTGGCGTAGAACTCCACCGCCGTACCGAAGATGTCGGAGGTCGCCTCGTTGAGGCCGCCGGACTCCCCGCTGTAGGTGAGGTCGGCGGTGGCCGCGGTGACGCCGTGCGACATCTCGTGGCCGGCCACGTCGATGGAGGTCAGCGGGGCGGCGTTGCCGCTGCCGTCGCCGTACGTCATGCAGAAGCAGCCGTCGTCCCAGAAGGCGTTGACGTAGCTGTTGCCGTAGTGCACCCGGGAGTAGGCGCCCACGCCGTCGCCCTTGATGCCGCTGCGGCCGTGCACGTTCTTGTAGTAGTCCCAGGTCACCTGGGCACCGAAGGCCGCGTCGGCACCCGCCGTCTGGGCGTTCTGCGGGGTGCCGTCGCCCCAGGTGTCGTCGGCGTCGGTGAACAGCGAACCGGTGCCGGACGAGCCGTGCTTGAGGTCGTAGGTCTTGTGGTTGCCGCGGGTCGGGTCGGTCAGCGAGAAGTTCGGCGCCGAGCCCGACGAACCGACGGTGACCTTGCCGCTGTACTGGGTGTTGCCGACGCCGTTCTCGATCCCCTGGTACTCGAAGATCTTGGCGCCGGTCGTGGCGTCCGTGATGACGTGCAGCTGGTTGGGGGTGCCGTCGTCCTGGAGCCCGCCGACCACCGTCTCGTACGCCAGCAGCGGCTTGCCGTCGGCGACCCAGACCACCTTGCGCGGGGCCTTCGCGGCCTCGGTCTTCTTCGAACCGAGCGCCTGCGCCGCCTTGACGGCCTTCGCCTCGGCCGTGGCGGGCTTCACCTTCGCGGTGGTGCTCGCGACCTTCAGCTGGGAGCGCACGGCCTTGGTGACGCCCTTGAGCGTGCCGCCCTTGCTCTCGTGCACCACGAGGTCGCCGCCGAGGACGGGCAGCCCGTCGTAGGTGCGCTCATAGCGGGTGTGCACGGTGCCGTCGACATCCTTCGAGACGTCCTTGACGACCAGCTTCTCCTTCGCGCCGAGCTTCAGCTGCCGCGCGGTCTCGGCGGTGGTGGCACCGGCTGCCCGTATCAGCTCCGCACGCTGGGACGGGGACAGCTTGGCCGGCAGGGCGCCGGGATCGGGGGTGGCATGCGTGGTGCCCGGCCGCGGGGCGGCCGCCGTACCGGTACCGGCCTGAACGCCGACGGCCAGCATCGCCGTGACGGCGACCAGTGCGCCGGTCGCGACGGCGCGTCCATGGGGGGTGCGTCTCACACTGACTCCTTCTGCGGTGGCCGCCACGTGACGATGCGGCCGAGGGGGACCGGGCGGCGAAGCGGCCGTCCGGGCAGAGCGAGGCAGAACTCTTGGAGCGTGTGGGGGGAGACGTACGGGAAGTGCTGGGTGTTCGGGTGGAACGGATAGTGCGGGTGGTGCGGATGGTGCGGGTGGAACCTCCGGCCGCGGGGTGTGGTGCTGTGGGGGCCCGTGCGGCGGTTGCCGGGAAGAGTCCCACCGTCAGCGGCTTGTTGTCAGGCTCCGTTCAACTAATTGGCCGGAAACCGTCCGTTGCCCGAAATCGGTGTCCGGAAGCCGGACGGGTGGCTGAACAGTCGTACGAACCGGGGTCGTACGAACCGGGGCCGGCCGCGCCGTTCCCGTACGGCCGTCTCCTGCGGGACGCCTCGACGCCTAGGGACACCTACGGGGGAGCAGGCATCGCGAGCCGGGCGGGACGGTGCGGACCCGCCCTAGCTGTGCCACGAGTGCCACAGGGCGGCGTAGGCCCCGTCCGCCGCCACCAGGTCGTCATGGGTGCCGAGTTCGGTCAGCCGGCCCTCCTCCATGACGGCCACCCGGTCCGCGTCGTGGGCGGTGTGCAGCCGGTGGGCGATGGCGATGACCGTACGGCCCGTCAGGACGGCGGCCAGGGCGCGCTCGGTGTGCCGGGCCGTCCGCGGATCGAGCAGGGCGGTCGCCTCGTCCAGGATCACCGTGTGCGGATCCGCCAGCACCACACGGGCCAGGGCCAGCTGCTGCGACTGGGAGCCGTCGGGGCGGTGGCCGCCGGCGCCCAGCTCGGTGTCCAGGCCGGCCGGCAGCTCCGCGGCCCACTCGGCGCCCACGGCGGCCAGCGCGGCACACAGCGCGGCGTCCCCGGCGTCGGGCGCGGCGATCTGGAGGTTGTCCCGGAGCGTGCCCAGGAACACATGGTGCTCCTGGGTGACGAGGACGACCTGCCGGCGCAGCGCCGCCGGATCCAGCGCGGCGACCGGCACCCCGCCGACCGTCACGGAGCCGTGGCGCGGTGCGTCGATCCCGGCCAGCAGCCGCCCCAGGGTGGACTTGCCGGCGCCCGAGGGGCCGACCACGGCGAGGCGTTCGCCGGGGCGGACGGTCAGGTCCACGCCGTGCAGGACATCGCGGTCAGCGGCGGGGCTCGCGCTCCCGGCCCCGTAGGCGTAGTGGACGGCGGTGACCTCGATGCGGTCGTCGGCGGGGAGGGCGGGGGAGGGTTCCGCGGAGGGGTGCGGGAGGAGGGCCGCGGGGACGGTCCTCGTTCGGGGCGCCCGGCCCAGCCCCTCGACGCGGGCGAACGCGGCGCCGCTGCTCTGGAGTTGCTCGGCCCAGAACAGGATCGTCGCCAACGGGTCGGACAGCTGCCGCAGATACAGCGCCGCGGTGATGACCACGCCCAGGCTGATCCCGCCCCGCCCGTGCAGCGCCCCGCCGGCCAGCAGCACGCCGACCACCGGGACGACATAGGCGACATCCACGGCCGGCAGCAGCACACTGCGCAGGAACAGGGTGCGGGTGCGGGTGCGGCGGCAGCGCGCGACGGCCTGCTCGCTCGCCGCCGTCCGGCGCTCCTGGAGCCCCAGCGCCTCGACGGTCCGGGCGCCCGCGGCGGTGGCCGCCAGCAGCTCGGCGAGCGCCGAGGTCGCCGCACCCTCCGCCAGATACGCGCCGTGCGCCCGGCGCAGATACCAGCGGACCGCGAACACCCCGCTGAACACGCCCAGCCCGCACAGGCCGAGCAGCGGATCGAGCACCACCACCGCCCCCAGCAGGAACAGTGCCTGCGCCGCGGCGACGCACACCTCCGGCACGGCGTCCCGCAGCGCCCGGGCGACCGAGGTGACATCGGCTGTCCCACGGGCCGTCAGATCCCCGGTCCCGGCCCGCTCCACGACGGCGGCCGGCAGCGCCAGCGCCCGGTCCACGTACTGCTCGCGGACCCGCGCCACGGTCCGCTCGCCGAAGCGGTGCCCCACGTACCGGGCGTAGCGCGCCAGCAGCAGCTGCGCCAGCCCGCACGCCAGGATGACCAGCGCCAGCCGGTCGACCGTGTGCACGCCGCCGCCGGACCGCACCGTGTCCACGATCCGGCCGAGCAGCCAGGGGCCGGCCAGTCCGGCGCCGGCCGCCAGCGCGTTCAGCGCGAGCATCAGGGCGACGGCCCGGCCGTCCCGCCGGACCAGCCGGAGCGCCGCCCGCCGGGTCGTGGCCGGATCGGCCACCGGCAGCGCCGCAGCGGCCGGCAGCGGGTTCCCGGACCGTCCGGGGCGTCCGGGCCGTCCGGGCCGGGGGGCGGTCGCCGTCATCACGCGTCCTCCTTGGCTGCGCGGGCGTCGGGCTGGGGGTTCGCGCCGTTGTGCGGGCCGTGGTGCGTGCCGGTCACGTCCTCGCTGCTCTCGTCCACGCCGGTCTCGTGCACGCCGCCCTCGTCCACGCCGACCTCGCCCATCGCGCTCTCGTCCACGCCTGCCTCGTCCTCGCCGCGGGCCACCAGGCGGCGGTATCCGGGCTGTTCGGCCAGGAGTTGGCGATGGCTGCCGACGGCGGTGGCCCGGCCGTCGACGAGGAAGTACACCCGGTCGGCCCGGTCCAGCAGCAGGGGGGAAGTGCTGGTGACGACGGTCGTACGGCCCGCCCGCGCGCGGTGCAGCCGGGCCGCGATACCGGCCTCGGTGTGCGCGTCGACCGCCGAGGTCGGCTCCACCGCGAGCAGCACCTCGGGGTCGGCCAGCAGCGCCCGCACCAGGCGCAGCCGCTGCCGCTGCCCGCCGGAGAGATTGCGGCCCTGCGCCTCGACCGCCGAGTCGAGCCCGTCCGGCAGCCCGCGGACGATGTCCTCGGCCAGGGCCGTCCGGACGGCGCGGCCGATCGCCTCCTCGGTCCGGTCCCGGCGGCCGCCCACCACCTCGCGCAGCGTCCCCGCGAACAGATCGGCCTCGTTGTCGGCGACCAGGATCCGGTCGCGGAGCCGCGGCAGCGGGATCTCGTCGAGACGCACCGCGCCCCAGGTGGCGGCCGAATCCGCGAACCGGCCCAGACGGTCGACCACCGCCGCCGACTCGCCCGGCCGGGCGGCGGCCAGCGCGGTCAGCAGGCCGGGCACCACCTCGACGCCCGACGCCGGATCCCGCAGCACGGACGCGGCCTCGGGGGCGTCTCCGGCCCCGGTCCCGTCCCTGGACCCGTCCCTGGCCCCGTCCCCGGCCGCGTGCCCGCCCCCGGCCGCGTTCCTGCTCCCGGCCGCGTCCCCGGAGCCCTCCGCGGCGTCCGGCTCCAGCCGCAGGAACCGGACCACCCGCCGGGCGGCGACCAGCCCGCGGGTGAGGTCGTAGCCGCCCTCGATGAAGAACGAGACCGGCACCACCAGCGCCGCCGCGTAGCCGTAGACCGCCACCAACTCGCCCACGGTGATGGCCCCTTGGGCGGCCATCCGGGCCGCGAGCCAGGTCACCGCGGCCAGGAACAGCGTCGGCAGGCCGACCCCGAGGGCCTGCACCCAGCTCGTCACCGCACCGACCCGGTAGCCCTCGTCCCGCAGCGCCCGCGCCTCGCGCCGGTGACGGTCGGCGAACACCTCCTTGCCGCCCAGACCGTTGAGCACCCGCAGCCCGCCGACCAGGTCCGTCAGCCGCGCGGCCAGCCCGCTCTGCCGCTCGCGGTACCGCGACTCGGCCCCCTGTAACCGCCCCAGCAACGGCCCGACCAGCAGCGCGAGCAGCGGGACGCCCAGCAGCACCACCCCGGCCAGCAGTGGCGAGACGGTCAGCAGCAGCACGGCGACGACCCCGTAGGCCAGCACCCCGCCGACACCGGGCCCGGTCATCGTCAGCGTCTGGCTGATCACGCCGACATCGCCGATCCCGATCGTGACGACCTCCCCGGCCGTCACCTTGTGCGGCAGCGCGGCCCCCAGCCGCAGGGTGTGCGCCACGATGACCCGCACCGTACGGAAGGTGGCATCCATCCGGATCCTGGTCATGGTGCGATGCCGCATGACCGCCAGCCAGGCGTTCGCCACCCCGACGCCGAAGAGCACCGCCACCCAGCCGAGCAGCACCGGCATCCGGCCCGGCACCAGCCCCTCGTCGATGGCCCGGGACAGCACATAGGGCGGCAGCATCAGCCCGACCATCCACAGGCTCCCGTAGGTGGCGCCCGCCGCCACCCGCCCCCGCTGGCTGACCACCAGCCACCACACATAGCGTCCGGCACTGCGGTGGTCGGGGATTCCCGGCCCCCGTGCGGTCCCGTTCCTCATGGCGCCCCCCTCGCGTCGTTGCCGCCCTACCCCACGCTGTCCCGCCACGCCTGGTGCAGCTGCGCGAACCGGCCTCCTGCGGCGATGAGTTGGTCCGGCGGGCCGTCCTCGACGATCCGGCCGTCGGCCATGACCAGGACCCGGTCGGCGATGTCGACGGTCGAGAGGCGGTGGGCGATCACCAGGGCCGTACGGCCCTCCAGGACAGTGTCCATCGCGCGCTGCACCGCGCGTTCGCCGGGTATGTCCAGGGAGCTGGTGGCCTCGTCGAGGATGAGCACGGCCGGGTCGGCGAGCAACGCCCGGGCGAAACCCACCAGTTGGCGCTGGCCTGCGGAGATGCGGCCGCCGCGCTTGCGGACATCGGTGTCGTAGCCGTCCGGCAGGGCGGTGATGAAGTCATGGGCGCCGAGGGCCTTCGCGGCGCGTTCGATCTCCTCGCGGGTGGCGTCCGGGCGGCCGATGGCGATGTTCTCGGCCACCGTGCCGGAGAACAGGAACGCTTCCTGGGTGACCATGACGACGCCACGGCGCAGCGCGGCCGTGGACAGCTCGCGCAGATCGACCCCGTCGAGCAGCACCTGGCCCTCGGTGGGGTCGTAGAAGCGGGCCAGCAGCTTGGCGAGGGTCGACTTGCCGGCGCCGGTGGCACCCACCACGGCCACGGTCGACCCGGCCGCGAGGGTCAGATCGAAACGGGGCAGCACCTCGCCGCCGGTGCGGTAGGCGAAACGGACCCCGCGGAAGGTGACCTCACGGCCCGGCCGGCCGGCCGCGGCGAGCGGCAGCGTGGCCGATGCGGCCGGCTCCGGGACACCGGGGCGCCGGGCGAGCAGTCCGGCGATCTTCTGGAGGGAAGCGACCGCGGATTCATAGGAGTTGAGGAACATCCCGAGCCGGTCGATCGGGTCGTACAGCCGGCGCAGATAGAGCACCGCGGCGGCGAGAACGCCGAGCGCCAGGCCGCCCGTGGCCACGCGGTAGGCGCCCCACAGGACGATCGCGGCGACCGCGATATTGGCCACCACCCGGGAGGCGACGACATAGCGCGCCATCTCCAGGAGCGTGTCGCCGTTGAGCCGTGCGTGCTGGTGGTTCAGCCGGGCGAAGGCGGCCTCGTTCGGGCGCTCGCGGCGGAACGCCTGCACCGGCCGGATGCCGTTGAGGGTCTCGGTGAACTTCACGATGACGGCTGCCATCGCCGAGGACTTCGCGCCGTAGGACCGGTGCGAACGGTGCCGGAAGGAGCGGACGAGGAGGGCGAGCGGCGCGGCGGAGGCGAGGGCGGCGGCGCCCAGGCCCCCGTCCAGCCAGAGCAGGGTCACGGTGATGTAGACCGACGAGAGAAGGACCGTGATCAGCTCTTGCAGCCCCTCGTCGAGGAGTTCGCGCAGCGCCTCCACATCGGTGGTGGCGCGGGAGATCAGCCGGCCGGACGTATAGCGCTCGTGGAAGTCCAGGCTCAGCGCCTGGCCGTGCCGGAAGATCCGGCCGCGCAGATCGAGCAGCACATCCTGGCTGACCCGCGCGCTGAACTCGATGAAGCCGAACTGGAGCCCGCCGGACGCCGCCGCGCACAGCACCGCCGCCACCGCCACGGCGAGCAGCGGCCCGTGGTCGCCGGCCCGCAGCGCCGGCACCACCCGGTCGAGAGCGTAGGCGACCAGCAGCGGACCGGCCTGCACGGTGGCCTGCTGGAGCAGCAGCAGAACGGCCACCAGCCCGACGCGGCGCCGGTGCGGGGCCAGCAGGGAGGCGAGGAGGGTGCGCGCGGCCCCCTTGGGGGCGGGCAGGGTGTCGTGGGCGAGCGCGTCGGGGGCGAGGTCCGCGGGCTCCGGGGGCTCCGGGGCGGGCCGTGGCCGGGGGCCTGGGCGGTCCTCGGGGTTGTCGGACGGGCGGCCGGTCGTGGTGGTGGTCATCGGGCGCCCTCTCCGTCGCCGGACATCAGCGTGGCGTACTCGGGGTGGTCCCTGAGCAGTGCGTGGTGGGTGCCGACGGCGGTGATCCGGCCGCCGGACAGCAGGGCCACCCGGTCGGCGAGCAGGACCGTGGACGGCCGGTGGGCGACGACGAGCGCCGTGGTGGTCGCCAGGACCTGCCGCAGGGCCGCCTCCACCAGCGCCTCGGTGTGCACATCGAGGGCGGACAGCGGATCGTCGAGGATCAGGAAGCGCGGTCGGCCGACCACGGCACGGGCCAGGGCGAGCCGTTGCCGCTGCCCGCCGGACAGGCTCAGGCCCTGCTCACCGACCTGGGTGGCCGCGCCCTCGGGAAGGGCATCGACGAAGCCATCGGCCTGCGCGACCTCCAACGCCCGCCGCAGATCGCTCTCCTGGGCGCCCTCCCCACCCATCAGGACGTTCTCCGCGGCGGTCGCCGAGAAGAGCGTCGGCTCCTCGAAGGCCATCGCGACCAGCGCACGGACCTCGTCCCGGCCGAGGGTCGCCAGATCGCGCCCGTCGAGGCTGATCCGGCCCGCGGTGGGGTCGTACAGCCGCGGCACCAGCGCCGTGAGCGTGGTCTTTCCGCTGCCGGTCGCCCCGACCAGCGCCATCGTCTCGCCGGGGTGGATGTGCAGGGTGATGTCCTTGAGCAGCGGCGGGGAGTCCGGCGGCGCGTCCGGGTAGCGGAACTGCACGCCGGAGAAGACCAGGCCACCGGTGCCGGCGGGCTCCGAGGCGTGCCGTACCGGTGCGTCCCGTACCGGGGCGTCAGCAGCCGGGGCGTCCGCAGCCGGTGCGTCCACGGCCGGTGCGTCCACAGCCGGGGCGTCCCGGGTGGGTGTCTCCGCCGCCGGCTTGCCCCGGGCCGGCGCATCACCGGCCGCTGCGTCCCCTGCCGCTTCGTCCACCGCCGGCACGTCCAGCACCTCGAAGTACCGGTCGGTGGCCGCCGCCGCCTCGTTGCTCATGGCCAGCAGGAAGCCGATCGACTCCACCGGCCAGCGCAGCGCCAGGGCGGTGGACAGGAAGGCGACGAGGGTGCCGGCGGACAGTACGCCGTCGGCCACCTGGAGGGTGCCGAGCACCAGCGCCCCGCCGATCGCGATCTCCGGCAGGGTGGTGTTGCACCCCCAGATCCACGCCAGCAGCCGCGCCTTGCGGAGCTCGGACGTACGGAGCGCGCGGGTCAGCTTCCGGAAGGTCTCGGTCTGGCTGCGATGGCGCCCGAAGCCCTTGATGATGCGGATGCCGAGCACCGACTCCTCGACCACCGTCGTCAGATCGCCGAGCTGGTCCTGGGCCCGGCGCGCGGCGCGCCCGTACTTCGCCTCGAAGACCGAGCACAGCACCATCAGCGGCAGCACCGGCGCCAGCAGCACCAGCCCCAGCGACCACCGCTGAGCCAGCAGCAGCACCGCGCCCACCAGGATGGTGACGCCGTTGACCAGCAGAAAGGTCAACGGGAAGGCGAGGAACAACCGCAGCGTCTGGAGATCGGTCGTGCCGCGCGACAACAACTGGCCCGAGGGCCAGCGGTCGTGGAAGGCGACCGGAAGACGCTGGAGGTGGCGGTACAGCGCCTCGCGCATCGCCGCCTCGACGCCGGCCAGCGGACGCGCCACCAGCCAGCGCCGCAGCCCGAACAGCAGCGCCTCCGCGAGCCCGAGCAGCAGCAGAAAGCCGCCGCCGAGCCACGTCCCGCCGGGATCGCGCTCCGCCACCGGCCCGTCCACCAGCCACTTGAGCACCAGCGGAATGACCAGGCTGACGCAGGAGGCGAGCACCGCCACGAAGGCGGCCGTGAACAGCCGCGCCCGCACGGGCCGGGCGAACGGCCACAGCCGCACCAGCGAGCGCACGGCGGAGCGCCGGGGTAAGTCGGTCGGATCGGTCCGGTTCGTCGTCTGCGCGGTATCAGCCATCACTCGCGAGCGTAAGGCGCGGCACTGACAACGCTCACCCGGATTTCGGCCGACGGTCCGCCCCGCGCCGCCGCGCCCGTATGCCTCAGTCCGGCACCGCCCGGAACAACAGCACCGACCGCCCGGCGAGCGTGATCGGCGCGCCCGCCGCGTACGGCGCCTCCGCCGCCCCCGGCTGGTCCTCCCGTGCGGTGTCGACGAGGAGTTCGTAACCGCCGGCCCAGGGCGGCCCGGGGAGGGTGAACGGGCGCGGCCGGTCGCCGGCGTGCAGCACGGCGAGGAAACTGTCGTCGACGATCCGGATGCCCCGGTCGTCGCGCTGGGAGATGTCGTTCCCGGAGAGGTACATGCCGAGCGTGGCGCCCGGGGTGTACCAGTCCTGTTCGGTCATCTCCGTCCCGTCGGCGGTGAACCAGGCGAGGTCGCGCAGACCGCCCTGCTGATGCGGCCGGCCGGTGAAGAACGCCCGGCGGCGCAGGACGGGATGGGCGCGCCGCAGGGCGATGAGCCGGGCGACGAGACCGGCCAGCGGGCGCCACTCCGGGTCCTCCAGGAGCGACCAGTCGAGCCAACTGGTCGTGTTGTCCTGGCAGTAGGCGTTGTTGTTGCCGTGCTGGGTGCGGCCCATCTCGTCACCGGCGACCAGCATCGGCACGCCCGTCGACAGCAGGAGCGTGGTCAGGAGGTTGCGCAACTGGCGGTGGCGCAGCGCGCGGACCTCTTGGTCGTCGGTCTCGCCCTCGGCGCCGCAGTTCCAGGAGCGGTTGTCGTGGGTGCCGTCGCGGTTGCCCTCGCCGTTGTCGGCGTTGCGCTTGTGCTCGTAGCTGACCAGGTCGCGCAGGGTGAAGCCGTCGTGTGCGGTGATGAAGTTGACCGAGGCGTACGGGCGGCGGCCGCCCCAGGCGTAGAGGTCGCTCGATCCGGAGAGCCGGTACCCCAGATCGCGGACATCGTGCTGGGCGCCGCGCCAGAAGTCCCGGACGGTGTCGCGGTAGCGGTCGTTCCACTCCGTCCACAACGGCGGGAAGGCGCCGACCTGATAGCCGCCGTTTCCCACGTCCCACGGCTCGGCGATCAGCTTGACCCGGCGCAGTACCGGGTCCTGGGCGATCACGGCGAGGAACGGGGAGAGCATGTCGACGTCGTGCATGGAGCGGGCCAGCGCGGCCGCCAGATCGAAGCGGAAGCCGTCCACACCCATCTCGGTGACCCAGTAGCGCAGCGAATCGGTGATCAGCCGCAGTACCTGGGGCTGGACGACATGCAGGGTGTTGCCGCAGCCGGTGTAGTCGGCGTAGCGGCGGGCGTCGCCCGCCAGACGGTAGTAGCCGCGGTTGTCGATGCCCCGGAGGGAGAGCGTCGGGCCCAGTTCACCGGCCTCCGCCGTGTGGTTGTAGACGACGTCGAGGATCACCTCGATACCGGCGTCGTGCAGCGCCCGCACCATCCGCTTGAACTCGCCGACCTGCTGCCCCCGGGTGCCGGTGGCGGCGTATCCGGCGTGTGGCGCGAAGTAGCCGATGGAGTTGTAGCCCCAGTAGTTGCGCAGCCCCCGGCGCACCAGGTGGTCCTCGTGCGCGAACTGGTGCACCGGCAGCAGTTCGACGGCGGTGACCCCGAGCCGGACCAGGTGCTCCAGCGCCGCGGGGTGCGCCAGCCCGGCGTAGGTGCCGCGCAGCCGCTTCGGGATACCGGGGTGACGCATCGTGAAACCGCG
The DNA here is from genome assembly GCF_055574515.1 of Streptomyces sp. NPDC029466. Lineage (NCBI taxonomy): Bacteria > Bacillati > Actinomycetota > Actinomycetes > Kitasatosporales > Streptomycetaceae > Streptomyces > Streptomyces sp. NPDC029466. The sequence continues at coordinate 38,076 of NZ_JBVHZH010000012.1, forward strand.
CACATGCAGTTCGTAGAGCACCGAATCCGGCCAGGGCGTCTTGGGCCGGCGATCGTCCCGCCATTCGTCGGCACCGCCCTCGCCCCCGGTGTCATCGCCGACCACGACGCCCTTGGGGACGTACGGCGCCGAGTCCCGGTCGTCGCGCACGGTGTCGGCGACCTGCTGCTGCGGCCAGTCGCGGACATGCCCGTACAACTGCGCGGGCAGCGCGGCCCCCGTGCCGGACCCCTCCGTACGGGTGCCGAAGTCGCCGTCCACGGCTCTGGCGTACGGGTCGAGCAGCAGCTTCGCCGGATTCCAGCGGGCGCCGGACCAGGGGTCCCAGCGGCCGTGCACCCGGTAGCCGTAGCGCTGCCCGGGGCGGACACCGGGCAGGAAGCCGTGCCAGATCTCATGGGTGAGCTCGGTCAGGGCATGGCGCGTCTCGCGCTCCGCGTCGTCGAAGAGACACAGCTCGACCGCCTCGGCGCCGCCCGCCCACAGGGCGAAGTTGGTGCCGGCGATGCCATCGGGGCCGGTGCGGTACCGGGCCCCCAGGGGAGTGGGGCTGCCAGGACGGATGTCCGCGGGTGGGGCGAGTGGTTCGTCCGCCACTGCCTCCTGCTCGGGTGCGCTCGACACGTGCCCGCCTCCTGCGGCTCATGGCTCGGTCGGGCGGTGGGTCCCGGCATGGAGGTGGTGCCCACCAGCGTGCGCTGGGGAGCCCGGCCGTGCGGGTTTCCGCCCTCCTCGTTGTTCTTCCCGCAACCGGGCGTTGCCTCACGCTTCCCGTGGGAGGCTCCGCGCGCCGCTCCGTTCTGCCGATGACATCCCGTTACGCGGCATACGTCCCAACCCAGGCATCATCCAGCACAATGCGGTATATGACCGCCCATCAGCAGGACCGCGCAGGGGACCGAGCGAAGCGCCGCCACGGCGCCCGGGTGCGGGACCGGCTGCCGGACCGGGCGGGGCGCCGGGCGGCCGGTGGCGCGGCGGTGCGGGCGGCCCGCCGCACCCGTCTCGCCCTCGCCGTCCTGGCCGGGCTCACCGGGGCCGCCGCGCTGGCCGGCTGCGGGGACCCGGAGGTCTTCACCGGCGGCAAACCGCCCTCCCCGGAGGGCACGATCACGGTCGTCCCGCACAACGGCGCGCACGGCGTACGGGCCAACGGGCGGTTCGAGGTCCGGGTGCCGGCGGGGCGGCTGGAGCGGGTGGCGGTCAGCCGGACCGGTGACGCAGGCCGGCGGCCCGTCCCGGGGCGGATCTCGCCGGACGGCCTGACCTGGCGGCCCGCCCCCGGCCGTCTGCGGCTCGGCGCGAAGTACACCGTCGACGCGGTGGCGCTGGACGGTGCCGGCCACCGCTTCGCCCGTCACACCAGCTTCACCACCGCCGCCCCCGTCCGCCGCTTCGTCGGCCACTTCGCACCCCAGCGCGACGCCACCGTCGGCACCGGCCTGATCTTCTCGATGGTCTTCAACCGGCCGATCGCCGACCGCGCGGCCGTCGAACGCGCCGTCCGGGTCAGCGCCCGGCCCGGCGTCGAGATCGCCGCCCACTGGTTCGGCCGCCGGCGGCTGGACTTCCGGCCCCGCGACCGCTGGCGCCCGGGCACCGAGATCACCGTGCAGCTGCGGCTGCGCGGGGTGAAGGCCGCCCCGGGCGCCTACGGGACCCAGCGCCGCACCGTCCGCTACCGGGTGGCCCGGGACCAGGTCAGCACCATCGACGCCGCCCGGCACACCATGACCGTGCGGCAGGACGGCCGGGTCGTGGCGGTGCTGCCGGTCACCGCGGGCGACGACGAGAACCCCACGTACAACGGGCGGATGGTGATCCTGGAGCGCCATTCGATGACGCGGATGGACGGCGACACCGTCGGCTTCGGCGGCGAGTACGACATCCCGGACGTGCCGCACGCCATGCGCCTCACCAGGTCGGGAACCTTCCTGCACGGCAACTACTGGGCGCCGCCGGAGGTCTTCGGCGGCGTCAACACCAGCCATGGCTGCGTCGGGCTGAAGGACATCAAGGGCGGCGGCCCGAACACCCCCGCCGGCTGGTTCTTCGGCCACTCGATCGTCGGCGACACCGTGGAGGTGCACCACTCCCCGGAACGCACGGTCGCGCCGGACAACGGACTCGGTGGCTGGAACATGCCCTGGGAGTTGTGGCGGGCCGGATCCGCGCTGCGCTGAACGGGAGCCGGTCCGCCGGGACAAGTCCCCCGCACCACCCCCGCACTTGGGACTAAACAGTGACATTCACGGGGAGTTCACTGTCACCGCGGTGTGGTTATCTAACGGCAAGCACGCGGCTGTCCGTATCCGCGTGCGGGGGATCGCGGGCCGTGCGAGGGGAAAAGGGGCCAGTCGTGAACGTCCAGCCGAATTCGGGGGTGCCGGCTCGCCGGCGTCGGTGGTCAGGCAAGGGCGGGGGCCCGCTCGCCGTGCTGCTCGCCGCCGTGCTGCTGCTGGTGGCGGGGTGTGGTGGCGATGACGGTGACGGCAAGAAGGCCGGCAAGGCGGGCGGGGAGAAGGACGCCTCGCAGGCCGCCGTGACGATAGCGCCCAAGGACGGCGCGGACGACGTCGCCACCAGCGGTGCGCTGAAGGTGACCGCCCAGAAGGGCCGGCTGAAGTCCGTCAAGGTCAAGGACGGCAAGGGCAATGAGGTCGACGGGAAGATATCGGGCGACGGCGCCGTGTGGAAGCCGAGCGGCCACCTGGGCGCCTCGACGAAGTACACCGTCGACGCGATAGCGGTGGACGGCCAAGGCCGGGAGGCCGCCGAGCACTCCGGCTTCACCACCCTCGTCCCCAAGAACACCTTCATCGGCCAGTACAGCCCCGAGAACGGCCAGCGGGTCGGCGTCGGGATGCCGGTCTCGATCCGCTTCACCCGTGGCATCACGCACCCCGGGGCCGTCGAGGACGCCATCAAGGTCAGCGCCGAGCCGTCGGTCCCGATCGAGGGCCACTGGTTCGGCAACGACCGGCTCGACTTCCGCCCCGAGAAGTACTGGGCGCCCGGCACCAAGGTCACCCTCAAGCTCGACCTCAACGGCGTCGAGGGCCGGCCCGGTGTCTACGGCACCCAGGCCAAGGAGGTCTCGTTCACCGTCGGCCGCAGCCAGGTCAGCACGGTCGACGCCAAGTCGAAGCAGATGACCGTGGTCCGCGACGGGAAGACCGTCAAGACCATCCCGATCACCTCGGGCGCGCCGGGAACCGAGACGTACAACGGCAAGATGGTGATCAGCGAGAAGCACCTCGTGACGCGGATGAACGGGGACACCGTCGGCTTCGGCGGGGAGTACGACATCAAGGACGTACCGCATGCGATGCGGCTGAGCACGTCCGGCACCTTCATCCACGGCAACTACTGGTCGGGCCGCGGGGCGTTCGGCACCCGCAACGCCAGCCACGGCTGTGTGGGCCTCTTCGACCAGCGCGGCGGCGGTGACGGTTCCACTCCGGCGGCGTGGTTCTTCCGCAACTCCGTCATCGGCGATGTGGTCGTCGTCAAGAACTCGCACGATGAAACGATCCAGCCGGACAACGGCTTCAGCGACTGGAACCTCTCCTGGGAGAAGTGGAAGGCCGAGCAGTAGGGGAGCAGGGGACGCCTCCAGAACGGCCGGAAGACGACCGGGCCCGCTGCACTGTGACCGAGTGCACCGGGCCCGGCGCCGTTAACGCGTACTAACCTTCCGGCATGACTGTGAATCTTGAGGTCGCCGACGGCGTCGGCACCATCCGCCTGGACCGTCCGCCGATGAACGCACTGGACATCGCCACCCAGGACCGGCTGCGCGAGCTGGCCGAGGAGGCCACCCGCCGCGACGACGTCCGTGCGGTCGTCATCTGGGGCGGGGAGAAGGTGTTCGCGGCCGGCGCGGACATCAAGGAAATGCAGGTCATGGATCACGCGGCGATGGTCGTGCGGTCCAAGGCGCTACAGGACTCCTTCACCGCCGTGGCCCGGATCCCCAAGCCGGTGGTCGCCGCGATCACCGGCTATGCGCTGGGTGGCGGCTGTGAGCTGGCGCTCTGTGCCGACGTCCGGATCGCGGCCGACAACGCCAAGCTGGGCCAGCCGGAGATCCTGCTGGGGCTCATCCCGGGCGCCGGCGGCACCCAGCGGCTGGCGCGGCTGGTGGGTCCGTCCAAGGCCAAGGACCTGATCTTCACCGGCCGTCAGGTGAAGGCCGACGAGGCGCTCACCCTCGGGCTGGTGGACCGGGTGGTGCCGGCCGCCGAGGTCTACGAGCAGGCACACGCCTGGGCCGCGCGGCTGGCGGCCGGCCCCGCGCTGGCGCTGCGGGCCGCGAAGGAGTCCGTCGACGCGGGCCTGGAGACCGACATCGACACCGGCCTCACCATTGAACGCAACTGGTTCGCGGGGCTGTTCGCGACCGAGGACCGGGAGACCGGCATGCGCAGCTTCGTCGAGGAAGGTCCCGGCAAGGCCAAGTTCCGCTGAAACAACTGGTGTTGACGGGACATCTGAGGTTTGGCCGGGACGTGATGCCCCTTGTGGGGGAATGATGCAAAACTTAATTGCGGCTTAAGCCAACCTTGTTGAGGCTTTCCGGCCGCCCTCTGGATGCCGAGTGTCATCGCAGGTCAGCAGGTGCGACCCGGAACCTTAACTGCCTTTGGCATATGTCTCGGCGAGGGGAGGGAACCGGTGATTCCGGACAGCGGATTCCGCCGGTTCCCTCCCCGTGACCGTCAAGTAACGGCCATGATGGGGGGCATGGCGGGCCTCGAGGGAATGGAGCAGCCGCGGCCGCGGAGCGATCCGGCCGCCGCAGGATGGGGCATCCCCGGCGCGGACCGGGACCGGACCCCGGCTCCCCGCAGACCGGTGTCCGCGGCACCCGAACCGGCCGGTGATCCGACCCTCGGTGAGGTCCGGCTCCCCTCTCGCCCCCAGTCAGCGGGTATCGCCCGCCGGCTCACCGCCGCCGTCCTCCTCAAGCAGTGGTCCCTGACGCCCCAGCTCACCGAGCAGGCCGTGCTGCTGGTCTCCGAGCTCGTCGGCAACGCCGTACGGCACACCGGCGCCCGCACCTTCGGGGTGCGGATGCTGCGCCGCCGTGGCTGGGTCCGCATCGAGGTACGCGACCCGTCCCGCGGACTGCCGTGTCTCATGCCGGTCCAGGAGATGGACCTCAGCGGCCGCGGTCTCTTCCTCGTCGACAAACTCTCCGAACGCTGGGGCGTGGATCTGCTGCCCCGCGGCAAGACCACCTGGTTCGAGATGCGGATCGCCGACCGCTGAACGCCGCTTCCCCGGCCCCGGTCCGGCCGGACGGCCCGCGACAGGCGCCGGGGTCCGGCGGTGCTCCGCTGGTGCGGCGACGGTCCGTAGGATGGGTTGTTCATGCTCGCGCGAGGTACGGAGAGGGAGGGACATGCGCCCTGTGCGCCGGTCGGCCGCGCTGACGCTGCTGCTCCTCCTCACCGTCACCTTCGGGCCGCTGCTGTGCCGGATCGGCGGCGACCAGGCCTGGCTGGCGGGCCGGGCGGCGACGGCCGCGGCGGACTGGCGGGCGGGTGACGCGAGGCCCGCGGCCGCCCCGGACACCTCCGGTCCCACGGACGCGACCGCCGTCGAGCGACCGGCCACCGACCGACCGGCCACCGACCGACCGGCCACCGACCGACCGGCCACCGAGCAACCGGCCGCCGCGCAGCACGGCCCGCGGCTCGACCCCGCCGCCCCCCTCGCCGTCGCCCAGGCGCCCAAGAGGTGCTCGGACCGGCATGCGCCGGGGCCCGATGAGAGCGCCCCGCTGCCCGCACCGCACCGCGGTGAGCCCCTCGCCCCCGCCACCGTCGGCCCGGGGCCGCTCGCCGTGGATCTGCCCGTGCAGTGCGCGCTCGCCCGGCCACCGACGGACAGCGCATCCGTCATCGACCACACCGCGCTCCTCCCCGTACTGCGGATATAGGCCGCCGCCCCGACGCACCCGGCCCGAAATCCCCCTCCGTACGTCTGGAGCTTCCGCATGCCCGTTTCCGCCTCTCCCACCCGCAAACTCGCCGCCGTCGGCGCGGTCCTCGCCCTCGTCGTCGCCCTGATCGCCATCGCCATCGCGGTCGGCTCGTCCGTCGAGGGCGACCGCGACACCGGCCGTGGCGACGCACCCGAGGCCGCCGCCTCCACCGATCCCCAGGAGGACCCCGCCCAGCAGAAGATGTTCGACGACCTCGCCGAGCGGACCAGCCGCCGCGCGGACGGCGACCCGCTGGCCATCGGCAAGAAGGACGCCCCGGTGGTCCTCGTCGAATACGCCGACTACCAGTGCTCGTTCTGCGGCCGTTTCACCCGGGAAACCCAGCCCGGCCTGATCAAGAAGTTCGTCGACAAGGGCACCCTGCGCATCGAATTCCGCAACTTCACCGTCTTCGGCGCGCACTCCGAGCGGGCCGCCCGTGCCTCCTGGGCCGCCGGGCAGCAGGGCAAGTTCTGGCAGCTGCACGACGAGCTGTACGCCAAGACCCGTAAGGGCGCGGCGCTCGCCGAGGACAAGCTCGTCGACCTGGCCCGTAAGAGCGGCGTGGACGACCTCGACAAGTTCCGTACGGATATGAACAGCAAGGAGGCCGAGCGGGCGCTGAAGAAGGATCAGGACGAGGGCTACCAGCTCGGGGTGCAGTCCACGCCGTCCTTCCTGGTCAACGGCCGGCCGGTGGCCGGCGCCCAGCCCCAGGAGGTCTTCGCCCAGGCCATCGAGGAGGCGGCGGCCCGGGCGAAGCACGGCACGGCGGCCAAGGGAGCCGGCAAATGACCGACATCGGCTATCTCGCGGCGTTCCTGGGCGGTGCGCTCGCCCTGCTCAGCCCGTGCAGCGCACTGCTGCTGCCGGCGTTCTTCGCCTACTCCCTGTCCACGCCCGGCCGGCTGGTCGCCCGTACCGGCGTGTTCTATCTGGGACTGGCCACGACACTGGTGCCGCTCGGCGCGGCCAGTACGGCGGCCAGCCGGCTCTTCAACGGCCACCGTGATCTGCTGATCGCCGTCGGCGGCTGGGTCGTCATCGCGATGGGCCTCGCCCAGATCCTCGGCCTGGGCTTCGCCTCCCGGCGCGCCCAGGCCGCCGCCGCGCGGATCACCCCGCGGTCGGCCGTCTCCACCTTCCTGCTCGGCTGTGTCTACGGCCTGGCCGGATTCTGCGCGGGGCCGATCCTCGGCGCGGTGCTGACGGTGACGGCGGTCAGCGGCTCACCGGTGTACGGCGCCTCCATGCTCGCCGTCTACGCGCTGGGCATGGCGCTGCCGCTGTTCGTACTGGCGCTGCTGTGGGACCGCTGCAAGCTCGGCACCCGGGGCTGGCTGCGGGGCCGTGAATTCACCCTCGGCAGGCTGCGGTTGCACACCACCTCGCTGCTGTCCGGGGTGTTCTTCATCGGTATCGGGGTGCTGTTCCTGTGCTTCAACGGGACCAGTGCGCTGCCCGGCATCCTCGACGCGGACAGCGAATTCCGGGCCGAGGAGTGGGCGACGCGGATCGGGAACGGCGTCCCGGACGCCGTACTGATCGCGGTCGCCGCGCTGGTCGTCGCCGGGGTGCTCGGCCGGTTCGCGCTACGGCCGGAGAAGAAGCGGGACGGCGGCGAGTAGCCGGGACGGCGGTGAGTAGCCGGGGCGGAGCGGGCCGTCGGGGAACGGGCCCCGGCTCCCTGCTCCCCGGTCTCCGGACGGTTCACCGGCCCGCGGTGCCGTTCCCCGGCCTCACAGCCACACGTTGTCGTTGACCGAGCCCAGGCCCGTGCCGGACAGCCGCCGGTGGAGGGCCAGTGCCTGGTCCTCGGTCAGCGAGGCGACATGGTCAGCGGCGGCCCGCAGCCGGTCGCCGTGCAGCGCCAGCTCCTCGGCGCGGTCCGGCGGCAGCAGCTCGGGCGCGTCATGGCTCCAGCGCAGCAGCTCGCTCACCACCCGCCGCTTGCCGTGCTGCTGGGTGGCCAGCGCCGGCCGGTCGATGACGTAGCACCACACCAGCTCCTTGAGCAGATCGCAGGCGGCCCGCCGGTCCGCCGGGATCACCAGCTGCGCCCCGTAGCGGATCGCCGCCGCGCCGCCGACCTCCAGCTCGATGCCCCGGGTGAAGTACGAGATCAGATCCGCGGTGCGGCGATTGACCGCCACCGCGTCCTCGTGGCTGCCGCTGTACGGGGCGGGCACCGCCAGCCGCTTGCCGATGTCCTCCATCATCACCAGCGCGGCCGCCCGGTCGAAGTCCTCGCCCGCCCGCGCCCGCTTGGCCTGCACATAGTCCAGGAAGCGGCAGGTCTCCCGCTCGGTGTCGCTGCCCGCGGCGCCGTCCGGCGGGAACAGCGCGGCCAGCGGGATCAGGCCCGTGCGGTAGAAGTCCTCGACGTCATGGCAGGCGTAGGTGACATCGTCCGCCCAGTCCATGACCTGTTCCTCGACCGGTACGGCGGTGTCCGTACGGCCGGCCCGCACCCAGGAGAACGCCTCCCGGTCGGCGACGTACACGCCCCACTTCACATGCCGCGCCGGGTCCTGGTCGACGGGCGCCCGCTCCCACGGGTACTTCGTGGCGGCGTCCAGACAGGCGCGGGTCAGATGCAGCCCGCGGTGGCCCGGGTATTTGTGGGCGGCGAGGAAGGTCAGGACCCGCAGGGTCTGCGCATTGCCCTCGAAGCTGTCGAGGACACCGTCCGCGAAGTGCAGTTCGTCCATGGTGGCGCGCAGCGCCAGCTCACCCGCGTGCCCGAAGGGCGGATGGCCGATGTCATGCGCCATGCACGCCGCCTCGACGAGCGCCGGATTCGGCCCGCCGTACTGCCGCTCCAGCCGCTCCGCCATCCGCCGGCCGAGCTGCGCCACCTTCATCGAGTGCGTCAGCCGGGTGTGGTAGGCGCCCAGCTCGGCGCTCGCCACCACCTGGCTCTTGCCGGCCAGCGCCCGCCACTGCGTCGAGTAGAGGATCCGGTCGACGTCATGCTCGAACCCGGACCGCTGCCCGTCGTCGGGCACCCGTCGCCGCAGGGAGTGCTGCTCTAGATCCTCATCGCTGTATGTGGCAGGTCGCATGCGCGGATGGTAGTCCTGCCCCGCGCACCGGGCCCCTTCCGGGCCCACGGCACCCACCGGCTCTAGGCACTGAGACGTCGCCGCCAGCGCGGATGCGGTCGGGCGTACGGGCGGGTGTGCGGAGGGTGGGCGTCCGCCCGGCGGCGGCGGTCGTTGCAGAGCAGGCATTTCCCGTAGCCCGGCGGAAGGGGATCTTCCGGGTCGCCGTACAACGGGTCGACCGCACCGTGCGGATGCAGGGCGCAGCCGGTCGGGCCGGTCTGCGCACCCAGCGAGCTGGCGGCGGTCAGTGCTTGGCGGAGGACGTCGACGAGCTGGTCCGCGTCACGCCGGGTGGGCGCGGACTGCAAGGCCGAGGCCAGGTCGGAGGCGGTGGTCAGCGCGGTCTGGAGTTCGCGCAGGTTTGCGTAACCCATGTCCCGGAGCGTAGGCGGCCCCACTGACAGTTGATCTTCCGATCGCACTTCGCGGCTTCCCATGGCCGGATGCATGCCCGCTCACACCCACGATTTAGCACCGGGATGATGACGGTCCCCTAGCCGGGCCATGACATGACGGGGCGGGGGTGGGCGGGGGCGGCGCTGCGGGTTGGGGCGGGGGAGGGGTGAGGCAAGGCGGGACAGGGCGGGCCGGTGGGGTGCCGCTGCTGCGGCTCTGCTCCCCCCCCACCCCCGAACCCACCCCCCGCCCCCTCCCCCGAAGGGGGAGAGGGGGAGGGGGCGGGGGAGAGCTCCGGGGCCCGCGCGAGCGGGGCTACGCGGCCGTGCGAGCGGGCCTCCGAGGTCGTGCGAGCGGCGGCTCCCCGAGGGGCTGCGCAAACAGCTCCACGAGCCCGTCCGCCCCGCCCCAGCCCGTCGGGAAGCGACCCCTCAAGGCGCGATCGGCAGTGCCCGCTTGTGCTCCGTGAGGTGGTAGCGGCGGACGATCGCCTGGGCGGCCGCGTCGTCGACCGGCTTGCCCTCCAGGAAGTCGTCGATCTGGTCGTAGCTCACGCCGAGCGCGTCCTCGTCCGGCTTGCCCGGGTCGAGGGTCTCCAGGTCGGCCGTGGGCACCTTCTGGACCAGCTCCTCCGGGGCGCCCAGTGCCGCCGATATGGCGCGCACCCGGCGCTTGGTGAGGCCGGTGAGCGGTACGACATCGGCCGCGCCGTCGCCGAACTTGGTGAAGAAGCCGGAGACCGCCTCGGCCGCGTGGTCGGTGCCGACGACCAGGCCGTCATGCGCCCCGGCGACCGCGTACTGCGCGATCATGCGCTGCCGGGCCTTGATGTTGCCCTGGACGAAGTCCTGGTGGTGGGCGTCGCGGAAGGTGAGCCCGCCGTCCAGCGCGGCCTGGAGCGCGGCATCGCTCGCCGGGCGGATGTCGACGGTCAGCTCCCGGTCGGCGCGGATGAACTCCAGCGCCCGCTGGGCGTCCTTCTCGTCCGCCTGGACGCCGTACGGCAGCCGCATCGCGTAGAACGTCGCCTCGTGCCCGGCGGCGCGGGCCCGCTCGACGGCGAGCTGGCAGAGCCGGCCCGTGGTCGTGGAGTCGACGCCGCCGCTGATGCCCAGGACCAGCGAGCGCAGGCCCGTGGATGTCAGCCGCTCCGTGAGGAAGGTCACCCGGCGCTCGATTTCCTGCTCGGCGTCGAAGGACGCGGTCACCTGGAGATCCCGGGCGATCTCCTGTTGCAGGGCCTTGGGCGCCGGGTCGGTCACGACTGCTCCTCTTGTCTCGTGCTGCGTCGCGCGGTGGCGGTGACGCGCTGTTCCTGTGCCCCGTACGCAGCGTTCATCCGCCGCCCGCGTGCGGTGCCTGGCGACGCGAAATCGGCGTGCCGGTAGGAAACCTTATGCCGGGTGCGCCCACTTCTTGAGGGCGGCCTTGGTGGAGAAGTCCGCGACGTCCTTGTCCAGCGGGTGGTCGGTGTACTGATGGATGCGCCACTTCGCCTTGATCCGCGGGTGCCCGGCGGTGACGTAGTCGGCGATCCACAGGCCGTCGGCCGCGTAGGACGTGGTGTCGTGGTGGAGCCAGAAGTCGCGGTTGCAGTAGAGCATCACCCGGTGCGTGGGCCGCAGCCTTTTCACCTCGCGCAGGAACTGATCCTTCTGCGCATTGCTCGCATAGGTCCCCTCGCCGGTGCGTTCCCAGTCGCAGGCCAGAATGTCGCCCTGGACCGAAACACACTTCTCGACGAAGTATTTCGCCTGGGCGGCGATATTTCCCGGCCACAGAAAGTGGTAGAAACCGACCACGCAGCCCGCTTTACGGGCCTTTGACGCCTGCGCCGACTGGTGCGGGTTGATGTAGGAGCGGCCTTCTGTGGCCTTGACGAAAACGAAGTCCAGCCCCGCGGTGGAATACGAGGTGTTGTAGGAGCTGACATCGACACCATGCAGCATGAGCGGCCTCCTGCCCTCGGACCTGCGGATTCGAAGCGTCAACTGCTCGAAGCGCCAACTGCGTTGCCGAGTTCCGGGCGTTCCGTGATCGGCAATTCGGTGATCCGGTGCTGTGATCCCGGTGCTGTGATCCAGTGATCGAGTGATCCAGTGATTCCGCGTTCCGTGATCCAGCGATTCCGCGTTCCGTGCGATTTCCGTTTCGTTTCCAGCAGTTCAGCATGTTCGCTACCGGGGACGCCAGACAAGAGGCGGGAAGTTCCTTGTGACGCGGTCAAGTTGAGGCGGGGCCGGTCCCGCCGACCGGACCGGCCCCGCCGTCCGTGGGCGGCCGGTTCAGCGCCGCAGGGCGCGTCGCAGCAGCCGTCGTGCGCGGGCGCGGATCCGCGCCACGGTCCGCTGCCGGGCCCGCCGGCCGCGCGTCGACCGCAGTTCCCCGAAGAGGACTTGATAGCGCTCGGCGATCGGCTCCGGGTCGTAGCGGTGCGAGCTCTCCCGCGCGTTCCCGGCCATCGTGCGCCGCCGCTCGGGGTCCTCGATGAGGGCGAGCAGGGCATCGGTCAGCGCCGGGCCGTCGCCGCGCGGCACCAGCAGCCCGTTCGTGCCGTCCTGAATGATCTCGGCCGGGCCCAGCGGGCAGTCGGTGCTGACGACGGGCACCCCGCAGCGCATCGCCTCCACGAGGGTCATGCCGAACGACTCGGCGTCCGAGGCCGAGGCGACGATCGACGCCTTGGCGAACTCCGCCTCGATCGGTGAGCGCGGCCCGGTCAGCTCCGCCTGCCCGCCCAGCCCGAGCCCGTCGATCAGCCCCTGGAGCTGCGTCCGCTCGGCGCCGCCGCCGTGTATCCGCAGCCGCCAGTCGGGGTGCTTGGCGGCGACCCCGGAGAACGCCTCTATCAGCAGGTCGAAGCGCTTGCCGCGGACCAGCCGGCCGGCCGCCGCGATCACCTTGGAGGTGCCCTCGGACGGCGGACCGGCCGGCGCGGGCACGATGTTCGGCACCGCCAGCACCCGTACGCCGGGCAGCGGCATCCGCGCGCGGTAGACGGCGGCATCCGCCTCGGTGGTGGTGACCACGGCATCCAACGTCCGGTAATGGCGGGCGAGTTCGGCGCGCAGCCGCTTGCTGTGCGCGTCGTGCCGGAGGTGCTCCTGGGCGATCCGCAGCGCCCGGCGGGGGCCGAACCGGGCCAGGTAGACATTGATGCCGGGCCGGGTGCCGATCAGTACGTCCGCGTCGGTGGTCCGCAGCAGCTCCGCGGCGCGGACATCGACCAGCCGGCTGTACTGGTGGTGCCGCTTCTCGGTGAGCGGGAAGTCGCGCGCGGGCTCACCGAACAGCGGGTCGGCCATGTCCTCGCTGCCGACCCGGGTGTCCACCAGCGGGATCAGCCGCACCCGGGGGTCCACGGTGAACCGCGGGACCTCGCGGTGCCGCAGCATCGAGACGATCTCGACGTCGTGCCGGTCGGCGAGCGCGGCGGCGAGGTTGAGGGTGGTGCGGACCGTGCCGCCGATGGCATAGGCGTTGTGCAACAGGAGGGTGATCTTCATGCGGTGTGGTGTCTTCCCCGAGGTGTGCCGAATCATTCCGACCGGCCGGTACCTGCGCGACGGGCCGCCGCGACCGGCCCGTCCGGCACGGGGTCACCGTGTCGCCACGGGGTAAGCCGAGGGCGTGGCCCGGGTGAGAGCCCGGTAAGAACCAGGGGTGAGAGCCGGGTAAGAAAGCCGCCGCCCCACCGGCCGCCCGTCTTCGCACCGCCGGGACCTTGGCAGACTTGCCGGGTGACCCATTCCGTACTGCTCGCCGAGGACGACCGACCCATCCGGACCGCGCTGGAGCGTGCGCTGACCCTGGAGGGATACCAGGTCACCGCCGTCGCCGACGGCATCCAGGCGCTGGCCGCCGCCCACCGCGAGCGCCCGGACGTGATCCTGCTGGACGTGATGATGCCGGGCATCGACGGGCTCCAGGTGTGCCAGGTGCTGCGGGCCGAGCAGGACCGCACCCCGATCCTGATGCTGACCGCCCGGGTCGAGACCGCGGACCGGATCGCCGGCCTGGACGCCGGGGCGGACGACTATGTGGTCAAGCCGTTCGAGGTCGAGGAGGTCTTCGCCCGGCTGCGGGCGCTGCTGCGGCGGACGACGGCCGGCGCTGCCGGGGCGGCCGGGGCGGAGGACGGCGACGGGCCGGGGACCGGTCCGGACGCCGCCGAGGAGCCCGGCGAGACGGGCGGGGGCGCGGACACGGGCGGAGCGTACGAGGCCCGGGTGGCGGACAGCGGTGTCGTCGAGGCAGCGGATCTGCGGATCGACGGCCCCTCGCGCCGTGCCTGGCGCGGCGAGCGGGAGCTGGAACTGACCCGGACCGAGTTCGAACTGCTGGAACTGCTGGCCCGTAACACCGGGATCGTGCTGGACCATTCGACGATCTACGACCGGATCTGGGGCTACGACTTCGGGCCGGGCTCGAAGAACCTCGCGGTGTACGTGGGCTACCTGCGGCGCAAGGTCGATGTCCCGGGCAGCCGCCCGCTGATCCACACGGTGCGTGGCGTCGGTTACGTGCTGCGGGAGGACTGAGATGTCCGGGCCCCGTGACCGCACCGGGAGCGGTACCCGCGCCGGCCGCCGCCGGCTGTGGGTCCGGCTGTGCGCCCGGCTGCGGTCCTGGCGGCGCGGCGGATCGGCGGCCTGGGTGCGTACCCGCCGGCCCGCCAGTCTGCGCACCGCCTTCGCGGTGGCGTTCGCCGCCGGGGCCGCGGCGGTGACCGTCCTCGTCGGATTCCTCAGCTACGACGCGGCGGCCCGGCTGGTACGGGTCGATGAGAAGTCGGTGTTCTCGCAGGTCGTCCGGGATCTGCGCACCCAGGTCCAGGAGAAGCCGTTCTGGCCCGCCGACTACGCGACCGCCGACCCCGACCACGACGGACCGCGCGACGACCTCACCCGGCCCAGCCGGACCGAGGTGCAGATCCTGGGCGCCGGCGGCCAGATCGTGGAGCGGGGGCGCCCGGCGCTTCCGGCCGGTGCCGCGGAGCGCCGGATCGCCGTCGACGACCGGGCGGGCCTGCACGCGGAGCGGGAGGCCGACATCGGCGACGAGGAGTACCACGTCGCGACCGTCGCGCTCGGCGGCGGCCGCGGGGCGGTCCAGGTCGCCCAGAAGTTCAGCGAGACCGAGGATCTGCTCTCCGCGCTCCAGCAGCGCACCGCCCTGCTGGCCGCCGTGGTCATCACGCTGGCCGGAGCGGGCGGCTGGTGGCTGGCGCGGCGGATCACCGGCCGGCTGGTGCGGCTGACCGCGGTCGCCGAGAGCGTGGCGGAGCACGGCAGGCTGGACGTCCCGGTCCCGGTGGCCGGGCGCGACGAGGTCGCCCGGCTCGGCCGGGCCTTCGACGACATGCTCGGCCGGCTGGCCAGCGCCGTACAGGACCAGCAGCGCCTCGTCCAGGACGCCGGCCATGAGCTGCGCACCCCGCTGACCTCGCTCCGTACCAACATCTCGCTGCTGAAGCGGTTCGAGGAACTGCCGTCGGACGCCCGCGAGGAGCTGCTGGCCGATCTGGCGGGCGAGGCCAGGGAACTCAGCGATCTGGTCAATGAGCTGGTGGATCTGGCCGCCGGACAGCGGGATGACGACCCGCTCGCCGAGGTGAGTCTGGCCGAGGTCGCGGAGAAGGCGGCCGCCTCGGCCCGCCGCCGCACCGGCCGCGAGATCACCGTACGGACCGTGCGCCCGGCGGTGGTCGAGGGCCGGCCCGCCGCGCTGCACCGTGCGCTCACCAACCTGCTGGAGAACGCCGCCAAGTTCGACGCGGGCGGCACGGCGCCGATCGAGGTCGTGGTGACGGGCGCCCGGGTCGAGGTCCTCGACCGCGGGCCCGGCATCGAGGACGCCGACCTCACCCGCGTCTTCGACCGCTTCTACCGCGCCGCGGCCGCCCGCGGCCTGCCCGGCTCCGGCCTGGGCCTCGCCATCGTCCGCGAGATCGCCACCGCCCATGGCGGCCACGCCTTCGCCACCCACCGCCCGGGAGGGGGCGCCACCCTGGGCTTCACGGTCGGCACCGGGACGGGGACGGGGACGGGGGCGGGGAGCGGCACGGGGTCCGGCGGCGGAGCGCATGCGGAGACCGGGGGGCCGGGGGCCTAGGGCGTGTCCGCAAAGTCCCGTCGTTCGCCCGTAGGGCGGGGCTCGCGGCGTCTGGTGCGTGCGCTCGCAAGGCGGAGGGTCGTCCTCGTAGTGGGTCTACGTGGACGATCCCGACAACGCAGCGAGCGTGCGTGCCAGGCGTCGCGAGCCAGGCGGGACTTTGCGGACACGCCCTAGCGTCCCAGGTCCTGGCTCAGCGGTCGCGGACCGTGCCGGAGTGCGCCGACGGGCACTCGGTCACGGGGGTCTCCGGCCGGCTTCCCGCGACTGCTGCGTGCACATTCCGGGGGAGGGGTGTCACCGCCGGCCGCTACGGTGGCCCGCATGACCGATACCAAGTACTGGACTGCTGCCCCGGACCGGGTGGTTCGCGGCTCGATGGGCCTGTGTCATCTCACCGTGGCTCAGCCGCCGTTCGACATCGACGCCCGTAGCCTGCCGGCCAACGACTCCGATCAGGCCCGCCTGTTCGTCGAGTCGTTCGACGGCATCGAGGAGGTCCTGGCGGATCTCGGGCCGCGCTCCGTGCAGACGCCGCTGCCCTCCTCGGTGCGTTCCGATCTGGACATCGTTCATGCCGCCGTGTGGGGCGGTGTGCGGGCCATTTCCACCCCTGTCTTCGCCGACGACGGCAACGGAAACCCGCTGTTGGCCGAAGCCGAACGGCTGCGGGAGCGCTTCCCCGCGGCGCGGATCGTCGGCCACGTCACCTACTACGGCGGAATGGAGCACACCGAAACCGTCGTGATGCTCCCCGACGGCGCCATGTTCCACGCCGCCGGCTGGCCCGACGGCGAACCGTTCGTCGTCCTGGGCGACCCCCACGCCGTCATCGCCTCGCTCGGCCTGAGCAGTTGGATGCTCACCGCCGCCGACATCGACATGGACCAGCCCCTCCACGAGATCGAATGGGCCTCCCTGGCCGGCCTGGCACTGGGGCACTCCGACCCCTGGGGATGGGAGGAGATACAGACCACCGCCTTCCGCGTACAACACAGCGATCTGTCCGTCTCCTCGATGGAGGGCCTGTACTTCATCTAAGGCGCGAGGAAGCGGCGGCCACCCTCTGAGGGGCCGCCGATCGCCATGTCGACACTCCATTAACTCGTCTTTATCTGCGGGCAGTTGGGGCTATGGTGTCCGGGCGGCGCGTACACGTCACGGGGGCCCAACGTGCCGCCCACGACCCCTCAGGCCCCACCCGAGGGAAAGACGAGCTCTTGAACAAACTGCTCCGCATACCGTCCCGGTGGCGGTTCGCGGCCCGGTGCACGGCCGCTTTCGGCCTGACTGCGGCCGTCACCATGACCGGGCTGCCGGCCGTCCAGGCCGCGCCGCCGAAGCTGCCGCCGGTCTCGGCGAAGATGAAACCCGGCTCCGGCCAGCGCTGCGACGTCCGCAACAAGCTCCCGGCCGCCGCGAAGACCCCGGCGAACTCCGGGTTCCCCAACGACCTGACCGGGAACCTCCACAAGGACACCGCCCTCCCGCGGAAGTTTGAGTACGACCTTCCCGGCCAGGCGTACGACGGCCTGAAGACGCCGACGGCCGACGAGAAGACGCGGGCGCTGTCGAAGGTCCCCGGCGACCTGGAGAAGAACGTGGCGGCCTGGAAGAAGGCCGCCGACCTCTCCAAGAAGCCCGAGGACCGGGCGATGGAGATCTACGCCCGGTACTTCGCGAACAAGGAGGGCCTCGGGTTCAAGCACTGGTTCGACAAGCGGTACATCCGCAACCAGATCAACAACCACAAGGGCTCCGGCTTCGAGCGGCAGCTCGTCAAGGACTACCGCCTGATCGGCCCGGACTGGCTGTGTGAGGTCACCGTCGAGCTGTTCGACAAGAACGGCGCCAAGGTCGGCGAGCGCCGCTACGACGCCTACAACCAGAAGACCAAAGAGTTCAACGAGTTCAAATCCAACAGCAAGCTGACCGCCAAGCAGCTCGCGAAGGACCGGGTCGTCGCCAAGTCGATGCCCCAGCACACCTTCCGCTTCACCGGTGCGAAGAAGTTCACCAAGGGTCAGGTCAAGCACATCAACGACCTGGAACGCGACGTCCGCGCCATGCGAAACGGCAAGACCGGGCAGGTCCGCGGTAACCAGCGGTTCTACAACCCGGTGCCCAAGACCACCCCGATCCGCGGATTCTCCGACCACCAGCGGTGGTTCGCCCCCGCCTGCCAGACCGGCGGCGGCACGGGGACGCAGCTCATGGCGGCCGGCGCCAACAACTGCGGCACCCGCGGCCCCGCCAACCAGCGCGCCCTCTCCTCCGGGAAGACCCTGGAAGAGGCCAAGCGCTACCAGAGGGATGCCAACCGCCTCGACCCGAGGGGCACCCTCCCCAGGGGCGGCCCTGGTGGCGTCGACTTCACCACCATGGAGCTCCGCTACGTCGGTGGTCTCGGCAAGGGCAAGGGCATGCAGTACTCCATGCGTGCCGACCAGATGCCCGACCCGGACAACAACCCCGGCTTCGGCGGCGAGAAGAGGATGCAGCTCTCCTCCGACGCCCTGTTCACCTGGCTCGCGCTGACCCCTGAGAAGTTCTGGGTCAACTTGAACCCGGACCAGCCGGGCAAGGTCATGGACGCGAAGTTCGGCAAGACCGACGCCGGCCGTGTCCTTCTCGACGCGGATCTGCTCATGAAGCACGACTTCTCCGAGGCGCTGAACCCGAACAAGCACGTGGAGGGTAAGCGTTACTGGGACACCGCGCCGCGCCGCAACGGCATGCCGTGTTTCCCCGGTACCCGGTTCTGGATCGAGCCCGACGAGGCGAAGGTCCGGGAGCAGGACGGCGGGATCTACATCCTCGACTCGCCGATGGATGTCTCCGCCGAGTGGCTGGACGTGGACTACACCGTCCCCGGCTCCACCGAGTGCACCGACCTCTCGGACGCCGAGAAGAAGCGGATCGAGGTGTCGGTCAACGCCAACATCGTCCCGATCATCCAGGAGCGGGTGAACAAGGACCCCAAGTACGCCGAGCTGCGCGCCGTCTACAACGCTCGCGTCGCCGCCGAGTACATCCGCCAGGCCGACGCCAAGTCGCCGACGGACTTCCACCGGATCATCAACTCCAATGATGTGTCCGCGTGGCCGATCCGGCCCCCGCACCAGGACTGGACCCGCGAGAAGGTCTGGGACACGTACATGAAGTCGTACAAGGAAGGCATCGAGTGGTTCGAGCTGGAGTACGGCGGCAAGATCTACAAGCAGGGCGTCGGCGGCGTCGACTTCTCCAGGCAGCCCAAGCGCAACATCAGTAAGACGCGCTTCAACCTGGAGAACCGGGACCTGGACAACACCACCCGCAACTCCCGCGAATCCGATGACACCTCCTACCGGGACACCGACACCCTCTACCTCGGCGCCGGACCCGGCGGCGACGAAAGCGGCGAGGACCCGGGCGGCGACCCCACACCCACCCCGACACCCACCCCGTCGCACACCGGTAAGCCGACCCCGACGGACCAGCCCTCCACGCCGGGCACGCCGGACCCGACCCACAGCAGCGGCGGACAGCCCTCGGCCACATCCACGCCGGGCGACCCTGACGGCGATCTTGCCGACACCGGCAGCAACACCCCCATCGGCCTGATCGCAGGCATCGCCGCGGTGCTCGCGGCGGCCGGCGGTGGCCTCATGTGGTGGATGCGCCGGCGCGGCACCGCCCAGGAGTAGCCCGGCCGGGCAGTACACCTCACAGGAAGGGTTCCACCCGCGACCGGGTGGAACCCTTCCCCTTTCCCTCCCGGGACGCCCAGCGCGGATACGTCTTCCCGGGCACCGTCACCGCCGCCGCACTCGTCATCCGGCTCCGGTCACGACGGGGGAGACGCAGGTACACCGCCCCCCGCCCCTCCGAGCAGATTCCGCAGCAAGTCCTGGTCCTCACCGGCCAGTTGGGAGACGAAGCGGGCGAGCGCGGCGCCGCGGTCGGGCTGCTTGTCGAGTTCCTTGCGCATCCGCCGGGCGGTCAGCCCCGCGGAGTCCTGTAGGGGCGAGTACGCGAAGCCCCGGCCGGCCCGGGAGCGGGACACCGCCCCCTTGTCATGCAGCCGGGTGAGGATCGTGGTGACGGTGGTGCGCGCGAGCCGTCCGCCCAGGGCGCTCTGCACCTCGGCGGGGCTCAGCGGGCCCTCGGCCGCCCAGAGCGCCGCGAGCACGCTCGCCTCCAGTTCGCCGGACGGGCGCCGCCGCACAGGTGCTGTCTCCGCCATGGCACGCCCTCCACCTGTTCGTCGTCCACAGTGCCGTAGACCGTTACAGTGCCGTAGACCGTCGATGTGACGGTAGTCGGTCGGGCCGGTCGCACGGCAGGCCCGCAACCCATTGTCCGAGGGGCCGCCGACATGGCCGTAGCCGCCGCCTTTCCGCAGGTGAGAAGGGCTGCCCAGACCGTGAACGGGGGCGAAGCCGGCTCCCTGTCCACGCGGTCCCAAGCGCTCGGCACCGCCGTCGCCCCGTATGCCGCAACCGGCCTCCGGACCACCCGCCCGCACCCCTCGGTGGCCGCGCGGTGACCGCCTCGGGGCCGGGACCGGAATCGGGACCGGGGCCGGCGGCCGAAGCGCCACGGCCGGCGCCGCCCCCGCGCCGCGATACCGCCGCCCTCCTCACCGTCGCCGCGGCCTGCGCGGCGCTCTTCGCCGCCACGGCCGTGGCGGTCTCCGTACGGCACGGCGTCCCGCTCGCCGCCGAACAGGCCGCCGTCCGCTGGTCCGCCGCGCACCGCGGGGAGCCCGCGCGCTCCATGGCCGGCGCGCTGACCGCCACCGGCAGTGGCCCGGTCCCGTATCTGATGGCGGTGCTCGCCGGTCTGCTGGCCGGCCGGCGGGCGCGCGGGCGGCTGCGCGCGGTGTGCTGTGCCGTCGTCGTCCTCGCCGCCGGCCAGGCGATCCGCTACGGCCTGATGGAGCTGCTCGCCCGCCCCCGCCCGCCGGCCGCCGACTGGACCGGTCCCGCCTCCGGATACGCGTTCCCCTCCGGCCACGCCACCACCTCGGCGCTGGCGGCCGGAATCCTGGCCTGGGGCATCGCCCGGCGCGCCCGCCCCGCCGTGGCCCGCACCTGGTGCGTGGTGCTCGCCCTCTGGGCCGCCGGAGTCGGCCTCACCCGCGTCTACCTGGGCGTCCACTGGCCCGGCGATGTCCTCGGCGGCTGGTTCCTGGCGGCCGGACTGCTCGCTCTCGCGCTGCTTCTGGAGCCGTTCGCGCTCCGCGGCCCGGACCGCGCCTGACCGGGCCGGTACGCGCCGCCGCGCCTCCACGGCCCGGCGCCCGGCCGCCCCACGGCACCCATTCCCATGAAGAGCTGACGATCGGACCAGGTCTTCGCCAAGGCGGCATGGAGAGGTCCCGCGCCGAGCAGCACTGTCCTGGGCGCCGGGACGGCGAAGCGATCCGGCCACGGCGCCGCTCACGGCACGTACCACCGCACCACCAGGGGGAACGCACCGATGAACCAGCCACTCGACACCCCACCGCCGTGGCGCACCGCCGGTGCGCCCGCCGCGTCCCACGGGCGCTGCCCGGCCGCCGCCGCCAAGGACCCCACGCCGTGCGAGGGACCGCGGGACGCGGCCACCATCGTCGACCGCCACGGCCGGGAGTCCGCCGGCTGTGTCCACCACTGCGCCCGCCTGCTGGCCGGCCTCGAAGGCGCCCGGGTCCACCCCTTCGTCCCCGCGCCGCAGGCCCTGGAGGTCTACTCCCGGGCCCGCGAACTCCCGCCCTTCGCCTGGGAGATCGGCAGATAGCCCCGGGTCACCGCCCTGGCCGCCGCCGGCCCCGGCCACCCCGCTCCCGGTCACCTGATACGCCTCGGGGCGCCGTGTCCGCTTCCGCACGGCGCCCCGATCCCGGGTGCCGGGCCAGGACACGGTCGTCGACGACGCGCGGCCGGGCCCGGCACCCTCTCAGCACTCGATGATGTTGACCGCCAGCCCGCCCCGCGCCGTCTCCTTGTACTTGACGCTCATGTCGGCGCCGGTGTCCTTCATGGTCTTGATGACCTTGTCGAGGGACACGTGGTGGCGGCCGTCGCCGCGCAGCGCCATCCGGGCGGCGGTGACGGCCTTGACGGCGGCCATGCCGTTGCGCTCGATGCACGGGATCTGGACGAGGCCGCCGACGGGGTCGCAGGTCAGGCCGAGGTTGTGCTCCATGCCGATCTCGGCGGCGTTCTCCACCTGCTCGGGGGACCCGCCGAGGACCTCGGCGAGGCCGCCGGCGGCCATCGAGCAGGCCGAGCCGACCTCGCCCTGGCAGCCGACCTCGGCGCCGGAGATGGAGGCGTTCTCCTTGAAGAGCATGCCGATGGCGCCGGCCGCGAGCAGGAAGCGGACGACACCCTCCTCGTCGGCGCCGGGCACGAAGTTGATGTAGTAGTGCAGAACGGCGGGGATGATGCCGGCCGCGCCGTTGGTGGGGGCGGTGACCACCCGGCCGCCGGCCGCGTTCTCCTCGTTCACGGCCATCGCGTAGAGCGTGGTCCACTCCATCGCGCGGGCGGTGGCGTCGCCTTCCGAGCGCAGCTGGCGGGCGGAGTGGGCGGCGCGGCGGCGGACCTTCAGCCCGCCGGGCAGGATGCCCTCGCGGCTCGTACCGCGGGTCACACAGGACTGCATGACCTGCCAGATCTCCAGCAGCCCGGCGCGGATCTCGTCCTCGGTGCGCCAGGCCTTCTCGTTCTCCAGCATGAGGGCGGAGATCGACAGACCGGTGTCCTGGGCCAGCCGCAGCAGCTCGTCGCCGGTGCGGAAGGGGTGGGTCAGGACGGTGTCGTCGGGCACGATCGGGTTCTCGCCGGCGACGGCGTCCTCGTCGACGACGAAGCCGCCGCCCACCGAGTAGTACGTCTTCTCCAGCAGGGGGGCGTCCGCGGCGTCGTAGGCGAAGAGCGTCATGCCGTTCGCGTGGTAGGGCAGCGCGCGGCGGCGGTGCAGGATCAGCTCGGTCGATTCATCGAAGTCGATCTCGTGGGCGCTGCCTATTTCGGCGCCCAGCAGGCGCAGCCGCTTGGTGGTGCGGATGCGCTCGACCTCGTCGTCGGCGGATTCGACATCGACGGTGCGGGGGGAGTGGCCTTCGAGGCCGAGGAGGACGGCCTTGGGGGTGCCGTGGCCGTGGCCGGTGGCGCCGAGCGAGCCGAAGAGCTCGGCGCGGACGCGGACCGTCTGGGAGAGCAGGCCGTCCTTCTTGAGGCGTCCGACGAACATCCGGGCGGCGCGCATCGGGCCGACGGTGTGGGAGCTGGAGGGGCCGATGCCGATGGAGAAGAGGTCGAAGACGGAGATGGCCACGGGGGCGGACTCCCTTGTCTGCTCGTGGTGGACGGTGGAGCTATGGGGCAGGAGGGGGTGTTTCTGCGCCGTTTGTCGAGCGTAACGCGGACGCGGCGCAGCGCCGTCGGACGGAAACCCTCGGGCGCCCGTCGTCAGGGGTAACAGTGGGTGTCGGGGTGGATACGGAACCGGAGGCCGGCCGTGTGGGGGCCGGGCCGTCGGGGGCCCGGTGGCCGCGTGGGCGGCGGTCCGGCGTCCGGAAGCGAGTGCGGGCCGGGGCCCGCTGGACCGGTGCTGTGGCGGGGCTGTCGCCGTCCGCCGGGCCGGCACGGTGTGCCGCAGGTCTCACCGGGAACCGCCGGGACCTGCGGGAGGGGAGGAGCCGGGCCGGTGGCCGTGAGCCCGGGGCGGTCGGCCCCGGGCTCACGCTCCGTGGCCCGTCGCCCGCCGGATGGCGGCGGGGCGGGGGTTCAGCGGAGGTGACGGGTCACAGCGACGGGTAGAGCGGGAACTTGTCCGCGAGCGCGGTGACCCGGGCCTTGAGGGCGTCGGCGTCGTAGCTGGGCTTGAGGGCCTCGGCGATGATGTCGGCGACCTCGCGGAAGTCCTCGGCCTGGAAGCCACGGGTGGCCAGGGCCGGGGTGCCGATGCGCAGGCCGGAGGTGACCATCGGCGGGCGGGGGTCGTTCGGGATGGCGTTGCGGTTGACCGTGATGCCGACCTCGTGGAGGCGGTCCTCGGCCTGCTGGCCGTCCAGCTCGGAGTCGCGCAGGTCGACCAGGACGAGGTGGACGTCGGTGCCGCCGGACAGGACCGAGACGCCGTGCTGCTTGACGTCGTCCTGCACCAGGCGCTCGGCCAGGATGCGGGCGCCGTCCAGGGTGCGCTGCTGGCGCTCCTTGAAGTCGTCGGAGGCGGCGACCTTGAAGGAGACGGCCTTGGCGGCGATCACGTGCTCCAGGGGCCCGCCCTGCTGGCCCGGGAAGACCGCGGAGTTGATCTTCTTGGCGAGCTCCTGGGTGGAGAGGATCACACCGCCGCGGGGGCCGCCGAGGGTCTTGTGGGTGGTGGTGGTGACCACGTGGGCGTGCGGCACGGGGGAGGGGTGCAGGCCCGCCGCCACCAGACCGGCGAAGTGCGCCATGTCGACCATCAGGTAGGCGCCGACCTCGTCCGCGATCCGGCGGAAGGCGGCGAAGTCGAGCTGGCGGGGGTAGGCGGACCAGCCGGCCACGATCAGCTTGGGGCGGTGCTCCTTGGCGAGGCGCTCGACCTCCTCCATGTCGACCAGGTTGGTCTTCTCGTCGACGTGGTACGGCACCACGTTGTAGAGCTTGCCGCTGAAGTTGATCTTCATGCCGTGGGTCAGGTGCCCGCCGTGGGCGAGGTTGAGACCCAGGATGGTGTCGCCCGGCTTGATCAGCGCGAACATGGCCGCGGCGTTGGCCTGGGCGCCCGAGTGCGGCTGGACGTTGGCGGCCTCGGCACCGAAGAGCGCCTTGATGCGGTCGATGGCGATCTGCTCGACCACGTCGACGTGCTCACAGCCGCCGTAGTAGCGGCGGCCGGGGTAGCCCTCGGCGTACTTGTTGGTGAGGACGGAGCCCTGGGCCTCCATGACGGCGACCGGAGCGAAGTTCTCCGACGCGATCATTTCGAGGGTGGACTGCTGGCGGTGGAGCTCGGCGTCGACGGCGGCGGCGACGTCGGGGTCGAGCTCATGGAGGGAGCTGTTGAGAAGCGACATGAGTGTTCCTGGGGAGTCAGGGGCGCGAGGGGCCTTACCGGACGGGGTCCGGGGGAGCTTCCGCGCGGGCGGTGGCGGTCGGGGCTCCCGTCCGGGCAGGCCCGGGAGCGGGGGAGAGCCGGGGGCTCAGCTCTGGATGAAGGCGGCGTACTCGTCGGCCGAGAGCAGGTCGCCCGGCTCGCCGCTGATCTTCACCTTGAACAGCCAACCGCCCTCGAACGGGGCGGAGTTCACCAGCGAGGGGTCGTTGACGACATCCTCGTTGATCTCGGCGATCTCACCGTCGACGGGCGAGTAGAGGTCGCTGACCGACTTCGTCGACTCCAGCTCACCGCAGGTCTCGCCCGCCGCGACCGTGGAGCCGACCTCAGGGAGCTGTACGTAGACGACGTCGCCGAGCGCGTTGGCCGCGTGCTCGGTGATGCCGACCGTCGAGACGCCGTCCTCGGCGCCCGACAGCCACTCGTGCTCCTTGCTGTAGCGCAGCTGCTGGGGGTTGCTCATGGCTCGATTCTCCTGTACGCGAGGGTGTGATCGTGAAGGGGGGCACCACCCGGACGAAGTCCGGGGGAACGTCTTGCGCGGTGAGACGCGCGGGCGCGCGCCGCCGCCTGCCGTGGAGGAACGGTTACTTCTGCCGCTTGTAGAACGGCAGCGCGGTGACCTCGTACGGCTCATGGCTTCCACGGATGTCCACGCAGACACCCTCCGTGCCCGCGGTGGCGTAGGCCGCGTCGACATAGGCGATGGCGATCGGCTTGCCGAGCGTGGGGGACGGGGCCCCGGAGGTGACCTCGCCGATGACCGTGCCGTCGGCCGTGACGACCGGGTATCCGGCCCGCGGCACCCGGCGGCCCTGGGCGATCAGCCCGACCAGCTTGCGCGGCGGCCGGGTCTCGGCGCGCTCGGCGGCCTCGGCCAGGGCCTCGCGGCCCACGAAGTCCCCGCCGTTGGTGGTCTTCTCGAACTTCACGACCCGGCCCAGGCCCGCGTCGAACGGCGTCGTCGCGGTGGTCAGCTCGTGCCCGTAGAGCGGCATGCCCGCCTCCAGGCGCAGGGTGTCCCGGCAGGACAGCCCGCAGGGCACCAGACCGGCGTCCTTGCCCGCCTCGGTCAGCGCCTCCCAGAGGGCGACCGCGTCGGCCGGCCGGACGAACAGCTCGAAGCCGTCCTCACCGGTGTAGCCGGTACGGGCGATCAGCGCCTGCACCCCGGCGACCGTGCCGGGCAGCCCCGCGTAGTACTTCAGACCGTCCAGATCGGCGTCCGTCAGCTTCTTGAGGATGCCGGGGGACTCCGGGCCCTGCACCGCGAGCAGTGCGTAGGCGTCCCGGTCGTCGCGGATCGCGGCGTCGAAGCCGCCCGCCCGAGCGGTGAGCGCGTCCAGCACCACCTGGGCGTTGGAGGCGTTGGCGACGACCATGTACTCCTGGTCGGCGAGGCGGTAGACGATCAGGTCGTCGAGGATGCCGCCCTTGTCCTCGCAGATCATGGTGTAGCGGGCGCGGCCCGTCTTGACGCCGCCGATGTTGCCGACCAGCGCGTAGTCGAGCAGGTCGGCGGCCTGCGGCCCGGTGACGGTGATCTCACCCATGTGGGAGAGGTCGAAGAGTCCGGCGCGGGTACGGACGGCGACATGCTCGTCCCGCTCGCTGCTGTAGCGCAGCGGCATGTCCCAGCCGGCGAAGTCGGTCATGGTCGCGCCGAGCGCGCGATGGGTGGCATCCAGCGCGGTACGGCGGGGGGCATCAGTCATGGTTCTGGGCTCCCAGGCAGGGGTGACAAGACGTTCTCCCCATCTGTCATCGGAACCTGAGAGGTTCACCGGTATCCCGCGAACGGACCCGGTTTGCACCTTGGGTGGAGCCGCCCCCGTCAGCCGGGCAGCGGCTCGCTTTTCAGATCTGCCTCGCCCGTGCGGTATAGGGGCCTGAGAGATTCAAGGGAGGACTTGCTCCTTCGGCGCCCCGCCGTGGCGGCCGGGGACTCTCCCGCGCGGGTTCAAGCGGCCGGTATGCAGTTGGCGGTGCACAGGTGAGCTGTGATGTGCACGTGGCGGCCACATCATTGCACGGGATCGCCGGATAAAGGAGCCCCCGCCGCCGCCCCGCCCACGACGTGGGCAGATCGGACAATCACCTTGATGGGCATTACCTTTTCTTGACACTCTGCGGGTAGGGGACGGACGCGAACCGGACCAGAACGGGCGGGGAGGGCGATCACGGTGCACAGCGAAGCGGCATTCGGGGCGACTTCAGGGGTCGTGCCCCCGGACGTCGTGCCGACGGCGCCGTCCGCCGCCATGTCCCGGCCCGGCCGTGCGCGGCGGGCCGTCATCCGGCCCGGACGCCGCACCGCGGTCGTGGACCTGCGGGGCGAGCGGCGCCCGCCCGGCGCCACCGAGCTGCGGTTCCCGGCCGGCGACCTGGTGGTGGTCTCCGGCCTGCCGGGCAGCGGCAAGAGCACCCTGATGCATCGGGTCGTGCCGTCGCTGGACGGGCACGGCGCCGTCGTGCACCGCATCGATTCCCAGGACGTCCGCGAGCGCTGGGAGCACGGCAGGCTGCGCCGGCTGCCGTACGGGCTCTACCGCCCGCTGGTCCGGGCCGCCCACTATCTGACCCTGGGTCGGGCGCTGCGCTCCGGCGCCAGTGTGGTGGTGCACGACTGCGGGACGCTGGCGTGGGTGCGCCGCTGGATCGCGCGCGCGGCCCGGCGCGGCGGCCGCGGGGCGCATCTGGTGCTGCTCGATGTGGCGCCCGAGGTGGCGCTTTCCGGTCAGGAGTCACGGGGCCGCGGGGTGTCGGGGTACGCCTTCGCCCGGCACCGCGGGGCGGTGGGCCGGCTGGTCGGCGCCGCGGAATCGTCCCGGCTGCCGAAGGGCTTCCATTCCGCCGTCCTCCTCGACCGGCGGGCGGCGAGCGCGCTGGAGACCCTCGCCTTCCACTGATGCGCCCGGGCACGCCCCCGCACACCACATCGCGCGCCTTCTCGTCTAGGGTCTTTGGCCAGATGGCGCGGTTTGGAACGGGTGGGACGAATGACATTTCCGGAGCAGGGGATACCGCAGCTGGCATGGCCGGCGAACGAGCTCGAAGAGGTGCTGTCCGCGTCGGTCGGACACCCGGGCGCCGGCGGCCGGATCGTCGAGGTCCTCGGCCGTAGCCGGCTGTGGGTGCCGCTGCCCGAGGGCGGCGGCCCGGAGAGCGCGGGTCCCGGCGCCCGCGGCCTCGATCTGCCCACCGTCGAGCTCGACGGGGCGCACTACGTCCCGGTCTACAGCTCCGAACAGGAATTCCTGCGGGTGATCGGCTCGCATATGTCCTTCACCGTCGCCCCGGCCCGGGAGTTCGCCCGCGGTCTGCCGCCGCAGATCGGCATCGCGGTCAACCCCGACGGCACGGTCGGTGTCCCGCTGCCGCCGCCCGCGGTGGCCGAACTGTGCCGGGAGCGGCGGCCGGGGCACCCGGAGTTCGAGGGGCTGCCGAGCGGCGGCCGGGTACGGCTCTTCGAGCCGGACTGGCAGGACGAGCCGGTGGACTTCCTGGCCTCCGCCGGGCTGGAGTTCTCCGGCGCCGGAATTGTCCTGACTGCCCGGCGTGCCCTGGCAAGCGTCGAGGGCGACACGCCCGCGCTGTTCGTCGGTGTTCAGGTCGCGGCGGATGCCACCGCGCTGCACGACGGCACCGCCCGCGAGACGGTACTGTCAGCCCTCGGACGTGCGCTCGGCGCAGTACCGCTGCCCTGGCCCGTACAACTCGTGATGCTCGACCTCGCCCAGGGCGACCCGGTCGCCGACTGGATGCTGGAGCGGGTGCGGCCCTTCTACTCCCGGGACCACCCGTAGGGCAAGCCCTAAGCTGGTTGGATGACAGGCGGGCGCACCCTCACGTGCCCTGCGGAGAGAAGGGACGGACCACGTGAGCGCGGGTGCGCATCAGGGGCCGGCGGCGGCCGGGCAGCTGGAGCAGCTGCTCCAGCAGGTCTCGCCCGGACGTTACGACGCCTATGAGGCGCTGCTGCAATCGCTCGCCGCGGGCCAGGTCTGGATGCTGCTCTGGCAGGGGCGGGCCGGTATGCCCGACGCGCAGTACGGAAACATGGAGGTCGAGGGCCTCGGTTATGCGCCGTGTGTGACCTCGGCGCCCGAGCTCGCCGCGTCCGGCTGGAACCGTGACCACGAGGTGGTCACCGGTACCGAAATCGCCGCCGCGCTCTTCCCCGACCGCTGGGGCCTGTGGCTGAATCCGCATGCTCCCGGCGGCGGCGTCGGCATCCCCTGGCTGGATCTGCGCCGTATCGCCGGCGGCCTCGACCGGCTGCCCGCCGGGCCGCTGCGGATCTCGGAGCCGGTGATCGACATCCCGCAGTTCTACGCGCTGCTGGCCCAGAACGCGCACCGGACGCCCGCCGTCCGGTCGCTGCGCCGGGCGTGGGTGCAGCCCGCGCTGGGCGCCCCGTATCTGGCGATCGGTCTGGATCTGTACGACACCGGCCAACCAGCGGTGGATTCGGTGCGGTTGATGATCCAGCAGTCGATCGGCGCGGTTCCGGACGGTCTGCCCGTCTCCACGGTCGCGATGAACGACGAGTACGACCCCGTCGGCATGTGGATGCGGGCCTCCACGCGCCCCTTCTTCGACCGTGACGGCTACGTCCAGCCGCAGGCCCCCGCGCCCTCCTACGGCTACGGCTACCCGCGTCCGTACTGACGCCCGGCGCGCCAGTCCCGGCGCCGGGCTTGGGGTGAATTCATCCCAAGCGCCCCGCAGTTGAGCCCCCTTCTCACGGGTATACACACCGCTCAGCCTGAACTTTCGTCCGTATAACGGAATGTCGCGGACCACATCACAGTTACGCATCCTTTCCCCTTCAGGGCTGGTGACTGATCGCGAATCGGATGAAGACTCCGGCAGCAGAGGGCCGTCGGGCCTTTGTACGAGCGTCATCCGAGAACGGCGTCGCGCACCTTTTGAATTTCCATAAAACGCGAACTTCCGCGATGCCTGCATGACTTGCACCAGTGATGTGAAGAAGGCCGCTACCGCGGCGGGGCAGGGGCCGGCCACTGTCGGCCGAGAGGGGTCAAAGGCACCGTGACCGCACCGATCGAGACCACCGGAGCAGCTGCTGAGGCGCAGCCGGAAGCGGTGCTGAAAGGCGTGGAAGGAAAGCGGATCGAGGGGCGCTCGCTCGGTCAGATCGCCTGGCTGCGCTTCCGGCGGGACAAGGTCGCGGTGGCCGGTGCCATCGTTGTCATCCTGCTCATCGCCCTCGCCGCGCTCTCCCGCCCGATCCAGGCGCTGCTGGGGCTGGACCCCAACAACCCCAACCAGTCGCTGATCGACCCCAACACCACGCTCCCCAAGGGTGACTTCGGCGGGATGAGCGGGGACCACCCCCTGGGTGTGGACCCGAAGTTCGGCCGCGATCTGCTCGCCCGGATCCTGGAGGGCTCCTGGGTGTCGCTGATCGTGGCGTTCGGCGCGACCCTGCTGTCGGTCGCCATCGGCACCGTTCTCGGTGTGGTCGCGGGCTTCTACCGCGGGCGGGTGGACGCCTTCATCAGCCGGATGATGGACGTCTTCCTGGCCTTCCCGCTGCTGCTGTTCGCCATCGCGATCTCCGCCTCGCTCCAGGGCGGCGCCTTCGGCCTGGAGGGCCTGCCGCTGCACATCTCGGTGCTGATCTTCGTGATCGGCTTCTTCAACTGGCCGTACATGGGGCGGATCGTGCGCGCGCAGACGCTGTCGCTGCGCGAGCGGGAGTTCGTGGACGCCGCCCGCGGCATGGGGGCACGCGGTCCGTTCATCCTCTTCCGTGAGCTGCTGCCCAACCTGGTGGGTCCGATCATCGTCTACTCGACGCTGCTGATCCCCTCCAACATCCTCTTCGAGGCGGCGCTGAGCTTCCTGGGCGTCGGTATCCAACCGCCCCAGGCGTCCTGGGGCGGCATGCTCAACCAGGCGGTCAAGTACTACGAGGTCGACCCTCAGTACATGATCGTCCCCGGCCTCGCGATCTTCGTCACCGTGCTGGCGTTCAACCTGCTCGGTGACGGTCTGAGGGACGCGCTGGATCCGCGCAGCCGCTGATGGCCGTGCCTGGCACCCGCTCAGAAGTCTCACCAGCGTTTTTCGCAGTTCTGCAGTTCTGACGTACCGAGGTACCCACGTACCGACGTACGGACGTTTCTCGACGAACGAAGGGGACACCGACCAATGCGAAGGTCAGTTCCGGTCGCGGCTGTCGCGGCCATCACCAGTGCGGGCCTTTTGCTGGCCGGCTGCAGCGGGGGCAAGGGCTCCTCGGAAGGCTCGGGCGAGGCGAACGCCGCCACCAAGGGCATCGTCAACGCCTCGGACGCGAAGGGCGGCACGGTCACCTACGCGATCAGCGACGCCCCCGAGTCGTTCGACCCGGGCAACACGTACTACGCCTTCATCTACAACTTCAGCCGGCTCTACGCACGCCCGCTCACCACCTTCAAGCCGGGCCCCGGCCCCAAGGGCAACGAGCTGGTCCCGGACCTCGCCGAGTCGATGGGCAAGCCCAGCGACGGCGGCAAGACCTGGACGTACAAGATCCGCAAGGGCGTCAAGTACGACGACGGCTCCACGGTGACCTCGCAGGACGTCAAGTACGCCGTCGAGCGCAGCAACTTCGCGCGCGACACCCTCTCGCTGGGCCCGAACTACTTCCAGCAGTTCCTCAAGGACAACGACGGCGGCTACAAGGGTCCCTACAAGGACAAGAGCAAGGCCGGTCTGAAGTCCATCGAGACGCCGGACGAGCAGACGGTCGTCTTCCACCTGAAGAAGCCGTTCGCCGAGTTCGACTACCTGGTGAGCGCCCCGCAGACCGCTCCGGTCCCGCAGGCCAAGGACAAGGGCGCCGACTACACCAAGTCCGTGCTGTCCACCGGCTCGTACAAGTTCGAGAGCTACGAAGAGGGCAAGAAGCTCACCCTGGTCCGCAACCCGCAGTGGTCCGCGAAGACCGACCCGCTGCGCAAGCAGCTGCCGGACAAGATCGTCCTGAATCTGAAGGTCGCCCAGTCGACGATCGACAAGGACCTCAAGTCCGGTAACACCCTGGTGGACCTGGCCGGCCGTGGTGTCGACGGGCAGACGCAGGCCCAGCTCCTGACCGACCCCAAGGAGAAGGCCAACACCGACAACACGCTCGGTCAGCGGCTGGTCTACACGGCGCTCAACACCAAGGTGAAGCCGTTCGACAACATCGAGTGCCGCAAGGCCGTCCAGTACGCCATCGACAAGAAGGCCGTACAGACCTCGCTCGGCGGTCCGATACGCGGTGAGCTGGCCTCCACGGTCCTGCCGACCGACATCGACGGCTACCAGAAGTACGACCTGTACCCGCAGAAGTACGCCGGCGACAAGCTGGATCTGACCGAGGCCAAGAAGCACTGGGACAAGTGCGGCGCCGGTAAGGCCACGACCACGATCCTGGCCCGCAACGACCGCCAGGACGAGGTCGACGCGGCCACCACGGTCATCGACTCGCTCAAGAAGATCGGTGTCACCGCCAAGATCCAGTCCTACCCGACCAGCAAGTACTTCTCGGACTACGCCGGTGTGCCGAAGTTCAACAAGAAGAACAACGTCGGCCTGATCATGATGCAGTGGGGCTCGGACTTCCCGACCGGCTACGGCTACCTCCAGCAGATCCTCAACGGCAAGGCGATCAGCCAGTCCGGTAACACCAACCTGTCGGAGCTGGACGACCCGGAGATCAACAAGCTGCTCGACAGCGCCATCGCCAACACCGACAAGGCGGCCCGCGAGAAGGCGTACGCCGAGATCGACAAGAAGACGATGGAGCAGGCGGCGATCGTTCCGCTCACCTACTTCAAGGTCCTGATGTACCGCTCGCCCAAGGCCACCAACCTGGTGTCCACCTCGGCCTTCAGCGGTCAGTACGACTACCTCAACATCGGCGTCAAGAAGTAGCAGCCCTGGAAGGCAGGTGAAGGCATTGGTGTCCGCGGGCCGGTTCCGGCCGGCCCGCGGCGCCGACGCCGCATCCCCGTGTTCTCGTACATCATCCGCAGGTTGATCAGCGCAGTGGTGCTGCTGCTGATCGTCAGCGCGGTCACCTTCGGCATCTTCTTCCTGTTGCCGAAGCTGGCCGGGCAGAGCACCGACCAGCTTGCCCAGCAGTACATCGGAAAGGCCCCCACTCCCGCGGACATCGCCGCGGTGAAGAAGAATCTCGGCCTGGACAAGCCCGTGTACGAGCAGTACTGGGATTTCCTCAAGGGCATTTTCGTCGGCGTCGACTACAAATTCGGTCCGGAAGCGGCCAAGTGCCATGTGCCGTGCTTCGGTTACTCCTTCAAAACGCATATCGAGGTCTGGCCGGAGATCCAGTCCCGGCTTCCGGTGACCCTCTCGCTGGCCGCCGGTGCGGCCGTGCTGTGGCTCGTCTCCGGTGTCGCCACCGGTGTGCTCTCCGCGCTGCGCCCCGGCTCGCTCTTCGACCGGATGGCGATGGGCGTCGCACTGGCCGGCGTCTCCCTCCCGATGTTCTTCACCGGCGCGCTGGCGCTGGCCCTGTTCACCTACCAGTGGCCGATCTTCGAACGCAGCGACTACGTACCGCTGCTGGAGGATCCGTTCCTGTGGGCCCGGACCCTGGTCCTGCCCTGGGTCACCCTGTCCTTCCTCTACTCCGCGCTCTACGCCCGGCTCACCCGGGCCGGCATGCTGGAGACGCTGAGCGAGGACTACATCCGTACGGCCCGCGCCAAGGGCCTGCGGGAGCGCAAGGTGGTCGTCCGGCACGGTCTGCGGGCCGCGCTCACCCCGATCATCACGGTCTTCGGCATGGACCTGGGCCTGCTGCTCGGTGGTGCGCTGATCACCGAACAGGTCTTCTCCCTCCAGGGAGTCGGTGCCTTCGCGGTCCAGTCGATCACCGCCAACGACCTGCCGAACATTCTCGGCGTCACCTTGCTCGCCGCGTTCTTCATCGTCCTGTGCAATCTGGTGGTGGACGTTCTGTACGCCGCCGTCGACCCGCGGGTGAGGCTCTCGTGACCGACTCCTCCGAGGACAAGACCGAGACCGCGGCGGCCGGGTCCGCCGCGGCCACCACCGGGGAAGCACCGCGGAAGGCGGCCTTCCTCCAGGTGAAGGACCTCAAGGTGCACTTCCGCACCGACGACGGGCTGGTGAAGTCCGTCGACGGCCTGAACTTCAGCCTGGAGAAGGGCAGGACGCTCGGTATCGTCGGCGAGTCCGGCTCCGGCAAGTCCGTCACCTCGCTCGCCGTGATGGGCCTGCACCGCGCCTCCCGCCAGCAGCGCAGCAAGGTGGACATGTCCGGCGAGATCTGGCTGGACGGCAAGGAGCTGGTCTCCGCCGATCCGGACGAGGTGCGCCGGCTGCGCGGCCGCGAGATGGCGATGATCTTCCAGGATCCGCTCTCCGCGCTGCACCCCTTCTACTCGGTCGGCAACCAGATCATGGAGGCCTACCGCGTCCACCACGACGTGGACAAGAAGACCGCGCGCAAGCGGGCCGTCGAGATGCTCGACCGGGTCGGCATCCCGCAGCCCGACAAGCGGGTCGACGACCATCCGCACCAGTTCTCCGGCGGTATGCGCCAGCGCGCCATGATCGCGATGGCGCTGGTGAACAACCCCGAGCTGCTGATCGCGGACGAGCCGACCACCGCACTGGACGTCACCGTCCAGGCGCAGATCCTGGACCTGATCCGCGATCTGCAGAAGGAGTTCGGCTCGGCGGTCATCATCATCACCCACGACCTCGGCGTGGTCGCCGAGCTCGCCGACGATCTGCTGGTGATGTACGGCGGACGGTGCGTCGAGCGCGGCCCGGCCGAGAAGGTCTTCTACGAGCCCCGGCACCCCTACACCTGGGGACTGCTCGGGTCCATGCCGCGCATCGACCGTGACCAGACGGACCGGCTGATCCCGGTCAAGGGCTCGCCGCCCAGCCTGATCAACGTCCCGTCCGGCTGTGCCTTCAACCCCCGCTGCCCGTACGCGGATGTGCCGAAGGACAACCTCACCCGTACGGTCCGCCCCGAGCTGCGCGAGGCCGGCAGTGGGGGCACCCCCGCCAATGGGGGCGTAGCCGACGGGGGAGGGCACTCCTCCGCCTGCCATATGTCGCAGGAGGAGCGGGAGCGTATCTGGACCGAAGAGATTGCGCCGAAGCTGTGACCGAGACGACTGACGACCAGAACAAGAAGATCCCGCTCCAGAAGGGGGCCTCCACGGAGGCCCCGGCCGACGCCGCGCCGCTGCTGAAGGTCCGCGGTCTGGTCCGGCACTTCCCGATCACCAAGGGCCTGCTCAAGCGGCAGGTCGGCGCGGTGCAGGCGGTCGACGGCATCGACTTCGACGTACGGCCCGGGGAGACCCTCGGCGTCGTCGGCGAGTCCGGCTGCGGCAAGTCGACGATGGGCCGGCTGATCACCCGGCTCGACGAACCGACCGGCGGCTCCATCGAGTTCCAGGGCCAGGACATCACCCATCTGTCCCCGGGCCGGCTGCGGCCGATGCGCCGGGACGTACAGATGATCTTCCAGGATCCGTACGGCTCGCTGAACCCGCGGCACACCATCGGCGGGATCGTCTCCACCCCCTTCCGTCTCCAGGGCGTCGAGCCCGAGGGCGGGGTGAAGAAGGAGGTGCAGCGGCTGCTGGAGCTGGTGGGCCTGAGCCCGGAGCACTACAACCGCTATCCGCACGAGTTCTCCGGCGGCCAGCGGCAGCGCATCGGCATCGCCCGGGCGCTGGCGCTCAAGCCCAAGCTGGTGGTCGCCGACGAGCCGGTCTCCGCGCTGGACGTGTCGATCCAGGCCCAGGTCGTCAACCTCATGGACGACCTCCAGGAGGAGCTGGGCCTGACGTACGTGATCATCGCCCACGACCTCTCGGTCATCCGGCATGTGTCGGACCGGATCGCGGTGATGTACCTCGGCAAGATCGTGGAACTGGCCGACCGCAAAGCCCTGTACGAGTCGC
Organism: Streptomyces sp. NPDC029466; assembly: GCF_055574515.1. NCBI lineage: Bacteria > Bacillati > Actinomycetota > Actinomycetes > Kitasatosporales > Streptomycetaceae > Streptomyces > Streptomyces sp. NPDC029466. The sequence goes on from NZ_JBVHZH010000012.1 coordinate 73,745, forward strand.
CGATGCACCCGTACACCAAGGCGCTGCTGTCCGCCGTCCCGGTGCCCGATCCCAAGCGGCGCACCCAGCGCGACCGGATCCTGCTCACGGGCGATGTGCCCTCGCCGATCAACCCGCCGTCCGGCTGCCGGTTCCGTACCCGCTGCTGGAAGGCGACCGAGGTGTGTGCCACCACCGAGCCGCCGCTGGTCGCGCTGCGGACCGGTCACCAGGTGGCCTGCCACCACCCCGAGAACGCGCCCGACCCGGCGCCGGCCGCCGGTGCGTCCGGCGGGGGCGGCGGGACCGGCCAGGAGCCAACTGGTAAGTAACACCGAGGAATTGGCAAAGTCCCGGGCAAAGCGGCACGGGAGGGTGCAGAGTCAGCGCGGTTGTTCTTCATCCGTTCGTGTGTCCGAAAGGACGGCTCATGGCACTCTCCCGTTCTGCGCGTCGCACCTCCCGCTGGCTCGCCCTGGCCACCGCCGTGGCCTCGGCCGCCTCCATCGCCGCTGCTCCCGGCGCGTCCCCCGGCGCCCCCGGCGTCGGTGACCCGTACTTCCCCGCCCTGGGCAACGGCGGTTTCGATGCCCTGCACTACGACCTCGGGGTCAGCTACCAGCCCGGCAGCGGCCGGCTCGACGGCCGGACCACGCTCACCGCCCGTGCCACCAAGAACCTCTCCGCCTTCAACCTCGATCTGCAGAAGCTGACGGTCGACAGCGTCCGGGTGAACGGACGTCGGGCCCACTTCGGCAGATCCGGCGACGAGATAACCGTCCGTCCCGGCTTCCCGCTGCGCCACGGCACGAAGTTCACCGTCACCGTCGCCTACCACGGCGTCCCCAAGCCGCTGAGCGGCCCGATCGTCTTCGGCTCCGACTACGGCTGGATGAAGACCAAGGACGGGGTCTTCGTCGCCTGCGAGCCGAACGCCGCCTCGACCTGGTTCCCCTCCAGCGACCACCCGGGCGACAAGGCGACCTACGACATCCGCATCGACGCCCCCAAGGGGCTGACCGGGGTCTCCAACGGGCGGCTGGTCGCCACCCGGGAGGCGCACGGCCGCTCGTACGCCCACTGGCGCGAGAGCCGGCCGATGGCGACCTACCTCGCCACCGCCACCATCGGGAAGTTCGACGTCCGTACGGGTACCACGCCAGGTGGCACGCCCATCTACGTCGCCACCGACCCCACCCTGCCCACCGGCCAGGTCGACATCTACGGCATCACCGCGGAGGCCACCGACTACTGGTCGAAGGTCTTCGGGCCGTACCCCTTCGAGGTGACCGGGGCGATCGTCGACGACATGCCGCAGGCCGGCTTCTCCCTGGAGGTGCAGTCCAAGCCGGTCTACTCGGCGGTGCGCAGCGAGTCGACCATCGTCCATGAGCTGGCGCACCAGTGGTTCGGCGACTCGGTCTCGGTGAAGCGGTGGCAGAACATCTGGCTCAACGAGGGCTTCGCCACGTACGCGCAGTGGCTGTGGGCCGAGCACCGCGGCACCCGCAGCGCCCATGACGCGCTCCGCGCGCAGTACGCCGGCATCCCGGCCGACAACGCCTTCTGGAAGGTGAAGGTCGCCGATCCGCAGCGGGACACCATGTTCGCGGGCGCGGTCTACGTCCGGGGCGCGATGACGCTCCAGGTGCTGCGGGAGCGGATCGGCGACAAGGCGTTCTTCGAGCTGCTGCCGGCCTGGACCGCCCGCCACCGCTACGGCAACGCGGAGACCTCCCAGTTCATCGCCCTCGCCGAGAAAATCTCCGGGCAGCAGCTGGACGACCTCTTCGACGCCTGGCTGACCACGGACAGCAAGCCGGCGCTGCCCGAGTAGGCCGGGCGCTGCGGTCAGCCGGCGTCCGGCCCGCCGCCCCGGGGGCGCAGCTGCTGCGGCCGCGGCAGATGCAGCCCGAGGTAGACCGCCCCCATCCGCAGTCCGAAGACCACCCCCGCCGAGATCGCGGCGGCGGGGGTGGCTCCGGTGCCGAGGTGGTCCAGCAGCAGGTAGCAGCAGGCGCCGGCCAGCGCGGCGATCGCGTAGACGTCCTCCCGCAGCAACAGCGGCGGGAACTCCCCGCACAGCACATCGCGGACGACCTCACCGGTGACTCCGGTCAGCACCGCCAGGATGATCACGGCGAGCGGGGTGGCGCCCGCGCCGATCGCGGCGCGCGCCCCGATCACCGTGACCACGGACAGTCCAATCGCGTCGACCACCAGCAGCGATTTGTGCGGCAGCTGCCAGAAGCGCAGATAGATCATGGTGCCCACGCCGACGCAGATGATCACGGTCAGCAGTACCCAGTCGTGCGTCCAGTACAGCGGCTGCCGGTCGAGGATGAGATCGCGCAGCGTGCCGCCGGAGATGGACGCGGCGAAGGCGAGCACCAGCCCGCCGAAGGGGTCCATGTTGGCGCGATAGGCGGCCAGCACCCCACTCGCCGCGAAGGCCGCGACACCCGCCAGGTAGAGGACGTGAAGCATGGCGCACATCATCGCAGGCGTGGAAGGAGTGGTTCCGCCCGAGGCCGTAAAAACTGACACTACCGGTCGGTAACCATCCCGTGTAGCGTGCAACCCATGGCTCTGGCGACCCACCGCACCAGCGAGTTCGACCGCGACACGGCGGTCACCCGCCGCGCACCCGGCGTCTATGACGCCCACCTCTCCGCCGGCTGGACGATCATCCAGGCGGTCAACGGCGGCTACCTCCTCGCCCTCATGGGCCGCGCCCTGGGCGACGCCCTCCCGCACCCCGACCCGATGTCGGTCACCGCGCACTACCTCACGGCCTCGGTCCCCGGCCCCGCGGTGATCCGCACCGAAGTGGTCCGCACCGGCCGCACGATGTCGACCGGCACCGCCACCCTCGTCCAGTTCGCGGAGGACGGCAGCGAGGTCGAGCGGCTGCGGGTGCTCGCCGCGTACGGCGACCTCGGCGCGCTGCCCGACGACGTCCGCACCACCGCCAAACCCCCGGCCATCCCGCCGTACGAGCACTGCCTGGGTACGGACAGTGCACCCGGCGGCCGCCCCGCGATCCCCGGCAGCACCGCCATCGCCGAGCGGCTCGCCCTCCGGCTGGACCCGGCGACCGCGGGCTGGGCCGTCGGCGCCCCCTCCGGCAAGGGCGAGATGCGCGCCTGGTTCGGCCTGGCCGACGGCCGCGAACCCGACCCGCTCTCCCTCCTGCTGACCGTCGACGCGCTGCCGCCCACCGCCTTCGAGATGGGCCTGTCCGGCTGGGTCCCCACCGTCGAACTGACCGCCCACATCCGCTGCCGCCCCGCCCCCGGCCCGCTGCGGGTCGCCATCACCACCCGCAACCTCGCCGGCGGCTTCCTGGAGGAGGACGCCGAGGTCTGGGACTCTGAGGACCGACTCGTCGCCCAGTCCCGGCAGTTGGCGCGCGCGGTGCTCCAGGGCTAGCGCGGCGATGCCCCTTCCCTGCCCTTTCCGTGCCCTTTTCGCAGGTGACTGTGGGTGCGGTGGCGGAAAAAGGGTGGGAAAGTGCGGGCGGTGGCCCGGCGGCTCATGTCAGACTGACCGGCATGGGGGATGTGGCTCTCAGAATCGATGAGGCGACCGTCGTGTGGCTGCGGGCCGAGGAGCCGGCCGCCACCGGCCGTCCGGGCACTCACGAACACTCCGGCGCACAACCGCCGTCCGGCGACGGACGGCAGCAGTCCGGCACCGACGGCGAGCTGGAGCTGCCCGAGGAGTTCGGCTCCGCCCAGCCGGTCAGCGTGGAGAGCCGGATGGGCCGGGCGCTGACCCGCGGCGGGGAGGCCCTCGAAGAGGCCCTGCGGCCGCTCGGCGGCGTCCTCGGCCAGATCCACCGCTCGATCGCCGCCGGCAGCCACCGGCCCGACGAGGTCACCGTGGAGTTCGGTGTCACCCTCGGCTCAGATCTGAGCCTCGGGGTGTTCGCCGGAAAGGGAGACGCGAGCTTCAAGGTCTCGGCCACCTGGAACCTCGGCCGGAGCGCGGGGGAACCCGGCGGGACGGCCCCGTGATCGCAGGCGCGGGCCCGGACACCCCGCTCCAGCAGTCCTTCGCCTCCGTACGCCACGGCGAGCACGCCATCGGCGCCGGGGTGCTGGTCGCCGAACGCCTCGTCCTGACCTGCGCCCATGTCGTCAACAGCGCGCTGGGCAGGGACCGTTTCGCCCAGCAGACCCCCGGCCCCGGCGACACCGTCACCCTCCGGCTGCCCCATGTCGCGGCCGGACGCGACCTGACCGCCCGGGTCTTACGGGAGATGTGGGTGCCGCCGCGGGCCTCGGCGGCCGGGAGCGCGCCCGTCGAGCCCGGCCGGGTGCCGTACCACGGCGATCTCGCCGTCCTGGAGCTGACCGGCGCCGCACCCGAGGGCGCCGAACCGGCCCCGTTCCTCCAGCACAACTACGCCAACGAGACCATCGCCTTATGGGCCAGCGGCAATCCGCTGCCCACGGTGCGCGCCGTGCCCCGGGTCTCCGCCCCGCCCTGGATCGCGCTGGACGTGCTCGGCGGCGCGCAGGTCACCGAGGGCTTCAGCGGCGGGCCGCTGTGGGACCGCGAGCGGCAGGCCGTCGTCGGCCTGGTGGCGGCCGTGCACCGGGCCCCGGAAGGGGCCGCCCCCGGGGCCCGGCCGACGACGATGTACGCCATCAGCGTCCCCGCCATCGAGGCCGAACTCCCCACCCTGCCGCCCTCGGCCGTGCCCACCGCCCGGCGCGGGGTCCAGCAGCTGCTCACCGCGCTGGAGCGGGTACTGAAGGGCCGCGAGGCGGTGCTCGCCTGTGAGGAGCGGCTCGCCGCCCGGCTCGGCAGGACCTCCGCCGGACCCGCCGCCGACCTGGAACGGCTGGTCGGCCTGGCGGCCGGCGTCCGCCGGGGCATCCCCGAACTCCTCGACCTGGTACGGGACCATGAGCCGCCGGTCGCCGACCCGTATGACCCGCACGCCCGGCCCGGCCTCTACGGTGCCCGCGAGGACTGGGAGCGCCTGCGCCGCGCCGCCCGTACGGTCCGCCCCGCCGAATACCTGACCACCCGCCAACGCCGCGACCTCTCCGGCCTGTTGACGCACTGCACCCGTACCGACCCCCGCGACCTCCTGGAACGCGTCCTGCCGCACGCCCCCGAGCTGCCCGCCGTCACCGGCCTGGCCGACGCGATGGACGCCCTGGAGGGCTTCAGCTCCACCACCGGGGCGCCGGTGCCCCCGCTGCTTCAGGGCGTGGTGCGGATCAGCGTCGACGAACGCGCGGCCGGGGCGTACCCGGCCGAGGACCTCGACGCCTGGGTCGAGCGGGTCGCCGCCCGGTCCGGGGTCGACGAAGCGGCGGTCTGCCAGTTCCGCGCCGATGTCACGGCCGCCGCGGCCCCGGTCCGCACCCCGGTCCCCGTCCGGCCGGCCACCGGCACCCCGGCGGCCCTGGCCCCCCGCGTCCAGGTGGAGCTGCTGCCCACCGCGACCGGACGCCGCTTCACGTACCAGATCTGGACCTGCGCCGACCGCCAGCCGCACCGGCTCGCGCTGGTCCGCGATGCCGAGGCGGGCAGTGAGCAGGTGGTCGACGACATCCGCCGGGTGCTGCGCACCGAGGTCCGGGAGGACCCGGAGACCGCCCTGGTGGAGTACTTCCTGCCGTCCGCCTGGCTCGGTCTGGACGTCGACTCCTGGGAATCGCCCGACAGCGACGAGGACGGGCCGTTCGCGCCCGGGATCACCCGGCGGGTGGTGGTGCGCACCACGGAGCGCTCCCGGGAGAGCTACGCCGGCTGGAAACAGCGCACCGCCGCCCTGCCGCACGCCAAACGCCTGGTCCTCGACCACCGGCACACCGACCGCAAGGTCGCCCGCGCACAACTGGAAGTACACCGCGACGCCGGTACGGTCATCGTGTGCTGCGAACCGCACCACCACGGCACGCTGTTGCGGCAGTGCGTCCAGGCGGGCGTGCACACCGTGCTGTGGCACCGCGCCGAACACGGCGAGCACATCGCCCAGGACCTGCTGGCCCTGGTCGACGGCACCGACCACGCCGAAGTCCCCGAAGCGGTGCGCCTGGAACGGGCCAGGGCGATGGCCGAGCCGGACCGCGACACCCACCACGGCCGCCGGCTGTCCCTGCTCTACGACGCGCCCGACCATCGGCCCCCACAACTCGCCCCGGACGCCTGGGTGCTGACGCAGCCCTGAGTGCCGGAGCGTGGATGCAGCAATGAACGAGGAGAAGGTGCGGTGACCGGACAGAGCGCAGCAGGCCCACACGACGACCCGGGGGCGGCGCCGGAGGACTGGTGGGTGTTCCGCGGCCCCGCCGAGCTGCCGGCCCCGCCGCCCTGGCGCCACCTGCCCGCCGGCCGCGGGGAGGCGCCCCGGGCGCCGTATCTCCTGGAGCGCAACGAGATCTCCGTCATCAACGCCGCCCTGCATCTGCACCGTCCGCTGCTGGTCACCGGCCGTCCCGGCGCCGGCAAGAGCTCGCTGGCCCGCGCGGTCGCCGAGGAACTCGGGCTCGGTGACGTCCTGCGCTGGTCGGTCAACAGCCGCTCCACGCTCCAGGACGCCCTCTACCGCTACGACGCGGTGGGCCGCCTCCGGGAGGCCTCGCTGCGCCGCGAGCGCGAGGCCCCGCGCGGCTCCGCGCGCCGCCCCCGGGTCCGGCGCGCCACCGGGGCCGGCGACATCGGCCAGTATCTGCGCCTCGGCCCGCTCGGCAGCGCCCTGGCGGCCGGCCGCCCCCGGGTCCTGCTCGTCGACGAACTCGACAAGGCCGATATCGACCTGCCCAACGACCTGCTGGTCGTACTGGAGGAGGGCGAGTTCGAGATCCCGGAGCTGGCCCGGCTGCCCGAGCACCAACAGGAGGTCCAGGTCCTGCTGAGCGGAAGCCGGGAGCGAGTCGCGGTCCACCGCGGCGTGGTCCGCTGCACCCACTTCCCGATCGTCGTCATGACCAGCAACGGCGAACGGGACTTCCCGCCCGCCTTCCTGCGCCGCTGCGTACGGCTGGATCTGCCGGAGCCGACCGGCGACCGGCTGCGGAAGATCATCGAACACAACCTGGGGGAGCGGGCGGTCGCCGCCGCTGAGGACCTCATCGAGGTCTTCCACCAGCGCGCGAAGACCCAGACCCTGGCCACCGATCAGCTGCTGGCCGCCGTCCATCTGCGCATCAGCGGCGCCGACCTCACCAAGGAAGAGCTCCTCGCCGCCGTGCTGCACCGCCTCGACGAGTCCATGTCGCCATGATCGACCGACTGCGACAGGCGATGTCGGCGGCCGGCTACGACCTCGGGGCCACCGAACTCCTCGATGTGCTGTGGCTGTCACAGGCGATGGAGGGGCGTACGGCGGCCGGAACGCCGGGGGATACGGGGGACACGGAGGAGTCGGGGGACTCGGTGGAGCGTGTGGGCGGGACGGGCAGCGGGGGCGCGAGCGGGGGCGGGGTCGAGGGGGCTGACGGGATCGGTGAGGCCGACGAGACGGACGGTCGGCCGAACGACGGGCCGCATGGGGAAGAGGTGGGGGGCGCGTCCGATGCGGCCGAGCCCACCGACGGCACCGCCCGCACCGATCACGCAGATCACGTAGATCACGCAGATCACGCAGATCATGCAGATCACGCAGATCATGCCGACCCCACCGACCTCACCGACCCCACCGACCCCCCGACCCGGGCCCTCCCGCCACGGCGCGCGCTGTATGCCATGGGGAGCCAGGGCGGGGAGCCGGGCGCGGACCGGGCCCGTACCGCGCGGGTCCCCGGCGGGCGGGCGCTGCCCGACGCCCAGCAACTGGGCCGGGCGCTGCGGCCGTTGCGCAGGTCCCGGGACCACCCGCACCGCACCGTCACCGATATCGAGGCCACCGTCCGGCTCGCCGCCGAGACCGGTTTCCTCGATGTCATCTCCCGCCCGGACCAGGAGCGGTGCTGGTCGGCCGTGCTGCTGGTGGACTGCTCGCCCTCCATGCAGGTGTGGGGCCCGCTCGCGTCCGAGCTGCGCGCGCTCCTCGCCCGGAGCACGGTCTTCCGTTCCGTCCATGTCCTGCCCGTCGATCCGCGGAATCCGAGCGGCCCGGCGGGTCGCCGGCGGTCCGCGGGCGCGGCGGTGACCTTCCTGCTGACCGACGGGACGAGCCCGGGGTGGCGCAGCCCGCAGGCTGTACGCGCCCTCGCCGCATGGGGCCGCCGCGGCCCGCTGGCCGTACTGAACCCGCTGCCCCGGCGGCTGTGGCGGGGCACCGCCCTGGACGCCCGCCCCCGGCTCCTGGCCGCACCGGGCGAGTTCGACCCCCTCGGCCGGCTCCTCGTCTGCGATGCGCTGAGCGGCGAGCGCGATCCGGAGGCGGACGGCCTCCTCGCGCTGCCCGTATTGCACCCGACCGCCTCCGCGCTGGAGCAGTGGGCCGGGCTGCTCACCCGCCCCGGAGTGCCCCATCTGATCGAAACGGTGCTGCTGGACGAGGCGCCCCCGGCGTCCGCCCGGCCCGCCGAACCCCAGGGCACGGCCGAGGAGTTGCTGTCCCATTTCCGGGGGGCGTTCTCGCCCGAGGCGTACCGTCTCGCCGTCCGCCTCTCGGCCATCCGTCCGCTGACCACACCGCTGATGCAGCTGGTGCGCGCCGCCACGATGCGGGACGCCGGGCCCACCCATGTCGCGGAGATCCTGCTCGGCGGCCTCCTGGAGCGCACCGACCAGGCACGGGACGCGGCCGCCGCCCACACCCTGGACCGTGCCCTGGGCGCGCCGCCGCCGGGCCAACTCGTCCAGCCCGTCTACGACTTCCGCCCCGGCGTACGGGAGCTGCTGTTCAGCGGGCTCGGCGCCGAACAGGCCGTGGAGGTCGTCGAGGCGGTAGGCCGGTCGCTGGAGCCGTACATGGGGCGGCTGCCGGACTTCCCGGTCCTGATGGGGGACGAGGAGGGGGAGTTGCGGCTACAGGCGTCGGCGCGGGCCTTCGCGGTGCTGGCCAGTCCGGTGCTGGAGCGGATGGGGGGTGTGGTGCCCGAGCTGACCGACCACCCGGTGCCCGCCCAGCGCCGCGCCGCGCCCCCGCCTCCACCGCCGCCGCGCTTCGGCGTCCTCGGCCCCGTCCGCGCCTGGCGCGGGGCGACGCCGCTCGCACTGGGCGGTCCGGAGGAGCGGGCGCTGCTGGCCGCCCTGTTGCTGCGCCCGGGGCACTCCGCCACCGCGACCGAGCTGATCCCCGGCCTCTGGGGCGCCCGGCCGCCCCGTAACGCCCTCTCGTCGCTGTACGCCCGCGCCAGCCGGCTGAACGCGGCGCTCGGCGCCGACGGCGGGGCGGGTACCGGCGTGGATCCCGGCCTGGATCCTGCTGCGGACCTCCTGGTCAGGGAGCAGGACGGGGGCTATGCCCTGCGCCGCCCCGACGGCAGCGCAGCCGTCCTCGACCTCGATCTCGACCGGGCCGAGCAGCTGATCGACCGGGCCCGCCGCGCCGAGGACCCGGCCGCGGCCCGTCAACTGTGCGATGAGGCACTGGCGTTGTGGGACGGTGCCTCACTCGCCGGGCTGCCGGGGCCGTTCGCCGCGGCCCAGCGGGCCCGGCTGGAGCGCTGGCGCAGCGACCTCGCGAACGGGCACCTCCGCCCCCTCGCCGAGGAGCCCGCACCCGATCCGGCCGGCCCACGGGCCGACGCGGTGGCCCTGCCGCCCGCACCGGAGCCGTTCGCCGGGCGCACCGAGCAGCTCTCCCGGCTGGCCGCCGGACTGACGCGGGGCACGAGCGACGCCCCGCCCTGCCGCTTCCTCCACGGGCCGGCAGGGGCGGGCAAGACGGCGCTCGCGCTGCGCGTCGCCCACGAGGTGGCGGACCACTTCCCGGACGGACAGCTGTTCCTGGATCTGCGCGGCAGCGCCGCGGCGGCAGAGGAGCGGGTCACACCGACCGGCGCCCTCGAAGCGCTGCTGCGCGCCCTGGGCGTGCCGGACGACCGCATCCCCCCGTGGCGCGACGGGCGGGCGGCCCTCTACCGCTCGCTGCTGGCCGAACGCCGCGTTCTCCTCGTGCTGGACGATGCCCCTGATGCCGACGGGACGGCGGGGGCCGACGCGGCGGCCTTCCTGGCGCCCCTGCTCCCCGGCCGCACCGGCGAGCCCGGAGGCCGGGGTGGCGCCGTCCTGGTCACCGGCCGCGGGCGCCCCTCGCTGCTCCCGCCCGCCGAGGCCCTCGAACTGGCCGCGCTGACCCCCGCCGAGGCGCGGGAGCTGTTCACCGACCCCGGCCCCGCGGCCCTCCGGTGGCTCGACGCGCAGCTCTCCCCGGCGGCGCGGCGGGCCTTCCGCCTCCTCGCCGTGGCGGACACCGCCGGGGCCTCGTCCGCCGGCCTCTCGTCCGGCGCCGCGGCCGCCCTGCTCGATCTCACGGCAGAGCGGAGCAACTCCCTCCTGGAGGAGCTGCGTTCGGCCGGCGCGCTCCACAGGACGGGCACCGGCCGCTATCGCTATACGGGCCAACTGCGGCGCCTCGCCTCCCGGTCCGCCGATCAGGAGCTGACGGAGGCGGCCCGCGACGAGGCCCTGGTCCGGCTGCTGACCTGGTATCTGGCCATGGGCCGGCAGGTGCACGCCCTCCGCTGCCCGGGCGACCGGATGCTCCACGACCTCGCCCGCGTCCCCTCCGACGGCCCCCGGCCCGCCACGAAGGACCGGGACCACGCCCTGACCCTCTGGGCCGAGGAGACCCCCGGGCTGCTCGCCCTCCTCCGCCGCGCCGCGCTCCGCACCCCGGGGATCGTCCGTCAGGCCGCCGATCTCCTGCTGCTCGCCCAGGTGACGGCGGACTCCGGCGTGCTCTCCGCCGCGTACGAGCCGGCCGCCCATACGGTGGCGGCGCGGGCGGCCCGGGACGGTGACGCACGGGCGGAAGGCCGGGCCCGGGTCGCGCTGGCCGAGGCATACCTCACGCTGGGCAAGTGCGCCGAGGCCGAGCCCGAGGCACGGCGCGCGGAGCAACTGGCCGACCGCTCCGGCGATCCCCTCACGCGGTTCCGCGCCCCGTATGCGCGCGGCCTCATCGCCCTCCACCAAGGCCGGCACGGCCTCGCGGAACGGCAGCTCACCGCGGCCTGGGAACGGTGCCGCCACCGCAACGACCAGCTGGCCGAGGCCGATACGCTCGCCGCGCTGGCCCGGCTGTGGGCGGCGACCGGCAACAGTGACGAAGCCGTGCTGTTCGCCGAACGGAGCGTGGGCGTCCACCGCCGGCGCGCCGACGGCTCCGCCCGCCTCGCCCACGGCCGCTACGCACTCTCCGAAGCACTGTCGGCGGCCGGCCGGCACGCCGAGGCGCTCCGCGAACTCTTCCAGGCACTGCCCCTCTTCGAGCAGGACCACCAGCGTCTGTGGGCGGGGCGCACCCGCTGCCGGACGGCCGAGGCGATGGTCGCCCTGATCCGCCCCGGCGAAGCGGTGACCGCCGCCGAGGACGCGGCAAAACGGCTGCTGGTGCCGGGCGGCGAGCGCTGGCGCGCCGACGCCCTGACCACACTGGGCCACGCCGAGACCGCCCTGGGCCGCAAACACAGCGCCCAGGCCCACTGGCGCGAAGCCCTCGCCATCCACGAGGAGTTCCGCGCCCCAGGTGCCGACACCCTCCGCACGCTGCTACGCGACAAGGAGGAAGCCCCGCCGGCCGCAGCCCGCCGCCCCGCCCCCTCCCGCACCGCCGCCCTCGCGCGCACCGGCACCACCCTCCGCGACCTGACCGCGGCCCTCCGCACCCTGACCGACCACCTACACCTCCAGCCCCCGGCCGACAATCCGGACAACCACCCCTCCACCCCGCCCACCCCCCTCCACACCCTCGAATTGCTCGAATCCCTCGACGCCCTCGACACCGAACTCACCACCACCCTCACCGACTTCACCCACACCCCCCGCCCCCCGCGCACCGACCTCCGCCGCCTCCGCACCACCCTGGAATCCCTGACCGCCCCGGAGGCCCTGCCGACGCCGTCGGCTGCCGTAGTTGAGGCGGCGGAGGTGGTTCGGGAGCTGGGGAGGCGGATGGCTCCGTAGGCAGGAGGGGCCGGCGGAAATCTGACCGCTGGTGTGCCCTCTGCTCGCCTTGCCCCCGCCCCGTCACCCTCGAAGAGCGCAGGAAGTCATCACCCTCGAAGAGCGCAAGACGTAAGACGACCGGCGAGGGCGACGACGAGGTCGCGCAGTTCAGCGGGGCGTTCGATGACGAATGGCCGGTCGATCGAGGCGAGGGCCGGAGGCAGCCAATCGAGTCGCTCCGCCCGTAGTTCGACGCGTAGCCAGCGCTCGGGGGGCGGGGCCATGTCTGCCGTCGGCTCGTACTCCTCCAGGCGCGCGACGGTGGCGGGAAGGTGGGCGCGGATCTGCTCCGCCGTCCCGTGGATCCGCAAGGTCACCTCGTGCCGGTACTCCGCCGTGGCGAACCCTGACAGCACGCGCTGGGCCGGGCCGGGACCGTCGGGCACCTCGAACGAGCCGGGCAGGGTCCGCGCGTCCGTGAGGCGATCGAGCCGGAAGGTGCGGTCCTCGTCGATGCCGGCGTCCGTGCCCGTGACGTACCACCGGCCCGCATGCGCGACGATCCCGTACGCGTGCAGGGTGCGTTCGCTGCGCCGGCCGTGGCCATCGGTGTATCTGAGGGAGACCGGTCGGCGGTGGCGTACCGCATCGGCGAGGGTGAGCAGGATCCCCGCGTCCGGGGTGGCGAACTCGCCGGGCTGGTCGGTGAAGGCGAGGGACTCCAGGAGCGTGTCGAGCCGGCGGGCGAGGTGCTTGGGCAACACCCGCCGGATCTTGGCCGTCGCCGTCTCGCTCGCTGTGTGCTCCGTCGTGCGCAGCCCTGTTCGGCGGCCGGCGATCAGGCCGAGCAATACGGCCAGCGCCTCGTCGTCGCTGAGCATCAGGGGAGGCAAGCGGTAACCGGGGGCCAGTCGATACCCGCCGTACCGGCCGCGCACCGACTCCACGGGTATGTCCAGGTCGATCAGTTGGTTCACGTACCGCCGCACGGTGCGTCCCTCGACGCCGAGCCGGTCGGCGAGTTCGGCCACCGTCCGGGTGCCGCCCGACTGAAGCAGTTCCAGGAGTGTCAGCACGCGGCCGGTGGGTCGAGGCATGGCCACAGGTTACGGCGCATACCGGACCGATTCTGTCCCCTATTCCTCCTAACCTGCGAAGCCCCGTCACTCCGGCAGCCAAGGAGATCACCATGGACTTCGTCTCGATCCGCATCATCACCGGCGATGTCGCCCGCCTCGTCGCGTTCTACGAGCGCGCCACCGGACTGCAGGCGAGGTGGGCCACCGAGGACTTCGCCGAACTCAGGACCCCGCACGCCACCCTCGCGATCGCCGGCACCCGTACCGTCCCGCTGTTCGCTCCGGGCTCCGCCCGCCCGGCGGAGAACCGCAGCGTGATCACCGAGTTCCTCGTCGACGACGTGGACCGCCTGTACCAGAACCTGTCCGGCTTCGTCACCGACGTCGTCACCGAGCCCACCACGATGCCCTGGGGCAACCGGTCACTGCTGTTCCGAGACCCCGACGGCAACCTCGTCAACTTCTTCACCCCTGTCACCGCGGCGGCCATCGAGAAGTTCGGGGCACGGACGTCCTGAGGCGTCACACCCAAGGGGCAAAGCCCCGGCCTCACCCACCGACCGTCAGGAACTCCCCCAGTACTGCCGTGAGTTCGGCCGGTGCGTCCTCCTGGACCAGATGGCCCGCGCCTTCGATGAGGTGGAGGCGGGCGCCGGGGATGCGGGCGGCCAGGTCGTGTCCCTTCGTGGGCGGGATCCAGGTGTCCTCGGTGCCCCAGCAGATCAGCGTCGGGAGGGCGAGTTCGCCGTAGCGGTCCTGGATCTCGTCCGTGAAGCGCTGGTCGTTCTGCGCGATCTGCCGGTAGAACGCCGGCCGCCCCTCGTCCGTGCACCAGGGCTCGACCAGCCGGTCGAGGACGGCCGGGTGCAGGCCGGGGTGGCTCGCGGAGGAGACGTACTCGCGCACCAGGGCGCGGTGGAGGTCCGGTGGCAGCTGTCCGAACACGCCGGGGTGTGCGGCCAGCAGCCGGTAGGTGGGCGAGCCCCAGGGGGCCAGCGCCACCGGGTCGACGAGTGCCAGCCGTGCGTAGCGCGCACCGTGCAGCAGATGCGCCCGCAGTGCTACGCAGCCGCCGAAGTCGTGTGCCACCACGGCCGGACGGGCTGCCTCCGTGGCCAGGTCCCAGTGGGCGAGCAGCTCGGCGAAGACCCGGGCCTGGGCGGCGAGCGAGACATCCTGGCCGGCCCGCTGCTCGGAGACGCCGTAGCCCGGCATGTCCCAGACGAACACCCGGTGCCGTGCGGCCAGGGCCCGTGCCACACCCCGCCAGACGTACGAGGAGAAGGGCGTCCCGTGCAGCAGGACCACCGCCGGGGCGTCCGGCTGCCCTTCGCCGAGGGCGGCCCAGCGGACCTCGGCGCCTGACGCAGTGCGGAACGTCCTGTCCAGAAGCCACGGTGTCATGACCGTCAGGCTAGTGACTCCTTACCGGGGTGTCGAGGGTGCGGACCGGCCGTCCCGCGGGCCGCTCGGGGGGGCGGACGGTGGGCCGCCCCGGCATTCCGGCGTACAGCGCACCCGCGCGCTGCGCATGCGCCCCCGAGCCCGCCGCGGCGGCTCGTAGAATCGTGCGCACCATGGTTTACCTCGACCACGCCGCCACCACCCCGATGCTCCCGGAGGCGGTGCAGGCGATGACCGCCCAGCTGACCGTCACCGGCAATGCGTCCTCGCTGCACGCCGCCGGCCGGCGGGCCCGGCGTACCGTCGAGGAGGCGCGCGAATCCCTCGCCGTCTCCCTCGGCGCCCGCCCGAGCGAGATCGTCTTCACCGCGGGCGGCACCGAGGCCGACAACCTCGCGGTCAAGGGCCTGTACTGGGCCCGCCGGGCCGCCGACCCGGCCCGTACCCGCCTGCTCGCCAGTCCCGTGGAGCACCATGCGGTGCTCGACGCCGTGGAGTGGCTCGCCGAGCAGGAAGGCGCCCGCGTCGAGTGGCTGCCGGTCGACAGCTACGGGCGGGTGCACGCCGAGGCGCTGCGTACGGCCATCGCCCGCAACCCCGCCGATGTCGCGCTCGCCACCGTCATGTGGGCCAACAACGAGATCGGCACCGTCCAGCCGGTGCGCGAACTGGCCGAGGTCGCCGCGGAGTTCGACATTCCGCTGCATGCCGACGCGGTGCAGGCCGTCGGCCAGCTGGAGGTCGACTTCGCCGCCTCCGGGCTCGCCGCGATGACGGTCTCCAGCCACAAGATCGGCGGACCGTACGGCATCGGCGCGCTGCTGCTGGGCCGTGAGTACGCCCCGGTGCCCGTGCTGCACGGCGGCGGCCAGGAACGGCACGTCCGCTCCGGCACCCTCGACACCCCGGCCATCGCCGCCTTCGCCGCCGCCGGCCGGTACGCCGTCGCGCACCGCGAGGACTTCGCCCGCGACATCGGCGCACTCCGCGACGACCTGGTCAAGGCCGTGCGGGCCGCCGCGCCGGACGCCGTCCTCGGCGGCGACCCGGACCCCGCCGGACGGCTCCCCGCCAACGCGCACTTCTCCTTCCCCGGCTGCGAGGGCGATTCCCTCCTGCTCCTCCTGGACGCCCAGGGCATCGCCTGCTCCACGGGCTCCGCCTGCACCGCCGGCGTCGCCCAGCCCAGCCATGTCCTGCTGGCCACCGGCATGTCCCCGGACCTCGCCCGCGGCACCCTGCGGTTCTCCCTGGGGCACACCTCCACCGCGGAGGACGTGGCGGCACTGGCCGAGGCCATCGGCCCGGTCGTGGAGCGGGCGCGGAGCGCGGGGCTGAGCTGAGGCTCGTGCGGTACGTCGGCGGGCCCCCGCGCCCGTTGCCCGGCGCGCGGCTCAGGTCTTCCGTACGGGCGGGCTTTCCCGCGCACGTACGGGCTTGCGCAGCTCGGCCCGTACGAGCCGCAGATAGCGGTCCCAGTCCCAGTGCGGCCCCGGGTCGGTGTGATCGGTTCCCGGTACCTCCACATGCCCGACGAGGTGCTCCCGGTCGGCGGGGAAGCCGTACCGCCGGCATATCCCGGCCGTCAGCCGCGCCGACGACGCGTACATGGCAGCCGTGAACGACTCCGGCCGGTCCACGAACCCCTCGTGCTCGATCCCGATGCTCCGCTCGTTGTAGCCGCGGTTGCCCGCGTGGAAGGCCACATCCAGCTCGCGGATCATCTGCGCGATGTGCCCGTCCTTGCGGACGACGTAGTGCGCGCCGGCCTCGTGTTCCGGGTCCCGGAAGACGTCCAGGGCGGTCGCGTAGCTGCCCTGGACGACATGGATGACCACCCGGTCGATCCCGTAATCCGCCGGCCGGTCGGCCCGCCGGTAGTTCGCCGGGGACGCCGCGACCCACTGCGCGCCCCGGTGGTCGACCGCGCCGGGCGTGCGCGGCTTCTCGTTCCCCGGCAGCCGCCACCACAAGTGGGCCAGCCCCTCGCGCCCGGCGATCGCCGCGGCACCGGCGGCCACCGCCCCGCCGCCCCCGATCCACAAGGCCCGTCGCCGCGTGATCCCGGCCGGCGCCGCCTGGCCGCCGGCCTCCTCCCCGTCCCTCTTCCCCATGCGCTGCATAACGCTTTCGGCCCTGTCGGCGGTTCCGTCTACTCTGGACTGGCTATGACTGATGACGCCCCCCGCCGCCTCCGTGTCCTCGCCGCCATGTCCGGCGGCGTCGACTCCGCCGTTGCCGCCGCCCGCGCCGCCGAGGCCGGCCATGACGTGACCGGCGTGCATCTCGCGCTCTCCGAGAACCCCAAGTCGTTCCGCACCGGCGCCCGCGGCTGCTGCACGATCGAGGATTCCCACGACGCCCGCCGGGCCGCCGACGTCATCGGTATCCCCTTCTACGTCTGGGACCTCGCCGAACGCTTCCGCGAGGACGTCGTCGACGACTTCATCGCGGAGTACGAGGCCGGGCGCACCCCGAACCCCTGCCTGCGCTGCAACGAGAAGATCAAGTTCGCCGCGCTCCTGGACAAGGCGCTGGCCCTGGGCTTCGACGCCGTCTGCACCGGCCACTACGCCACGGTCGTGCTGCGCGAGGACGGCACCCGCGAGCTGCACCGCGCCTCCGACATGGCCAAGGACCAGTCGTACGTCCTCGGTGTCCTCGACGACCGCCAGCTCGCGCACGCCATGTTCCCGCTCGGCGACACCCTCACCACCAAGGCGGAGATCCGCGAAGAGGCCGCCCGCCGCGGTCTGTTCGTCGCCAAGAAGCCGGACAGTCACGACATCTGCTTCATCGCCGACGGCGACACCCAGGGCTTCCTGGCCAAGCGGCTCGGCACGGCCCCCGGCGACATCGTCGACGAGTCCGGCAACCGCCTCGGTACGCACGAGGGCGCGTACGGCTTCACCATCGGCCAGCGCAAGGGCCTGCGCATCGGCCACCCGGCCCCCGACGGCAAGCCGCGCTATGTCCTCGACATCTCCCCGGTCGACAACACCGTCACCGTCGGCCCCGCCGCCTCGCTCGACGTCATGGCGCTGACCGCGATCCGCCCCCGCTGGTGCGGCCGCCCCCCGACGTCCGGCCCCGCGACGTACACGGCCCAGCTCCGCGCCCACGGCGGCGAGACCGAGGTGACCGCCGAGCTGATCGGCGATGCCGAGCTCCAGGTGTCCTTCACCGAGCCCGTCCGCGGAGTGGCCCCCGGCCAGGCGATCGTGCTCTACGACGGCACCCGTGTGGTCGGCTCGGCCACCATCGCCACCACGGAGCGGGCGGCGCGCGCGGAGGCGTAGCCGCCCTCCCGGAGGTGCTCCGGGGAGGCGCGGCGCACCACGGTGCGTCGCGCCGATCTGACCGATCTGACAAATGTCATGGCGATCCCAGGACAGCTGCAACTGTTGCCGGCCACGGCTGTGCCCGAAGCTGAAGGCACCGCAGGAAAGCAGCAGTTCACCGCACCATGGGGGAGTACGCCGTGCGCAGGAAGCAGTCCGTGGCCGAGTCCGCAGCCGAGGGGGAGCGCGGCAATCCGCTGGCGAGCTTCGTGCCGCTGATCGTGGACGCGGGGATCCCGATGGCCTCGTACTACCTCCTCAGCGAGGGCTTCGGCTTCAGCACGGTGGCCGCACTGGGCTGGAGCAGTGTGGTGCCGGCGCTGCGGACGGTGTGGGGGCTGGTCAGGAGCCGCAGGGTGAACGGCCTGGCGCTGCTGATGCTGATCGTCAATGTGGTGGGTCTGGCGCTGAGCGCGGTGGCCGGTGATCCACGGCTGATGATGGCCAAGGACAGCGGGGTGAGCAGCGTGGTCGGGATCGTGATCCTGCTTTCCGTGCGGAGCAAGCGGCCGCTGATGACGGCGGGGCTCAAGCCGTGGGTCACCAAGGGGAGCGCGGCCGGCAACGCCGCCTGGGACCGGCTGACGGCCGGCTCGGAGCGGTTCCGGCGGGCCGAGCGGCGGTTCTCGGCGATATGGGGGACGGCCCTGCTGACCGAGTGCGTGCTCAAGGTCATCGGCGCCTACACCGTGCCGGTGGACACCATGGTCTGGCTGGGCACGGTGCTGACGGTCGTGGCCATCCTGGCGGCCATGGTCATCGCCGGGGGCGGCTGCGCCGAGCCGATGGAGAAGATGGTCGGCGCCGAGGTCGCGGCCGAGGCCGAGCGCGCCGCTGATCTGGGCACGGCTGACCTGGGCGGGGCGGACGCGGGGAGGGGCGCGTCCGTCGCGGCGGCCGGGGCAGCGGCCGGGGTCGCGGGCTGAGGAGCGGGCGGCGGGGCGCGCCATGGCCGGCGGTGAGGGGAGCCGGGCGGGTGGGGCGCGCGGCGCGGACCCGCTGGTGGGGCGCGTGGGGCGGGCCAAGACCGCTGGTCAACTGTGAGCTCCCGCACAGCGGGCGGTGCGGGCGGCCGGTGCGCGGAAGCCGTCACCGGTGCGCTGACCTGCGGGCATGCGGCGGGGGAGGGCGGGCCGGGGGACTCGGGCGATTGCGTACGTGAACGACGTGTCGTATATCCCACAGTCGATCGGCGGGGTGCCGCCAAATAGGGTCGGGAAAGCGACGGGACGTCAGCGCTGTCGGGGCAAGAAATGGTGACGATAAGGACTGACAAGGAGTTGTAGACCTTGTGAGGACTCGTCAGGGTCCGGACCGCAGGCGGCCTTTCCGCGGCCACGAAAGGGAACGGAAGTCATGTCGACTGTTCAATCTCAGGTCAAGCCCGGCGTTCATTCCGCCGGGCCGGCATCCCTGTACGCCGAGCTGGTCCGGCGAAATCCCGGGGAGCCCGAGTTCCATCAGGCGGCACTTGAGGTGCTGGAGACGCTGGCCCCGGTGCTGGCGGCCCGCCCGGAGTTCGCCGAGGCGAAGATCCTGGAGCGGATCTGCGAGCCGGAGCGGCAGATCATGTTCCGGGTCCCCTGGCAGGACGATTCCGGGGCGATTCATGTCAACCGCGGTTTCCGGGTGGAATTCAACAGTGCGCTCGGCCCGTACAAGGGCGGTCTGCGTTTCCACTCGTCCGTGAATCTGGGGATCGTCAAGTTCCTCGGCTTCGAACAAATCTTCAAGAATTCCCTTACCGGGCTCAGCATCGGTGGCGGTAAGGGCGGCAGCGATTTCGATCCGCACGGCAAGTCGGACGCCGAAGTCATGCGATTCTGCCAGTCGTTCATGACGGAGCTGCACCGTCATCTCGGCGAGCACACGGACGTACCGGCCGGCGATATCGGCGTCGGCGGCCGCGAAATCGGCTTTCTCTTCGGCCAGTACCGGCGGATCACCAACCGCTGGGAGGCCGGTGTGCTCACCGGAAAGGGCCTGTCCTGGGGCGGCTCCAAGGCCCGTACGGAGGCCACCGGTTACGGCAATGTGCTCTTCACCGAGCAGATGCTCAAGCAGCGCGGCGAGGAGCTGGACGGGCAGCAGGTGGTGGTCTCCGGGTCCGGAAACGTCGCGATCTACACCATCGAGAAGGCTCAGGCGCTCGGTGCCAACGTGCTGACCTGCTCGGACTCCGGCGGCTATGTCGTCGACGAGAAGGGCATCGACCTGCCCCTGCTGCGGCAGATCAAGGAGGTCGAGCGCGGCCGGATCAGTGCGTACGCCGAGCGGCGCGGGGTGTCCGCCACATACGTGCCCGGTGGGCGGGTGTGGGATGTCGCGTGCGATGTGGCGCTGCCGTCGGCGACCCAGAACGAGCTGGACGCGGACGCCGCCCGGATCCTGATCCGCAACGGCGTCAAGGCGGTCTCCGAGGGCGCCAACATGCCGACCACGCCGGAGGCGGTGACGCTCCTCAAGTCGGCCGGTGTGGCCTTCGGTCCCGGCAAGGCCGCCAACGCGGGCGGGGTGGCGACCAGCGCGCTGGAGATGCGGCAGAACTCCTCGCGGGAGGCCTGGGCCTTCGAACGCACGGAGGGCGAGCTCGCGGCCATCATGCGCGGGATCCACCACCGCTGTTACGAGACCGCGGAGCGCTTCGGACAGCCGGGCGACTATGTCGCGGGCGCCAACATCGCCGGCTTCGAACGGGTCGCGGAGGCGATGCTGGATCAGGGGTTGATCTGAGCCGGGTTGATCTGAGCCGGGGGTGAACTGGGGCGGGGTCGAGCTGGTCCGGGGTGGAGTACGGGAAGGGGTGCGTGCTGGGGCCGGGGTCGGGGTCCGTGCCGGGGCGAGCCCGGGTCGGGGTCGGGCGGCGGTGACGGGAGCAGTCTCCGGCCTGCTCGGTTCGGCCGGCTGCTGGGTTCGGCCGGGTGACGGCCCGGCGTCGCGCCTGCTGCGTTCGCGGTGCGGCTCCCCCCCACCCCCGAACCCACCCCCGCCCCCTCCCCCCGAAGGGGGAGGAGGGGGAGGGGGCGGGGGAGAGCCCTCCGGGGCCTTTGCCCAGAGCTTCCGCCCCGCCCTTCCGCCCCAGCCCCCACCCCACCCGCTCGTAAAGTGACCGCATGAATATCTGCGTTTTCTGTTCCGCCGCCGATCTCGACGGCCGCTATGTCACCGCTGCCCGTGAGTTCGCCGAGCTGATCGGCCGGGGTGGGCATGCGTTGGTCTGGGGCGGTTCGGACACCGGCCTGATGAAGGTCATGGCCGACGGGGTGCAGGAGGCCGGCGGCAAGCTGATCGGCGTTTCCGTGGAGTTCCTGGCGCACAAGGCGCGCGAAGACGCCGATGAGATGGTCGTCACGAAGGATCTCGCCGAGCGGAAGGCGCAGATGCTGGTGCGCGCCGACGCCGTCGTCATCATGGTCGGCGGTACCGGCACCCTGGACGAGGCCACCGAGATCCTGGAGCTGCGCAAGCACGGGATGCACACCAAGCCGGTGGTGCTGCTCAACACCGCTGGTTTCTACGACGGGTTGAAGCAGCAGTTCCAGCGGATGGAGGCGGAGGGCTTTCTGCCACTTCCGCTCACCGACCTGGTCTTCTTCGCGGAGGACGGCGTCGGCACGCTGGCCTACCTGGAGGAGAAGGCGGGTATCCAGGGCTGAGCCGCCGGGCCCCCGCGTCCGACCACCCGCTCGTTAGGATCGGGCCCATGGGTACGCACTTGATCACGGGCGCAGGGTCGGGCATCGGAGCGGCGGTCGCACGGCGGCTCGCGGACCGCGGGGAGGACCTGTGGCTGCTGGCGCGCAACGCGGTCCGGGCGAAGGAGCTGGCCGCGCAGTTCCCCGGCGCCCGTACGCTCGTCGGTGATCTCGCCAACCCCGAGAAGCTGTCCTGGGCCTTCGGGCAGCAGCCGCTGCCGGACCGGATCGACTCCCTGGTGCACAGCGCGGGCGTGATCGAGCTGGGCGCGGTCGCCGATCTGCCGGCCAAGTCCTGGCAGCGGCAGCTGGCCGCCAACCTGGTCGCGCCCGCCGAGCTCACCCGGCTGCTGCTGCCGCTGGTACGTGCCGCCCAGGGGCATGTCGTCTTCGTGAACTCCGGGGCCGGGCTGAGCGCGCGTGCCGAGTGGGGTGCGTACGCGGCGACCAAGCACGGTCTGAAGGCGCTGGCCGACTCGCTGCGGGCGGAGGAGCACGACAACGGCGTCCGGGTCACGTCGGTCTATCCGGGGCGCACGGCCACGCCGATGCAGGAGAGCACCCACCGGCAGGAGGGCAAGGAGTACGACCCGGCCCGCTGGATCGACCCGGAGTCGGTCGCGACGGCCATCCTCACGGCCATCGATCTGCCGCGCGACGCGGAGATCAACGATGTGTCGGTGCGGCCCGGCCGCTGAGGTCCGGGGCCGCCCCGCCGGCGGTTGTCCACAGCTTTGGTCCGCGCACCGCTGCTTTCCGCCACGGCGACGTACGCTGCATGAGTGACCATTGAAGCGAAGGCGACCGCGGCGGCGGGGTGCGGGTTCCGGGAGATCCGGGGGCTGGTGACGGAGCTGAGCCGCCGGCTCGACGCCCATCAGCGCAGCCGGGTCGCCGAGCTCGATCTGACGCCGACGCAGGCCAAGGCGCTGGAGGAGCTCGGCGAGCCGAAGACGGCGCGGGAGCTGGCCGCGGTGCTGTGCTGTGAGCCGCCGAATGTCACCTACGTCATCTCCAAGCTGGAGAAGCAGGGCATGGTCGTGCGCCGGCCGCATCCTCTGGACGGGCGCGCCAAGCAGCTCGTACTCACCGAGGCGGGACGGGAGTTGCGGCTCGATCTGCTGCGGCGGATGGGGACCGCCTCGCCGCTCGATCATCTTTCGCACGAGGAGCGGGCCGCGTTGCGCGAGGAGCTGCTGAGGGCGCTGGGGCGGGGCGACTGACCGCTCGCGGGGACTTATGGCGCTGCCGCCGGGGCCCGGGATGTGCACCGACACCGACACATCCCGGGCCCCGGCGTTTTCGTATGCGTTCAGCAAAGTTATAGCTGTAACTATTGTCGGCAGGGATAGCTACAGCTTTAACTAAATCCATGATCAGAGAGAAGATCGCGCCGCACGCGCCGCAGGCCCCGGCAGGCGAGGCCGGGACGGCCACCCCGGCCCGGCCACAAGGTCAAGCCCGGCCACGAGTCCAAGCCCGGCCACAAAACCAAGCCCGGCACCGGACCCCACCACCCCACCGGTCCCGCGACGGTGTCCAACTCCTCGTCCTGGCCCTCGGGTTCGTGATGGCGAGCCTGGACACCGGCATCATGAACGTCGCCGCGAACGATCTGCGGGCCCGGCTCGGACTGACCATGTCCGGCCTCACCTGGGTCGTCGACGGCTATGTCCTCGCCTTCGCCGCGCTGCTGCTGCTCGCCGGCTCGCTGGCGAAGCGGTTCGGTGCCCGACGGATCTATCTCATCGGGCTCGCCGTGTTCACCGCCGCGTCCCTGGGCGCCGTCGCCCCGAACGGTGCCGTCCTGGTGGCGGCACGCTTCATCCAGGGGGCGGGCGCGGCGCTCTTCATGCCCAGCTCGCTGTCGCTGCTGATGCACGCGTTCCCCGAACCGGCGCGCCGGGCGAAGATCCTCGGCATCTGGTCGGCGGTCGTCTCCACCTCCGTGGGGCTGGCGCCGACCCTCGGCGGCGTACTGGTCGGCACGCTCGGCTGGCGCAGCATCTTCCTCGTCAACCTGCCCGTCGGTCTGGCCGGCCTGCTGCTGACCCGGCGGGTGATCGCGGCGGTCCCGGCCCGCCGTTCGGCGCTCGGCGGTAGTGGCCACGTCCTGGGGCTGCTGGCCCTCGGGGCGTTGAGTTACGCACTCATCGAGGGGCCCGGCAGGGGTTGGTCCGCGCCGTACGTCCTGGGGGCGTTCGCGGTCGCGGCGGTCGCGCTGGCCGGCTTCCTCGTCCGTGAACGGGCCGCCCGCACCCCGGTCCTGCCGGTCTCGCTCTTCGCCGACCGCAGTTTCAGCGCGGCCAATGTGGTGGGCTTCCTCTTCAACTTCGCCTTCTATGGGGCGCTGTTCGTCCTCGGCCTCTTCCTGCAGGGCGCGCGCGGGGCGGGTCCGGTGACGGCGGGGCTGCAGATGCTCCCGGCCGTTCTGGTCCTCCCGTTCGGCAACATGCTCTATTCCCGGTTCGGGCCGCGGACCGGCGACCGGACCGCGCTCACCGCCTCTCTGGCGCTCTCCACCGCGGGTTACGTCCTGCTGTTCCTGATCCTCACGCCCGGCCTGCCGTACTGGGTCCTCGCGGTGGTGCTCGCGGTCGCCAACCTCGGCAGCGGGGTCAGCTCCTCGGCGATGACCGGCGTCCTGATGGCGGCCGCCGGCCGGGAGCACGCCGATATCGGCAGTGCGACCCTCAACGCCAACCGCCAGATCGGCTCCCTGGTGGGGATCGCCGGAATGGGCGCGGTGCTGACGGGGGCGGGCGGCGGCTACCAGGGCGCGGCCTGTGCCTTCGCCCTGACGGCGGTCGCGCTGGCACTCGCGGTCGTGGTCGGCCGGACGGGCATACGCACCCGGGCGTGAGCGGCGTCCACGGCCGCACGGCCATACGCACCCGGACATGAGCCGCGTCCACGGCCGGGACTGCAGCACGTACCCGAACGGGTGGGGCGCGGAGTACGCACTTGGAGCGTGTCCGTCATACGCATCCGGACGGGGCGGGCCGCCGCATCGGGAGCCATTCCGTGCGCGCACACCTGGCGCACCCGGCTCCGCACACCGGCGCATACCCTTCCTGGGTGAGCGAGAACAGTACGCAGAAGTGGACCGCGGGCGCGGCGACCGGGATCGGATCGATGCCGGGCGGTGACGCGCGGGAGGCGGCCAAGACCGTCACCGGATCGCTGGAGACCTTCCCGTATCTGCCGGAGCTCCCGGCCCGGGGGCCCGGCGCCGACATGATCGGCCGGACCCTCGGGATGCTGGTCGAGGTCTACGGCCATGTGGAGCCCAGCGGCTGGCGGATCAGCGACCGGCCGGGCCGGGACACCCGGCGGGCCCACTCCTGGCTCGGTGAGGATCTCGACGCCCTGGAGGAGTTCACCCAGGGTTACGAGGGCCCGCTGAAGGTCTCCGCGGTCGGCCCGTGGACCCTGGCCGCCTCCCTGGAGCTGCGCAACGGCGAGGCGGCCGTCGGCGACCCCGGGGCCTGCCGGGATCTCGCGGCGTCCCTGGCGGAGGGGCTGCGCGGCCATCTCGCGGACGTACGGCGGCGGGTCCCGGGCGCGCGGGTCGTGCTCCAGCTCGACGAGCCCTCGTTGACGGCGGTGCTCCAGGGCCGGGTGAAGACGGCGAGCGGCTACCGCACGCACCGGGCGGTGGACCGCGCGGTCGTCGAGGGCGCGCTGCGTGATCTCGTCGGGGCGGCGGAGGGCGGCCCCGTGGTCGTGCATTCGTGCGCGCCCGAGGTGCCCTTCGGGCTGCTGCGGCGGGCCGGCGTCACCGGCGTCTCGTTCGATTTCTCACTGCTCACCGAGCGTGAGGAGGAGGCGATCGGGGAGGCCGTCGAGGGCGGGACCACGCTGTTCGCAGGCGTGGTGCCGGGCGTGGACAGCCGATTGTCAGACCCTGCCGGTAGCGTCATGGGTGTCAGGACGCTGTGGCGCAGGCTGGGGCTGGCGCCGGGGACTCTCAGCGAGTCCGTGGTGATCACTCCGTCGTGCGGTCTGGCGGGCGCTTCGCCCGCTTATGCCCGCTCTGCTCTCGCCCACTGCGTCCGGGCGGCGAGATCACTCGCAGACAACCCTGAGTGACCGCACTCAAGGACCACGGGAGGACAAGACGGTGGCTGGCGAACACGCAGCGGAATCCAAGGTGCCCGCAGCGGCGCGGGAGAAGCACGCGCAGCTCGCTGAGCAGATCGAGGAGCATCGCTTCCGGTATTACGTGAAGGACGCCCCGGTCATCAGTGACGCGGAGTTCGACAAGCTGCTGCGCTCCCTGGAGGCCCTGGAGGACGAGCACCCCGAGCTGCGCACCCCCGATTCCCCGACCCAGAAGGTCGCCGGGGCCTATGCCACGGAGTTCACCGAGGTCGAGCACCGCCAGCGGATGCTCTCGCTCGACAACGCCTTCGACGACGAGGAGTTGGCGGGCTGGGCCGAGCGGATCGCCGGTGAGCTGGGCGGCGACCCCAAGAGCGCCAAGTACCACTTCCTGTGCGAGCTGAAGGTCGACGGTCTGGCCGTCAACCTCACCTACGAGAAGGGCCGGCTGACCCGCGCCGCCACCCGCGGCGACGGCCGTACGGGCGAGGACATCACCCCCAACGTCCGTACGATCGCCGAGATCCCGCACCGCCTGAAGGGCGACACGATCCCGGACCTGGTCGAGGTGCGCGGGGAGGTGTTCTTCCCGATGGAGAAGTTCCTCGCGCTCAACGAGCGGCTGGTGGCCGAGGGCAAGCCGCCGTTCGCCAACCCCCGTAACGCCGCGGCCGGTTCGCTGCGCCAGAAGGACCCCAAGATCACCGCCAGCCGCCCGCTGCACATGGTCGTCCATGGCCTCGGTGCCCGCGACGGCCTGGAGATCGACCGGCTGTCGGAGGCTTACGACCTGCTCAAGGAGTGGGGCCTGCCGACGGCCACGCACAACAGGGTCGTCGATTCCCTTGCGGCCGTGCGGGAGTTCATCGGGCATTACGGCGACGCCGAGACCCGCCGTACGGCCGTCGAGCACGAGATCGACGGCGTCGTCGTCAAGCTGGACGAGATCCGGCTCCAGGGGCGGCTGGGCTCGACCTCGCGGGCGCCGCGCTGGGCGATCGCCTGGAAGTACCCGCCGGAGGAGGTCAATACCAAGCTGGTCGACATCCGCGTCGGCGTCGGCCGTACGGGCCGGGTCACGCCGTATGCCGTGGTCGAGCCGGTGACCGTGGCCGGCTCCGAGGTGGAGTTCGCCACCCTGCACAACCAGGACGTGGTCAAGGCCAAGGGCGTGTTCATCGGCGACACCGTCGTCATCCGCAAGGCCGGTGACGTCATCCCGGAGATCCTCGGCCCGGTCGTCGATCTGCGGGACGGCAGCGAGCGGGAGTTCGTGATGCCGGCCGAGTGCCCCGAGTGCGGGACGGCGCTCCAGCCCGCCAAGGAAGGCGATATCGACCTGCGGTGCCCCAACGCCCGCGCCTGCCCCGCCCAGATCCGTGAGCGGCTGTTCTACCTCGCCGGCCGCAAGTGTCTGGACATCGAGAACTTCGGCTATGTCGCGGCGACGGCACTCAGCCAGCCGCTGGAGCCCGCGGAGCCGCCGCTGAAGGACGAAGGCGATCTTTTCGGCCTTTCCATCGAGCAGCTGCTGCCCATCAAGTCGTATGTCCTCGACCCCGATTCCGGCCTGCCCAAGCGCGACCCGAAGACCGGCGAGGAGAAGGTCGTCACCTTCTTCGCCAACCAGAAGGGCGAGCCGAAGAAGAACGCCCTGGCCATGCTGGAGAACATCCAGGCGGCCAAGCAGCGTCCGCTGGCCCGGATCATCACCGGGCTGTCGATCCGGCATGTGGGCCCGGTGGCGGCCGAGGCGCTGGCGCGGGAGTTCCGCTCGATCGACCGGATCCGGGAGGCGGACGAGACGGAGCTGGCCGCCGTCGACGGTGTCGGGGCCACCATCGCCGCCTCGCTGAAGCAGTGGTTCGCCGTGGACTGGCACCAGCAGATCATCGAGAGCTGGCGGGCCGCGGGCGTCCGAATGGAGGAGGAGCAAACGGGTGAAGAGGGCCCGCGGCCGCTCGAAGGCGTCACCGTCGTGGTAACGGGCACACTTCAGTCACACACCAGAGATGGCGCGAAAGAGGCCCTCCAGAACCTCGGAGCGAAGGTGACCGGTTCCGTTTCGAAGAAGACCGGATTCGTAGTGGTGGGCGACAACCCTGGTTCGAAGTACGACAAGGCCATGCAGTTGAAGGTCCCCGTGTTGGACGATGATGGCTTCGCGGTGCTGCTGGAGCAGGGTCCTGACGCAGCGCGAGACGTAGCTGTCACTCCACCTGAGGAGGAGTGAGGTGTCACCTCATCGGCGCATACCAGATTGATCCGCGACGCCGGGTCGCATTCGGGCAACCGTCGTGGATGGCTGCCCGTCGCGGCCTTCCGCGGCCTACTGTTGAGGAGTGCGCCTGCCGTGGCGCGGGCACAGCCGGCTGTGAGAGGGATCGGAATGAAACCGACCGACAGCGCCGCTCCGGCGTCGCGGCTCCGGCGGCTCGTCGTGCCCGCGCTGCCCGCGACCATCGTCACCGTGGCGGGCCTCGCGCTCGCCACGGGCGTCATCGTGACCCTCGGCGAAGGTGACGCTCTGTTCCCCGGCCAGTCCGTGGGCTGGTCGCTGGCGATCCTCACGGGCATCATCGTCGGCCATCTGGTAGCCCTCGGCCGGGACCGCTGGTGGGGCGGCACGGGCTCCGGCGCCGCCCTCGCCCTCGCCGTCCTGCTGCTCTACGGCTGGGTGCCCGCCGTCCTCGTCAGCCTCTCCGTGGTCGTGCTGGTGGGTGCCGCCCGGCGGCACCGCTGGCGACAGGCCGTGGTGCACGGCGCCGTGGACATCCTCGGCCTCGGCACCGCGGCGCTCGGCCTCGCCGCCTTCGGTATCGCCTCCAGCGTCCGCCACCCCTGGGCCCCGTCGTCCTGGAACCTCTCCGTCCTCCCCGAAGTCGTCGTCACCGCCGCCGGCTACCTCCTGGTCAGCCGCGGCCTGCTCTGGGTCAGCCTCACCCCCCGCACCGGCCAGCTGCCCGCCATCCCCCGAACGGCCGTGGTCCGGCAGGCACTCGTCGGCATCGCACTCCTCGGCATCTCCCCGCTGATCGTCGTCTGCGCCGTCCACGCACCCCTGCTGCTGCCGCTGTTCGCGGTCCCGCTGATCGCGCTGGACTCCACGCTCTGGATAGCCCGCGCCCGCGCCGAGGAGCAGCTGCGCGACCCGCTCACCGGCCTGCCCAACCGCCAGTGGCTGCTGGAGCGCACCTGGACCGCCCTGGACGACGCCGAGCGCGTCGGCGCCCGCTCGGCGCTGGTCCTCATCGACCTGGACCGCTTCCGCTCCGTCAACGACACCCTCGGCCACCTCGCCGGCGACCGCCTGCTGCTCCAGATCGCCGACCGCCTACGGCACGCCCTCCCGCGCGGTGCCGAGGCCGCCCGGCTCGGCGGTGACGAGTTCGCCGTCCTGCTGCCCACCACCGACTCCCTCACCAGCTCCCAGCGGGCGGCCCGCAATCTCGTCGCCGCCCTGGGCTCCCCGCTGGACCTCGACGGGCTGACCCTCGTGCTCGAAGCCAGCGCGGGGGTCGCCGTCTTCCCCGATCACGCGCTCGACGCCGAGGGGCTGCTGCGCCGCGCCGATGTGGCGATGTACCAGGCCAAGCGCGACCGCAGCGGTGTCGAGCTCTACGAGGCCAAGCGGGACGGCAACACCCCCGACCGGCTCGGCCTGTTGGGCGATCTGCGCCGCGCCCTGGACGCCGGCGATGTCGAGCTGCACTACCAGCCCAAGGTCGGCTTCGACGGGCATGTCGCCGGGCTGGAGGCGCTGGTCCGCTGGGTGCACCCGGACCGCGGCCGGGTGCCACCGGACGAGTTCATCGCCATCGCCGAGTCCTCCGGGCTGATGCCCCGGCTGACCGAGTACGTCCTGGAGACCGCGCTCGCCCAGGTGGCGCGCTGGCGCGCGATGGGCCTGGAGGTGCCGGTCGCCGTCAACGTCTCCCCGCGCGATGTGCACTCCCCGGGCTTCGCCGGCGCCGTCGCCGCGCGGCTCGCCCGGCACCGCGTCCCGCCCGGCGCCCTCCAGCTGGAGATAACCGAGCATGTCCTCCTGGAGGACCCGCAGCGGGCCGCCGACACCCTCGCCGGGCTCACCGCGCACGGCGTCAAGATGTCCCTCGACGACTTCGGGACCGGCTACTCCTCCCTGGTCCACCTCAGGCGCCTCCCGGTCAGCGAGCTCAAGATCGACCGCTCGTTCGTGGCCCGGCTGGCCGTCGACACCGAGGACGCGGAGATCGTCCGCTGCACTCTCGACCTCGCGCACTCCCTCGGCCTCCTGGTCGTCGCGGAGGGCGTCGAGGACGACGAGACCTGGGAGCGGCTGCGTGACCTCGGCTGCGACGCCGTACAGGGCTGGCTGGTGGCCGCGGCGATGCCACCGGACGAAACCACGGCCTGGCTGAGAGCTCGCGGTGAGCGCGGCTGGCAGCGCGAATCGGAGACGGCCGCCCTGGCGGCGGAGAAGGCCGCCGAGCGCCCTTCGGGACAGGTCCTGAACTGACCCGGCCACCGGCCGTCCCTTGTCCCCGCTCCGAAGAACACCCCGTGGAAGCCCTCCCGGAGGCTGCGGCACCGGCCGCGGCGCCGCATCACGGTGAGAAGTCCACCGATTCCGGCGGCGCCGAGCGCGACGCCGGCGTGCCCGAGGCCACCGATGCCAGGGCCGGTGATCCTCCCGGCCAGGCACCTGAGGCGATCGACTCCCCGGCTGACGATCCCCCCGGCGGCCCGTCGTCCGGCGACCGCTGACCGGCCGCCGCACGACGGGCCACCGGCGCCGCCGCGCGACGGGCCACCGGCCGTCGCACGCCGGGCCGTCGGCGGCCCCGGTACCCGGTGGAAAAGCCCTGCGCAATTCCCATGCAGGTGCGCAAGGGGAATGCGAATAGGATTGGGCCCGCATATACAGCCAAGAACACTCCGAGAACCAGCAGAGGATCGCTGCATGCCTGGCATCACGCGCGAGGAGGTCGCCCACCTCGCCCGGCTGGCACGTCTGGAGCTGAAGGCCGAAGAGCTCGACCACTTCGCCGGACAGCTCGACGACATCATCGGCGCGGTCGCCCGCGTCTCCGAGGTCGCCGATCAAGACGTACCGCCGACCTCCCACCCGCTGCCCCTGACCAACGTCATGCGGCCGGACGAGGTCCGTCCGTCGCTGACCCCCGAGCAGGCGCTCTCCGGCGCCCCGGCCCAGGAGCAGCAGCGTTTCAAGGTGCCGCAGATCCTGGGGGAGGAGTGACCGACATGGCAGACCTGATCAAGCTCACCGCCGCCGAGATCGCGGCGAAGATCGCCGCCGGCGAGGTCACCGCGGTCGAGGTGACCGAGGCCCACCTGGCCCGTATCGAGGCCGTCGACGAGAAGGTGCACGCCTTCCTGCACGTCGACCGCGAGGGCGCGCTCGCCCAGGCCCGCGCCGTGGACGAGAAGAAGGCCCGCGGCGAGAAGCTCGGCCCGCTGGCCGGTGTTCCGCTCGCGCTCAAGGACATCTTCACGACGGAGGGCATGCCCACGACCGTCGGCTCGAAGATCCTCGAAGGCTGGCTGCCGCCGTACGACGCGACGCTGACCAAGAAGCTCAAGGCCGCCGACGTCGTCATCCTCGGCAAGACCAACATGGACGAGTTCGCCATGGGGTCGTCGACGGAGAACAGCGCCTACGGGCCGACCGGCAACCCCTGGGACCTCACCAAGATCCCTGGCGGCTCCGGCGGTGGCTCCAGCGCCGCCCTCGCCTCCTACGAGGCCCCGCTCGCCATCGGCACGGACACCGGCGGCTCCATCCGCCAGCCCGCGTCCGTCACCGGCACGGTCGGCGTCAAGCCCACCTACGGCGGCGTCTCCCGCTACGGCATGGTGGCCTTCTCCAGCTCCCTGGACCAGGGCGGCCCCTGCGCCCGTACGGTCCTGGACGCCGCGCTGCTCCACGAGGTCATCGCCGGGCACGACCCGCTGGACTCCACCTCCATCGACGCGCCGGTCCCGCCGGTCGTCGAGGCGGCCCGCAACGGCAGCGTCGCGGGCATGCGCGTCGGCGTCGTCAAGCAGTTCCGCGGCGAGGGCTACCAGGCCGGTGTCATCCAGCGCTTCGACGAGTCGGTCGCGCTGATGAAGGAGCTGGGCGCCGAGATCGTCGAGCTGGACTGCCCGTCCTTCGACCTCGCGCTGTCCGCGTACTACCTCATCGCGCCCTCGGAGTGCTCCTCCAACCTGGCCCGCTTCGACGCCATGCGCTACGGCCTGCGGGTCGGCGACGACGGCACCAAGTCCGCCGAGGACGTCACCGCCCTGACCCGTGAGGCCGGCTTCGGCCCCGAGGTCAAGCGCCGGATCATGCTCGGTACGTACGCGCTCAGCTCCGGCTACTACGACGCGTACTACGGCTCCGCCCAGAAGGTGCGGACGCTGATCACCCGCGACTTCGAGAAGGCCTTCGAACAGGTCGACGTGATCGTTTCGCCGACCACGCCGACCACCGCCTTCCCGATCGGCGAGCGCGCCGACGACCCGATGGCGATGTACCTCGCCGACCTGTGCACGATCCCCACCAACCTGGCAGGCAACGCGGCCATGTCGCTGCCCTGCGGTCTGGCTCCCGAGGACGGGCTGCCGGTGGGCCTTCAGATCATCGCTCCTGCCATGGCCGACGACCGGCTCTACAAGGTCGGTGCCGCGGTCGAGGCCGCGTTCACCGCCCAGTGGGGCCACCCGCTGCTTGAGGAGGCACCTGCACTGTGACCGCCATGACCAAGAAGGCCAAGAACTTCAAGAAGTCCAAGTCCGGTCTGTACCTGTCGATCGGCAGCACCGCGTTCGGCGCCATCAGCGTCGCCAAGCAGGCCAAGCTGGCCCGCAAGGAGAACGACACGCTCCGCCTGATCGACGCCGCCGTTTCGGCCGCGGCGATCGTCACCGGCCTGGCGATCCTCTACCGCGAACTGAAGCGCCTGGGCGACGACGACGTCCTGCTGGGCTGAGAGGGAAAGTTTCACCGTGACTGTCACTGACCTGGTGTCGTACGAGGACGCCCTCGCGACGTACGACCCCGTCATGGGCCTGGAGGTCCATGTCGAGCTCGGCACCAACACCAAGATGTTCTGCGGCTGTTCCACCGCCCTCGGCGCGGACGCCAACTCGCAGACCTGCCCCACCTGCCTGGGCATGCCCGGCTCGCTGCCGGTCGTCAACGCGACCGGCGTCGAGTCCGCGATCAAGATCGGCCTGGCGCTGAACTGCTCCATCGCCGAATGGTGCCGCTTCGCCCGGAAGAACTACTTCTATCCGGACATGCCGAAGAACTTCCAGACCTCCCAGTACGACGAGCCGATCGCCTTCGACGGCTACCTCGACGTACAGCTGGAGGACGGGGAGATCTTCCGGGTGCACATCGAGCGCGCCCACATGGAGGAGGACACCGGCAAGTCCACCCACATCGGCGGTGCCACCGGCCGTATCCACGGCGCCCGGCACTCGCTCCTGGACTACAACCGCGCCGGCATCCCGCTCATCGAGATCGTCACCAAGCCCATCGAGGGCGCGGGCGAGCGGGCCCCCGAGGTCGCCAAGGCGTACGTCGCCGAGCTGCGCGAGCTCATCAAGGCGCTGGGCGTCTCCGAGGCCCGGAT
This sequence comes from Streptomyces sp. NPDC029466, assembly GCF_055574515.1. Lineage (NCBI taxonomy): Bacteria > Bacillati > Actinomycetota > Actinomycetes > Kitasatosporales > Streptomycetaceae > Streptomyces > Streptomyces sp. NPDC029466. The sequence continues at coordinate 106,999 of NZ_JBVHZH010000012.1, forward strand.
GGAGCAGGGCCAGATGCGCTGCGACGTGAACCTCTCGCTGCGCCCCAACGGCACCGAGAAGTTCGGTACGCGTTCGGAGACCAAGAACGTCAACTCCCTGCGCTCCGTGGAGCGGGCGGCCCGCTTCGAGATCCAGCGGCACGCCGCGGTGCTGTCCTCCGGCGGCACGATCGTCCAGGAGACCCGGCACTTCCACGAGGAGGACGGCTCCACGACGCCCGGCCGCATCAAGGAAGAGGCCGAGGACTACCGCTACTTCCCCGAGCCGGACCTGGTGCCGGTGGCCCCCTCCCGTGAGTGGGTCGAGGAACTGCGGGCCGCGCTCCCCGAGCTGCCGCGAGTCCGCCGCAACCGCCTCCGCGAGGAGTGGGGGATCAGCGAGCACGACATGCAGTCGATCCTCAACGCGGGCGCGGTCGACCTGATCACCGCCACCGTCGACGCCGGCGCGGACTCCGCCTCGGCCCGTAAGTGGTGGATGGGCGAGCTGGCCCGGCGCGCCAATGAGGACGGCATCGACCTGGCCGCCCTGCCGATCACCCCCGAGCAGGTCGCCCGGGTCACCGCGCTGGTCGCCGACGGTTCCCTCAACGACAAGCTGGCCCGACAGACCATCGAGGGTGTGCTGGCCGGCGAGGGCGACCCGGACACCGTCGTCGAGAAGCGCGGCCTCAAGGTCGTCTCCGACGAGGGCGCCCTGGGCACCGCCGTCGACGAGGCGATCGCCGCCAACGCCGCCATCGCCGACAAGATCCGCGGCGGCAAGGTGGCCGCGGCCGGCGCCCTGGTCGGCGCGGTCATGAAGGCCACCCGGGGCCAGGCGGACGCGGCCCGCGTCCGCGAGCTGATCCTGGAGAAGCTGGGCGTCGAGGGCTGAGGCGCCGCTTCTTGTGCACGACGGTGAGCGGCCGTCCTTCCCGGGGATGTACTCCTCGGGGAGGGCGGCCGCTTTCTGCTGACGGCAGGCGAGAACGGCCGTCTGCCGTCACCCTGCGGCGCCCCGCCGGGCGTTCACCCCGCGAAGAGCCAGCCACCGCCGAAGACCGCGACCAGCAGCGAGGCGCCGGCGGTCAACGTCATCCATGCCCTCTCCTTGCGCCACCCCACCACCGCGAGCACGGCGCAACAGACCAGCACCAGGGCCGTCCCGATGAGCTCTACGCGGGCCGCCCCTTTGGCGATGCCGATGACGTTCGCCACCGTGACCAGCAGCGCAATCCCGCTGGTCCCCAGCGCGATGCGGCGTGGGTAGTCGTCCCTGATCAACACTGTTCCAGACCCTCCCCCGGGTAGATCGCACCGGACGGCGCCCCCGGACCCGCTCAGTGGCCCAGCCGCTCCAGGGCGGCGAGCGGATAGCGTTCCCCCGCCACGGCGTCGTCGGGCACGGCCGCCCGGAGCAGGGTCAGCTGCTCCGTGCTCAGCTCGGTCCCGGCCGCCGTCGCGTTCTCCTCCAGGTACGTACGGCGCTTGGTGCCGGGGATCGGCACGATGTCCTCGCCCTGGCCGAGCAGCCAGGCGAGGACGGCCTGGGCCGGGGTGCAGCCGAAGGACTCGGCCGCGGCCCGCACGGCCCGGACGAGGCGCAGATTGCGGTCGATGTTCTCCTCGGCGAACCGCGGCCACCGGCGCCGGCTGTCCTCGGCGGTCAGCTCGTCCCGTGCGGCGAGCGCGCCGGTCAGCATGCCGCGCCCGAGCGGCGAGTACGCCACGATGCCGATGCCCAGCTCCCGGCAGGTCGCCAGCATCTCGCCCTCCACGACCTCGCGGGTGAAGAGGGAGTACTCCAGCTGTACGGCGCTGATGGGGTGGACGGCGTGCGCCCGCCGCAGCGTCTGTGGGCTGATCTCGCTGAGGCCGAGGTGGCGTACGGCACCGTCGGCGACGAGCTCCGCCATCGCGCCGACCGTCTCCTCGATGGGGACGGCCGGGTCGCGGCGGTGCAGGTAGTAGAGGTCGATACGGTCCGTGCCGAGGCGGCGCAGCGAGGCGTGGCAGGCCTCGCGCACCCAGGCGGCTGAGGAATCGACCGCGTTCACCCGACCCGTGGCGGCGTCGTGCCGCAGCCCGAACTTGGTCGCGAGGACGAGTCCGTCCCGCAGCGATGCCGTACGGCTGTGCAGCCAGCGGCCGAGGAACTCCTCGTTGGCGCCGCGCCCGTAGGCGTCCGCGGTGTCGAGCAGGGTGACGCCGAGCTCGACGGCGCGGTCGAGCGTACGGAGCGATTCGGCGTCGTCCGGGACGCCGTACGAGGTCGACATCCCCATGCAGCCGAGGCCGAGGGGGGAGACGGCGGGGCCGTTCGTTCCGAGCTGCCGGGGCTTCATGGTCATATCTGCGCCCGTCAGTTGGTGACGTCGGCGAGGAACGCGGACCAGGCGGCGGTGCTCAGGGTGAGTATGGGGCCGCCGGGGTTCTTGGAGTCGCGGATGTGGATGGCGGCGGGGCAGGCGGCGACTTCGAGGCAGTCGCCGCCCTCATCGCTGCTGTGGCTGGACTTGTGCCAGTCGTAGGCGACCTCGATGCAGTTGCCGCCCGCGCTGCCGCTGTGGCTCGACTTCCGCCATTCGTAAGCTACTTCCAGGCAGTTGCCGCCTTCGCTGCCGCTGTAGCTGGACTTGAACCAGTTCAGTCCGTGAGAGAAGTGCTGGGCTGCTGTGCTGGTCATGACTCTCCTAGCAAGTCGTCCAGCAGGCTCTTCGTCTCCTCGGGGGTGAGGGCCTGCGATCGCAGCATCCCATATTTCTGTTGGTACGCACTGACCTCATCCGGGTCATCGACCAGGAAGCTGATCCGCTGGGCTTCGATGTAGGCGAGGTGCTCGTGGTCGGGTGTCTCCAGCAGGAGCAGAGGGCCATCCAGGGAGGCGTGGGTGCGCCGGGCCGTCGGCATGATCTGGAGCCCCAGGAAGGGGAGTTCGGCGCACGAGCGGAGGTGGCGGAGCTGGGCGCGAAGGATCTCCGGGCCGCCGATCGGCCGGTGGAGCACCACCTCTTCCAGGATGAAGTTGAGCATGGGTAGCGGCTTCTTGCGCTCCAGCAGCTTCTGTCGGCTGATGCGTCCCGAGAGCCACACCTCGGCTCGTTCCTCGTCCAGCGGTGGGTAGAGGGAGTCGAACGCTGCCCGCGCGTACGGCTCGGTCTGCAACAGGCCGGGCACCACCTGGTTTTCGTACGACAGAAATGTCAGCGCCGCCTCCTCATGCTCCACCAGGTCCTGTACGAACGCGGGCAGCTTCTCCCGCTCGGGGACCTTCGACACCGCGACCGCCAACACACCCTTGGTGTCGAGGAGTTCGTCCAAGGTCTCGGCCAGGTCGAGTTTCAGTGGCCGGCGGCCCTGCTCGATGGAGCCGATGGTGTCCTCGTGGAGTCCCACCCGCTCGGCCAGTGCGGGCTGGGTGATGCGGGCGGCCCGGCGGAAATGACTCAGCTGGGCGCCGATGACATGCCAGGACGTGATTTTCTTCGGTTTGTTCGCCGATTGCATGCGGTCTGCCTTCCCCTCCCTGTGACGGCATGACACAGCCAGAAGTCGTACAGCGGATCTGTACGACCTGACACTGTGGTCCAGCATAGTTACGCACTGTGACAGTGGTGCCATGCAAAAGGAGATCCAGACGCTCTGTGCCCGTACGGTGCGCTACCGGCGGGAGCGCCGATCCGTGCCGCTGGCCAGGGAGTTCGCCCGTAACACGCTCGTTGAATGGGACCTGGAACGCCGGGCGGACGAGGTGCTGCTGTGTGTCAGTGAGCTGGCCACCAATGCCCTGCGGCACGGTGTTCCGCCGGGCCGTGAGTACCGGCTGCGGCTGTTGCTGGGTGAGGACGGGCTGCTGCGGGTCGAGGTGCACGACAGCGGGGGCGGGGAGCCGCGGGTTCCGGTGCGGGACGGTGCGGCGGAAGAGGAGTGCGGGCGGGGGCTGTTGCTGGTGTCCGCGCTCGCGGACAAGTGGGGGGTGGGGGAGCGCGCTCCGGGCAAGATCGTGTGGTGTGAGTGGTGGCCGGTGTGGTGAGCGGTGGGCGGCGGTCCGGGACGTCCACGATGAGAGACCGGGCGTGGACAGTGGATATGACGGCCGCCTACGATCCTGAAACTCGGTCCTGGGTCCGCTCTCCGGCGGGGCGGACCGTTCCGTCCGCGCCCACGCCAATGACGCCGTGACACGCACTCTTCATGGAGGTGTCATGCGTTCGCGTTCCGGTCCCGACCGAGCCGACGAGGTCTTCAACTTACTTCTGGTGCACGGTGATTGCCCGCCCGCACGGGCGGCGGAGCAGCTCGGCATGACGAGCCGGAAGTTCCAGGAGACCTTGCGATATCTGGCCGCCATGGGGCTGGTGCGGCCGTCCCGCGACGGGGCGTTGCCCGTTCCGGTGTCTCCGGAGACCGCGTTCGCCCTGCTGCTGGACACCGCCGAGCAGACGATGGCGGACCGGCTCGTCGGACTGCGTTCGCTGCGCGCCGCCTTCAGCGCGCTGGCCGACAGCCTGCCGGTCCCTCCCCCGGGTGCCGGGCGGTCCGCGGCCCGGATGGAGGTGCGGGTGGGAGCGCAGCGGATCGCGGAGAGCATGGACGCCATGGCGGCTGCGGCGCGCCGGGAGGTCCTCGCGCTGTGCCCGTACGACCCGGCCGCGCCGGAGTGCTGGGACGAGGCCGGACGGCGCGGTGTCCAGGTCCTGGCGCGGGGAGTCTCCGTGCGCGCCGTCCATCTGCACTCGACCCCGGAGAACGCGGCCGGCCATGCGCATCTGTGCGGGCTGCGGCGCGCGGGTGCCGAGGTGCGGCTCGCGATGACCTTGCCGTTCCGGCTCACCCTGGTCGATGAGGAGCGGGCACTTGTCACCCTGGGTGCGGAAGGCGGGGAGGTGACGGCGCTGGAGATCCACGGTGCCGCGATGTGCCGTTTGCTGCGGCAGGTCTTCGAGCACTGCTGGGTGTATGCGGAGCGGCTGACCGACGCCGGTCCCGATGCCGCGCAACGGGGCTCGCACGAGGCGGCGTTGACCGACCGGGAGCAGATGGTTCTCCGGATGTTCGCCGCCGGACTGAAGGACCGGGCCATCGCCCGCAACCTCGGGGTGTCCGACCGTACGCTGCGCCGGACCATCACTCCGCTGCTGACCAAGCTGGGGGCGGAGAGCAGGTTCCAGGCGGGCATGATGGCCGTCGAACGGGGAGTGCTGTCCCGGGTTTAGCCGCGGTTGCCGGGTCAGGCCGCCCCGGCCGGCTGCGGTGCCGCCGGCCGGTCCTCCTCCGCGGTGGCCGGCGGCGCCGTGGCCTGCCGGCCCCAGGTCGTACCGATGAGCACCAGAGCCGCCCCGGCCACGCCGAGCGCGCCGGGCCGGTCCCCGCCGATGGCGACACCGATGACGGCGGCCCACAGCGGCTCGGTGCCCAGCAGCAGGCTCACCCGGGACGGCGAGGTCCGGCGCACCGCCCACATCTGGACGAAGAAGGCGAAGAGCGTGCACATCAGCGCCAGATAGAGGAGCGCGGCCCACTGCTGGGGGGAGTAGGCGGCCGCGGCGTCCACCGGGGAGACGGCGGCGAAGGGCGCGGCGAGGGCGAAGACGACGACGGCGGCGGCGAACTGGACGACGGTCAGCGCCCCTGAGTCGGTCGAACGGACCGCCTTCATCCGGCTCATGGCCATCACGTGCACGGTGCGGGCGACGGCCGCGAGCAGCATCAGGAGGTCGCCGGACGACGGGGCGGTGAACCCGGACCCCTGGGTCAGCAGGGCCACTCCGGTCACGGACAGCGTGGCTGCGCCGATGAATGCCCCGGTGGGGCGGGTACGGGTGGCCACGGCCTCCGCGAGCGGGGTGAAGATCATGGTCAGGCTGATGAGGAGGCCGGCGTTGGTCGCCGAGGTGTGCACCACTCCGAAGGTCTCCAGCACCAGCACACCTGACAGCAGCATGCCGAGGACCGCGCCCGCGGCGAACTCCCGGCCGCTCAGCCGGGTGATCCCGCGGCCCGCGACCACCGCCATCACCGGCGTGGCCAGCACGAATCGCAGCAGGAGCAGGGCGATGACGGTGGTCCCGGTGGCCAGCTCCTTGGCGGCCAGGTAGCTGGAACCCCAGACCACGGCCACCAGGACGACGGGAACATCGATGAGCCAGAGGGGCCGGTTGCCCTGGCGCGCGGTACGGGTGGTCACGGTGGTCATGGTGGTGAGGTCCTTGGTTCGCGGGGGAGTCAGGCCGGCCCCGGCACGCCGCGGGGGCGGGGTGCCGGGGCCCGTCGGTGCGGCCGGTCAGCGGGCGGTGAAGGCGACCACCAGTACGTCGCGGTGCGCGGGCGCCGTCGCGTCCACCGGGCGCACCGGGGTGACGGAGTGCAGGGTGCGGCGGTCGTCCCCGAGCAGCAGGTCGCCGGGGTGGGTGAGCGTGGTGGTGAGCAGTTCCTCGCCGGAGTCGGCGAAGACGGCGCTCTCGCCGCCTTCGACATTGAGCCTACGGATCATCAGCGAGGTGATGAACGTGACCCCGTCGCGGTGCCGCCCCTCGGGCGCGGGCTGCCCGGTCTGCTCGTGGCCCGCGGTGATCCGGTACGGGTGCAGTTTGATGTTCCAGGCGGCGGTGCCGTCGGCCGCGGTGAACAGCGCGGCCATGGTCAGCAGCAGGGAACGCAGCAGCGGGTCCGCGGTGAACTCCTCCGTCAGCGGGTCGAAGTGCCGCTCGACGCCGCCGTTGAGCGGATTGATGGTGCTCTCCTGGAGGTACGGCGCGTGCGGCAGCGCCGTGAGGGTGCCCGTCGAGGTCTCCACATCGAACTGGCCGTAGCGGCGGAAGCGATACGTACCGCCGTCGGCCATGTGCGTATCCAGCGTGAGGGCGTCCCAATGGGCGCCGAAGCGGGCCCAGTCGGCCGCGCCGGCGTTCAGCAGCGCGGACAGCTCCGGGGCCGGTATGAGGTGGCCGCCGGGGCCGGTCAGCGCGCGGACGGCGGGGGCGAGGGCGGCGGAAGTGAGGGTGTTCACCGTGCGGGTACTCCTGTGGCGTGCTCGGGCGGGTGTCAGACGAGAACGGGGGCGGGGGCCGGCGCCGCACGGTGCGCGGCGGACTCCAGGGCGATGGCGCGGTCCTCCCACGCCTCGCGGTCGCGCAGATAGCGGGGGCGGGCCGCGGTGATGGCGCGGGTCTCCGCGCCACCCAGCCGCAGCTCCCAGGTCACCGAGCCGCTCGTGGGGGCCGCGCAGGCATCGATGAAGTGCTGTGCGGCGAGGCGCAGTTCACCGAACCAGCGCCCTTCCAGTGCCTCGCGGACCCAGATCTGCTCCAGCTGCTGCTTCTCCCGGATCAGCTCCGCGCCGAGGCAGGCGCTCTCGATGTGGCGGTAGGACCGCAGGAGCAGCGACGCGGCCGGCATCTCCCGTATTTCGAGCACCTTTTCCCCGTGGTCCAGGTGCTCAAGACCGGAATAGCGGCCGAGGCCGTACGCACCGGCCCGCACGTTGAGCTCACCGATCAGCTCGGTCAGCGGCATGCGCCGGCCGTCCACGGAGACCGGCAGCCCTGCCTCGAACGTGACGGTCACCCTGCTCGGCGCGGTGTCCGCGCGCGGCGCGCTCCAGCGGTACATGTCCTCGGGGACCGCATGGTCCTCGGGGTCGTCGAGGATGCCGGACTCGAACTCCCGGCACCACAGGTTGGAGTCGCCGCTGACCAGCCGGCCGACGAGCAGGTCGACACCGGCGTCCCGCAGCTCCGCGTGCTTGCGGTCCCGGTCGACGGGGCTGAGGTCGTACGGGCTGCCGTAGGGGCCGGGGTAACCGAGCAGGTCCAGCGCACCGTTGAGGCGCCGGAGGGTGTTCTGCGAGCGGTTGGCGGTGTGGAGGACGGCCTGGGCGCCGAGCCGGCCGGCCAGCTCCGCCGCCGCCTGGGCTATCAGCGGGCGGCTGAGGGTCGAGCTCACGGGGTGGATCCCGAGATAGACGGCCTGGGCGGCGATGGCCTTGGCCACGTACCGGTCGGCGAACTCCTCGCGTTTGTCGAGCACATGCAGCTGGGCGCCCAGGGCCTGGGCCACTTCGCGTTTGTAGCCGGTGGACTCGTCCTCGCCGATGTCGACGCTGACGGCGTGCACCTCACGGATGCCCTGCTCCCGGAGCTTCAGCAGGAGATACGAGCTGTCGAGTCCGCCGCTGAAGAGCGTCACCACGGGGCGCGTGGGGTCGAGCAGCGTGTCGAGCTGGGAGAAGGAGCGAATGGGTGGTGGTGCCATGGCGTGTGCTTCCTCCGAAAGATCATCTTCGGAGCCCCTGGTGACGCCTCAGGCGTCCTGCGGCCCCCTGAGAATGATCTTTCCGGGGCGGGTGCCCGCGGGGAACAGTGAGCGCGCGCCGGTAGCGGCCACGTCCGCTCCCGGCCAGGGGTCGCCGGTTCCCAAAGTTGTCACCCCGCTACCTATCGCCGGTCACGGGAGTCCGCTAGCGTCCCCGTCGCCCCATCGCAATGGATTGAGTGCAGACCATTGGCTGACTGATGGACCGTCGACTGGGAGGTCGGACGTGGCACCGGAGGTATCTCGTAGGCACGTACTGGGAGTTGGCGCGGCCGCGGCGGGCGCGGCGGTGGCCGGGTCGCTGCTGCCGCCGTCGTTGCAGCAGGCGCTGGCGGCCGACGCGGCGCGGCCGGCCCGCGGCGGCGGGCTCGCGGACATCCGGCATGTGATCGTGCTGATGCAGGAGAACCGCTCCTTCGACCACTACTTCGGGATGCTGCGCGGCGTACGCGGCTATGCCGACCGCAATGCGATCGAACTGCCCGGCGGCCGGAGCGTCTTCGAGCAGCCGGGGCTGCTGGGCCTCGGCACCGTGCTGCCCTTCTCGGTGCGCGAGGCGGCCGCCGCGCAGAAGAAGGACCGGCAGTACATCGGCGCGCTGGACCACAGCTGGTTCGGCGGGGCGGTGGCGTGGAACGGCGGCTGGATGAACAACTGGGTCACCGCCAAGACCGCGGCCACCATGGCGCACTACGACCGGCAGGACGTCCCGCTGCACTACGAGCTCGCGGACACCTTCACCGTCTGCGACGCCTACCATTCCTCGATCCACTCCTCGACCAGCCCCAACCGCAACCACCTGGTGAGCGGTTGGACGGGCTACGAGCCCAACGGGAAGCGCGCGGTGGGCAACGATGCCTATGAGGAGGACACCCACCCCGGCTACACCTGGACCACCTACGCCGAGCGGCTGGAGAAGGCCGGCCGCAGCTGGCGCGTCTACCAGGAGTGGGACAACTTCACCGACAACAACCTGGAGTTCTACGCGCGCTTCAAGACGGTCGCGAAGAAGGCCCTGGCCAAGGTGGACGGGGTGCGGAACATGACCGCCTTCTACCTGACGCTGGCGGGCGCCGACGAGGCCGGGCGCACGCGGCTCACGGGGCTCCTGGAGGAGGGCGTCAGGACGCTGAGCCGCGCGGAGCGGAGCCTGTTCGAGCGGGCGCTGCGTAGGGGGGAGCCGGGCACCCTGGCGACCGCGTTCGCCGCGGACGTGGCGAACGGCAGGCTGCCCGAGGTGTCCTACCTCGTGCCGTCCGCCGCGGACTCCGAGCACCCCGGCTCGTCCTCACCGGTGGAGAGCGCCACCCTCGTCTACAAGGTGCTGGACGCGCTCGGCCGGCACCCGGACGTCTGGCGGCACACCGCGCTCTTCCTGACCTACGACGAGAACGACGGGTTCTTCGATCATGTGCCGCCCCCGGTGCCGCCCGCCGGGACCGACGGGGAATTCTGGGAGGGCCGGCCGACCGGTCTGGGCATCCGGGTGCCGATGCTCGTCATCTCGCCGTGGACGGTCGGCGGCTACGCCTGCTCCCAGGTCTTCGACCACACCTCGATCACCCGCTTCCTGGAGCGCTGGACCGGGATCGAGGAGCCCCACATCAGCGCCTGGCGGCGCACCGTCTGCGGCGATCTGACCGCCGCCTTCGACTTCTCCCGTGGGCGCAGGCAGCCGTCGGTGCGGCAACCCGGCGCGATCCCGGCGTTCAGCGGGCGCTGGGCGCCGCAGCCGCCGCTCCGGCAGGCGCTGCCGCGGCAGGAGCGCGGCGTCCGGCCGGCCAGGGCGCTGCCCTACCAGCCGGACGCCGACGGCGGCTTCGATCCGGCCGCCGCGGTCTTCCGGATGGCCGTCCGTAACGCCGGCCGGGCCTCCGCCCACCTGGCGCTCTATCCGTACGCGAGGGAATTCGATGTGCCGCAGCACCGGGACGTACGGGGGAAGGGGCGGTGGGAGGTGCCGGTGAAGGACGGCAGATACCGCTTCACGGTGACCGGGCCGAACGGCTTCCGGCGGGAATTCGCCGGCAGCGGGCAGGGCGCCGCCGCGGCCGTCAAGATCAGTACGCGGATCGACGCCGGGCGGCAGGAGCTCCATCTGACCGTCACCAACCCCGGCCGCACCGAGCTGACCTGCACCCTCACGCCGCTGGCCTATACGGACAGCGCGCCGCGCACGGTGCGGGTGCAGGCCGGCCGCAGCCGCACCGTCGGGTATCCCGCCGCGGCCGCGCACGGCTGGTACGACCTCGGCCTCACGGTCGCCGAGGACCGGTCCTTCCACCGCCGGTTCATGGGGCACATCGAGAACGGCAAGGAGTCGGTCACCGGCTGAGACGCGGCATACGGGGCCAGGGCAGGGGGCGGGGCGGGGAGGAGTTCCCTCTTCCCGTCCCTTTGTGGGGAAGGCCACAAAAAGGTCAAAGGATCTTTTCCTGCTGGCATCCTGCCCCGGGGGGTGGACCGGGCGCTTCCGCTTGTGCGTGTGCGACGGCCCGCCCCGTCCCCGTACATCCGCGTTCGGCACCGCCCGCCCCCCGGGAGTTATCGACGCCCGACCCGGGAAGCAGACGAGGTCCGTGACCGCTCTGGCTCGGTGGTGTCTCCGGCGCCGCATCGTGGTGATCGTGCTCTGGCTCGCCGCCTTCGCGGGGGTCGCCGTCGCGGCGGGGGTGACCGGGGCCGCGTACTCCAACAACTACGAGGTGCCCGGGACCGAATCGGGGCAGGCGAGCGCCCGGATGGCGAAGGCCTTCCCGGACCGCTCCGGGGACGGCGACACCCTCGTATGGCACACGGACTCCGGAACGGTGCGCTCCGGCGCCGTGGAAAAGACCATGCGGCACACCCTGAAGGAGATCGCCGAACTGCCCGGCGTCTCCGACGTGCAGGGCCCCTACGGCAAACACGGCACGGGCGGCGCCGGCACCCGGCAGATCAGCAAGGACGGGCACACCGCCTACGCTTCCGTGATCTTCGACCGGCCCACCGACGAGCTGAACGTCGCCCAGGTCGGCAAGGTCGTCGACACCGCGCAGCGCGCGTCCGGCCCGGACCTCCAGGTCGAGCTGGGCGGCGCCGGCATCGCGCTGACCGAGGCACCACGCGCCCAACTGGCGGAGATCATCGGGCTGGGCGCCGCGGCCGTGGTGCTCTTCCTCGCCTTCGGCTCGCTCGCCGCGACCTTCCTGCCGATCGTCACCGCGCTCGCCGCCGTCGGCACCGCCTCGGCCGGCATCACCCTGCTCAGCCACGCCATGACCGTCGCCGACTTCGCCCCCATGCTCGGCATGCTGATCGGGCTCGGCGTCGGCATCGACTACGCGCTGTTCATCGTCACCCGGCACCGCAAGGGCCTGCGAGCGGGCCTGCCGGTCGAGGAGGCCGCCACCCGGGCCGTCGCGGTATCCGGGCGCGCGGTCGTCTTCGCCGGTGCCACGGTCTGTATCGCGCTGCTGGGCATGCTGATCCTGCGGCTGAGCTTCCTCAACGGCGTCGCCCTCGCCGCCTCGCTCACCGTCGTCCTGACCGTGGCCGCCGCCATCACGCTGCTGCCGGCGCTGCTCGGGCTGATCGGGACGCGGGCGCTGAGCCGCCGCGAGCGCCGCCGGCTGGCCGAGCACGGACCACGGGTGGAGCGTCCCGCCGGGATCGCCGCCCGCTGGTCCGGCTTCGTCGAGCGGCACCCGAAACTGCTGGGCACCGTCGCGGCGGCCGTCATGCTCGTCCTGGCACTGCCGACCTTCGGCCTCCATCTCGGCACGTCCGACCAGGGCAACAACCCGGCAACCTCGACCACCCGCAAGGCGTACGACCTGCTCGCGGGCGACGGCCACGGGAGCGGCTTCGGCCCCGGCTTCAACGGGCCGCTGACGCTCGTCGGCACCCTGGACGGCGCCAACGACCGGATCGCGTTCTCGGACCTGCCGGACCGGCTGCGGGACACCCCCGGAGTCGCCCAGGTCAGCCGTCCCGCGTTCGACGGCAACCACAGCACCGGCGTGATCACCGTCGTACCCACCACCTCACCGCAGTCCCGGCAGACCTCCGACCTGGTGGAACGTCTGCGGACCGAGGTGCTGCCCGAGGCCGGGGGCACGAGCACGCTGCGCGTACAGGTCGGCGGGATCACCGCGAGCTACGACGACTTCGCGTCCGTCATCGTCGGCAAACTGCCGCTCTTCATCGGCGTCGTGATCGCGCTGGGCTCGGTCCTGCTGCTGCTCGCCTTCCGCAGCATCGGCATCCCGCTCAAGGCCGCGCTGATGAACGTCGCCGCCGTGGCCTCGTCCTTCGGGATCGTGGTCGCGGTCTTCCAGTGGGGCTGGGGCAGCGAACTGCTGGGGCTGGGCAGCGCCGGCCCGGTCGAGCCCTTCCTGCCGGTCATCATGGTGTCGGTGCTCTTCGGGCTGTCCATGGACTACCAGGTGTTCCTGGTCTCCCGGATGTACGAGGAGTGGCAGCTGACCCACGACAACCGGCGGGCGGTACGGGTCGGCCTCGCCGAGACCAGCCGCGTGATCAACTCGGCGGCGGTCATCATGATCGCGGTGTTCGGGGCCTTCATCCTCAGCGGCGACCGGATCATCGCGATGTTCGGCATCGGCCTGGCCGGCGCCGTCGCCCTCGACGCCTTCGTGCTCCGTACGCTGCTGGTGCCCGCCCTGATGCATCTGCTGGGCGGCGCCAACTGGTGGCTGCCGTCCTGGCTCGACCGATGGCTGCCCCGGATCAGCATCGAGCCGCCGCCGGAGCCGGGCGGGGTGCGGCTGCCCGGTCCCCAGGACGGGGAGAAACCGCTGGTGGGGGTGTAGCCACCGGTCCCGGATCGGCCTCGGACCCCGCTCGGGTGCGGCCCCCGTGGTCGGCGTGTCGCCGTCCGCCGTGCGCTCGGCGCCGCGGTTCTCATCCGACTCTCAGACGGGACGCCTACCGTCGCGCCCATGGGTACCAGGACGACCGAGAAGAAGACCGACGACGAGAAGACCGTGCCGGCGCAGACCGCCACGGAGACAGCCGAGATTCCGGAGGCCACCGAGGCCGAGGCGGCCGGCAAGGCCGCCGCCAAGGCCGATGAGCAGGCCGATGACAACGCCGCCCTCGCCGCGCAGGACGAGGCCAGTGACCTCGGCGCGGACGACGGCACCGACGAGCCCGGCCAGGGCCTCGACACCGCGCCCGTAGCGGCCTCCACCGGGATCGCCGCCGGCGCCGGTGCCGTCGTCGCCGCGGGGCTCGGCCTCGCATCCGTCACCGGCACCTGGCTCGGTACGACGATGGCCGAGCGGGCGAACCTGATGGGCCAGATCAAGCTCCAGTCGGGCAAGGCCAGCGACCAGATCGCCGCCGTCTACGGCGCCTCCTGGCACACCAACGCCCTGGTCAACGGAGTCTTCGCGCTGCTGGCCGTGATCGCCGCCGCAGTGGCGCTGACCCGCGGCCGCGCCACCTGGGTGCGGGCCGTCGCCTTCGGCGGACTGGCGCTGGGCGTGCTGGGGATCCTGATCTCCGCGGGCATGTACCTCGACCTGTTCGGCAGCATGCCGACCGTGCCCAAGGCCCCGCCCGGCGGACCGGCCGCTCCGTAGGGCACCGAAACCGACGTCCGCCGAAGACCCACCGGTCCGTCCGGTGGGTCTTCGCCGTTGGTGGGGGCGCGGTGGGCCTGCCGGGCCCGCTCCCGGCGCATCGACGGCGGCGGCCGCGCGTCATCCACAAATTCCGCAAGTCGATTGAGCCCTCGCGGTCACGCATCTAGCATGGGCAATTACCGTGCGTAGATCGTTAGTGAGACCTTTGAGGTGAGATCCGCGAACAATTCCGTCGAACCCTCCTCCTTCCCCGACGATGCCGGAGCGGACTACTTCATCCGCGAGTACCGCACCGCCGTGAACCCCGCCCGGCGCGACCTCCTGGAGAACAAGCCGCCACTGCTCATCCTCGGTACGTCGGCGGACTCCCCGGAGTCCCACACCCACCGGGTCCTCGAAGCGCTGCGTTGGGCACTGGGCCCCGAGTACAAGCGCGTTCCGCACACGGTGCTGTACGCCGAGGACGAGGTGCCGCTGCTGACCGTCCAGGCGGGCACGGGCCTCGGATTCGACATCCCCCGGCGCTCGACCCCCGACCGGTTCCCCAACTTCTGGCTGATGGCGGATGTCGTCGCCCAGATACAGGAAAGCCGTCCGGGCGGCGGCGGCCTGGGGGCGCGGAAGTTACGCGACCACGTCTACCGCCGGCGGGCCGAACGGGGCGGCCTCCCCGGCCTGTTGTGGCACATGGGCGGCACGGATACCGCGCCCATCGGCGGGGTGTACGGCTTCTTCGTCGGGCTCGTATGGCACTCGCTGACCCGGGCCCTGCCCCGGTGGATCTGGGCCCGTCGGCAGAACCGCCGGCTCGTCAGGTCCAAGCGGAGCGGCTGGCTCGGCAAACACCTCAACGCGACCGCCGGCGGGGCGCCGGTGTTCGAACTCCTCGACCAGGTAGGGGCCCGCCAGTCGCCCCGGCTGAGTCTGGAGCCCAGCCATCCGCGCCACAAGGAGGGCCTCGCCGCCCTCGAACTCCTCCTGATGCGCGCCCTGTTGGAGGACCTGAGCAAACCCGCCGTCGGACGGCTGCTGCCCAAGCGCCGCCGAAGGGTGGCCCGCCCCGTACTGCTGGTGGAGATTCCGCCGGAGGGCGCCCCGGGAGCCGACGCGGCGGAGCGGTTCCTGCGCGCGTTCCACACCCTTCAGGCCGGGCCGGCCGGGCCCGGCCCGCTCGTCATCGCGGTCGGCCGTCCCTCCGGCTCCCTGCAGGCCGATCTGGGCGTGGAACGCACCAACCTCCGCCGGGCGAGCAGCCTGCTCCACTCCAGCAACCCGCGGCCGGTCGTGGTGCCCCTGGAGGACGAGCCCTTCGAGCGCCCCGGGCTGCAGATCCCCCCGGTGCAGCCGCGGAAGTTCACGATCGGCTGGCGCGCCGTGACCGCCGTCGAACTGGCCGCGCTGGCCACGCTCCTGGTGGGCGGCGCCCTCGCACCCGGCTTCTGGGAAACGCCGCCGGACACCCGGTGCGTGGGCGGGGACCGGCCGGCTGCGGCCGGCAGCCAGACCGAGCGCGTCGAGGTCAGGCCGCAGCAGTGGTACCAGGATGCGCTGGACCGGATCGACAAGCAGAACGGAGAGGCCGAGAAGTACGCCGGGGACCGCGCGGTGCGCACCGTCGTGCTCTTCGAATCGACCCCTCCGACGAGTGCCGAGGACACCATCTTCGACGGTGCCATCCCCGAACTGCGCGGGGTCGCGATGTGGCAGCAGCGGCTGATCGAGGACGCCGCTTCGGACGCCTCCCGGGTACCGCTGCGGGTGGAAGTGCGGCAGGCCGGTGCGGGCTTCCGGCAAGCCGTCCGCGCCGTGCGTGACCTCGTCCGGGAAGTCGGGCAGGAGAACTCCGGGAAGGCGTACGAGCAGATCGTCGGCGTCCTGGGCTTCGCGCAGAGCACCAAGGAGACCCAGCAGGCCGTGAAGGAACTGGGCGCCATCGGCATGCCGGTGGTCGGCACCACCGCGACGGCGGACGAGATGCAACAGAGCGATTCCTACTGGCCCTTCACCCCGGCCAACAGCACGGAAGCAGGCATCGAGGCCGCCTTCGCCGCCCATTCCCCCCTCGTGGCGAAGCCGGGGCAGACGGACCCGCACGCGCCCGTGGAATGCGTTCCCGCCGGGCACGCGGTGATCGTACGGACCCCCGACGACCTCTACAGCGAGAGCCTCGCCGAGAGGTTCCAGCATGCCTTCAAGGGGGGTGAGACGGTCATCAGCTTCCGCCAGGACTCACAGCCCTTCGCCACACAAGCGGGTACGCAGAAGGCGACCACGGCCGACCAGCTCGTCGGCCAGGTGTGCCAGGCCCTGAAGGCCGAACCGGACACCGCCGTCTACTGGACCGCACGGGCGAAGGACTTCACGGCCTTCGTCAGAGCCATGGACACCAACGGGACCTGCATCGAGAACGATCTCACCGTGCTCGGCGGCAACGAGCTGACGAATGTGGCGCTCACCGGCCAGTATGCCGACAAGGACTGGCTCCGGCTGTACCACTCCGCGCACCGCCTCCCCGAGGAGGACCAGCGCGCCAGCGCGAAGACCAAGGCGTTCGTGCGCCAGTACAACGGGCAGTATCCGCAGGACCCCTGGCGGCAGGACGGGCACTCCGCGGTCTCCTACGACGCCTTCCACGTCCTGTCCAGGGCCGTGGACAACGCGGGCAGCTCCGTGCGGCGGGAATCCGTTCTGACCGCCCTGAGAAACAACATCACCTTCGACGGTGCCACCGGTTTCGTCAGCTTCTCCGAGTTCAGCAGTGGCCCCCCGAAGCGGAAGACCCTGGTGATCCTCCGGCAGTCGGCCGGCGAGCCCGAAGCGGTGGTCGCCTGCGGGGCGTACAGCCTGACGGCACCGAAGCGACAGGATCCGCCCTGCCGCGACTGACCCTCACCGCAGCCGTTCTCCGGGGTCCCTACGGCCCCCGGAGACCCTCCCTAGGCACCCCTCCGTCCGCCGCCGCCGCTTCCTAAGGACCGTACGGACACGAAGATCGGGCAGCCTCCCGATGTGGCGGACCCCCCTGGGAGACGAGGCTGGAGCCACTCGACGAACCGTCGGGCACCACCTCACCACCATCAGGGGAGACACCATGTTCCACTCCGAGCTGGAGCTGCGGGTCCGCTACGAAGAGCTGCGCCGCCGGGCCGACCGGCAGCGCCTGGAGCGCGAGGCGACCGAGGCCCGGCGTGCCGGGCGCCGCGGCGCCGCCCGCTCCGGGGCCGACGAACCCGAGGGGCGGGTGAGTACCTGGGGCCGGCGGGCGCGGATCCGCCGCGCCACCGCCTGACCGCGAGGCCCCCGTGCCACCCCCACCCCGGCCCCGCGGCCGGCCCGGCCCCCGCACGCCCGGCCCCAGGTGCTCACCGCACCGGGCCGGGCGTTCCGCGTACCGGGTCAGGCGTTCCCCGCAGCAAAACCCCCTGCCGGATTGTCAGACCCCTGTGCGATGCTCAGCGGCGTGGAGACCAGGTCCGTCAGTCCCGTGTTCGTCGGCCGAGCGGCCGAACTCGCCGCGTTGGGGGACGCGCTCGACCGCATCGCGGCGTCCGGCGAACCCCAGGCCCTGCTGATCGGGGGTGAGGCAGGGGTCGGAAAGACGCGTCTCATCGAGGAGTTCGCTGAGTCCGCGCGGGCCCGGGGCGCGCTCGTCGCGCTCGGCGGCTGTATCGAGATCGGCTCCGAGGGACTGCCCTTCGCCCCGTTCTCCGCGATCCTGCACACCCTCAACTGGCATCTGCGCGACGAGCTGGCCGCCGCCGTCGCCGGACAGGAGGGCGAACTCTCCCGCATCCTGCCCGAATTGGGGGAGACGCCCGGCGAGGCCCATGACGAGGAGATCGGCCGGGCCCGGCTCTTCGAGCTGACCGCCCGCCTCCTGGAGCGGCTCGCCGCCGACCGCACCCTCGTCCTCGTCATCGAGGACCTCCACTGGGCCGACCGCTCCACCCGCGAGCTGCTCGCCTACCTCCTGAGGGCGCTGCACGACGCCAACGTCCTCCTGGTGGCCACCTACCGCTCCGACGACATCCACCGCCGCCACCCCCTGCGCCCCTTCCTCGCCGAGATCGACCGGATGCGCACGGTCCGGCGCGTCGAACTGGCCCGCTTCAACCGCGAGGAGGTCCGCTCCCAAATCGCCGGGATCAACGGCAGCGACCCGGAAGAGGACACCGTCGACCGGGTCTTCAAGCGCTCCGAGGGCAACGCCTTCTTCGTCGAGGAACTGGCCCGCGGCCTCGCCGAGGGCGCGCTGCACGGCCTCAGCGACCCCCTGCGCGATCTGCTGCTGGTCCGCGTCGAGGCGCTGCCCGAGGACGCCCAGCGGGTGGTGCGCACGGCCGCCGAGGGCGGCTCCACCGTCGAACACGAACTCCTCTCCGCCGTCTGCCGGATGCCCGAGGACGACCTCATCGAGGCGCTGCGGGCAGCCGTCGGCAGCAACACCCTCGTGCCCACCCAGGACGGCACGGGCTACCGCTTCCGGCACGCCCTCGCCCGCGAGGCGGTCGTCGACGATCTGCTGCCCGGTGAGCGCACCCGCCTCAACCGCCGCTACGCCGAAGCCCTGGAGGCCAGCCCCTCCCTGGTCCGCGCCGAGGTCTGCGCCGCCCGGCTGGCCAGCTACTGGTACAAGGCCCATGACGCCGCCAAGGCCCTGCCCGCCGTCCTCGCCGCCTCCGTACAGGCCCGCCGCCGCCATGCGTACGCCGAGCAGCTGCGGCTGCTGGACCGCGCCCTGGAGCTGTGGGACGACGCGCCCACCGAGGTCCGCCAGGGGGTCCGCCCGGTCGACTACGCCGAGGCGTATCCGGCCTGTGGCTGCCATGACGGCGACGCCCTGCGCTTCCTCGACCTGCTCGCCGAGATCGCGGTCGCCGCCCGGCTGTCCGGCGACATCGAACGGGCCTTCACGATCACCAAGCGCGCCCTGCGCTCGCTGCGCAGCGAGCAGGACCCCCTTCGCACGGCCTGGTTCCTGGTACAGCGCTCCCGCCTCTGCCAGGGCACCGGCCGCGGCAACGGCTGGGAGGACCTCGGCACCGCACAGGAGCTGGTCCGCGGACTGCCGCCGTCCTCCGTGCATGCCGAGGTGCTGGCCGCCGTCGCCGGCTGGGAGGTCCTGCACGAACCGGGACCGGGCACCTTCGCGACGGCCGAACGGGCGGTGGAACTCGCCCAGTTGGTCGGCGACGAGGAGGCCGAGCTCAACTCCCGGCTGACCCTGGCGGGGCTGCGGGTCGACGCCGGCGATGTCGACGAGGGCATCGCCGAGTTCCGCACGAGCCTGGAGCGCGCCGTCGATCGCGGCTACTTCGCCGTCATCGGCCGCGGCCAGGTCAACCTCGCCTCCGCGCTGGAAGGCGTCGGCCGCTCCCGGGAAGCCGTCGAGGTCACCGACCAGGGCGTCGAACTCACCACCCGCTACGGCCTCAAGGACAGCACCAGCTGGGTGCTGGGCAACCGCGCCGAATCCCTTCAGTCGCTGGGCCGCTGGGAGGAGGCGGGCCGGGCCGCCGCCGACGCCCGCCGCCTCGCGCAGAACCCCCGCGCCCTCGCACTGGCCGCCAGCCGCCGCACCGCTCTCGCGCTGGACGAAGGAGACCTCGCCGAGGCCGAACGCGAACTGGCCGTCGCCCAGGAGTACTACGGCACCCACGACCCCCAGCCGCAGCACGCCCTCGTCATGGCGCGGCACGCCCTGCGCATCGCCGCCCGCCAGGGCCGCCTCCTGGACGCCCGCAGCATCCTCCAGCAGGCCCTGGACGCCGGCTTCCCGCCCGGCACCCAGCGCTATACCTGGCCGCTGCTGTGGGCGGCCACCACCGCCGAGGCGGACGCCCGCGGACTGCCCGCCGCCGAGCCCGGCCGGGCCGCGATCCTCGCCCGTATCCGGGACGCGGCCAAGCGGCTGCCCCGGCTCTGCCCGGTCTGGTCGGCGTACGGCCGCGCGGTCGACGCCGAACTCCGCCGTGCCGAGGGCCGCGAGACCCCCGACGCCTGGGCCGAGGCGGTCGCCGCCTTCGAGCCCCTGGAGCGCCCGCACGAACTCGCCCGTGCCTGCTACCGCTGGGCCGAATCACTCCTCCACGGCAGCGAGCGGGCCACCGCCGGACTGCACGGCCGTACCCCGCGGGAGGCCGCCGTCCTCCTGCTCACCCAGGCGCACACCGCCGCCGTGACGATGGGTGCCCGCCCGCTCGCCGACGAACTCGAACTCCTCGCCCAGCGGGCCCGCGTCCCGCTGCCGGGCCTGATACCGGACGCCACGGCCGGGACCGCCCCCGGCAGCACCCGCGCCGCCGCCGGGGCACCCGCGCCCTCCACCGCCCCCGCCGAATCCCTCGGCCTGACCCCGCGCGAACGCGAGGTGCTGCGGCTGGTCGCCGACGGCCGCAGCAACCGCCAGATAGCCGACGCCCTGTTCATCTCCCCGAAGACCGCCAGCGTCCATGTCTCCAACATCCTCGCCAAGCTGGGCGTCTCCGGCCGGGGCGAGGCGGGCGCGGTGGCGCACCGCCTGCGCCTCTTCGGCGAACCGGCGGCCGGCTAGGGCACGTTCGACGACCCGGCGCCCGGCCCGGCCACGCCCCGGGACGGCTCGGTGTCCCGGTCCTGCCGCGGTGGCGCCGTCCGGACGACGACGGTGCCCGAGGCGAGATCGATCGGGCCCTTCCCCGGGTCGCCGTCGCCCACGTCATCGACGACGAGTGACATCCGCTGCCGCTCCTCGTCGGTGTGTTTGCGCCCCGGTGCGAACAGTTCTTCCGCGATGTTGAACATGGTGCCCTGCCCCCTCTTCGGTGTGCGCGCACCCGTCCCCCTGCCCCCGAGTCTAGGCAGGACACCCGAAAAGGGGATCTGCCGGATCAGCTCACCTTGAGGCGGAGAATCCGGTCATCGCCCTTGTGTGGGGTGCCCCGTCCGTCCGTGTTGCTGGTGACCAGCCACAACGTGCCGTCGCCGGCCGCCACGACGGTCCGCAGCCGTCCGTAGGTGCCCTTCAGGAAGCCCTGCGGAGCGGCCACCGGCTTCGTCCCGTCCAGCGGGATCCGCCACAGCCGTTCGCCGCGCAGCGACGCCATCCAGACCGAGCCCTTGGCGAAGGCGATACCGCTGGGCGAGGCGTCCGCGGTCTTCCACTGCTCGACAGGGTTCACGAACCCGGGGCCCTTCGACCCGCCCTTGGCCCGGCCCTCGACCTCCGGCCAGCCGTAGTTCTTGCCCGGCTCGATGAGATTGAGCTCGTCCCAGGTGTCCTGCCCGAACTCCGAGGCCCACAGCCGCTTGTCGCCGTCCCAGGCCAGCCCCTGCACATTGCGGTGGCCGTAGTCGTACACCACCGAATCCGCCTCGGGGTTGCCGTGCGCCGGCTCGCCGTCCGGCGTCATCCGCAGGATCTTGCCGGCCGGGGAGTCCTTGTCCTGCGCCAGCCCGCTGTCACCGGTCTCGCCGGTGCCGACGTAGAGCATCTTGTCGGGGCCGAACGCGATCCGGCCGCCGTTGTGGACCTGGCCCTTGGGGATGCCCTTGAAGAGCGTGTCGGGCGCGCCCAGCTGATTGCCCGGCGGGCGCTTCTCGTCGTAGTTCATGCGCGCGATGCGGTTGTCGGACGCGGTGGTGAAGTACGCGTACACCTGGTGGTCCGCGCCGAACGCCGAGGACACCGCGATCCCCAGCAGCCCGCCCTCGCCCCCGGGGTCCACGCCCGGCACCGACCCCAGCTCGGTCTTCTTGCCGCTGTCCGCCGAGACCCGGACGATCTTTCCGGTGTCACGGGAGGCCACCAGCAGATCCCCGCCCGGCAGCACCGCCACCCCCCACGGCGACGTCAGCCCGGTCGTCAGGGTGCGGGTCACCTTCACCGAGCCCTTGGCGGGCGGTACGGGGGACTGCGGTGTGGCGCCCGGCGAGGCGGCGGCGCTCTTCGACGGGGTGGCGGAGGAGCCGCCGCCCTCGGGCTGTGCGCCGCCGGACGAGCAGCCCGCTGCCAGGAGCAGCGAAACGGTGGCCAACACGGCGGTCTGGGAACGGCGTTGCACGGCAGGGTCCTCTCGTCGGCAGGGCGTGGACCAGAACACCACATCGGGCGCCACGGCGCCGCGCCATACACGCTCCGGAGCCACTCCCACCTGCCATGATCCGGTGCGCCCGGCGCGGTCGCGAGCGGGCCGCGCGGGCCCGCGGGCACGAAGGGCCACCGCGACACCAGGGGACGCCACGTCCGCGGCCGGTCCGGCCCTCCCCCCCCCGGAGCGCTCCTAGTACCAGGACCCGCGCGCCGGGGGCAGCGCGGCGATCTCCGCCAGATCCTCGCGGGTGAGCGTCAGCTCCACGGCCTTGGCGTTCTGCGCCGCCCAGCGCTCCTTCTTCGTACCCGGGACCGGGACGACATGCCGGCCCTGCGCCAGCGTCCACGCCAGCGCCACCTGCCCCGGCGTCGCACCGTAACGGGCCCCGATCCGCCGCAGCCCGGCCACCACCGGCTGGTTCGCGGCCATCATCTCGGCGGTGAAGCGGGGGTGGCGGGCCCGTAGGTCCTCCGGTTCGAAGCCCTGCCCCGGGGTGAGGGTGCCGGTCAGATAGCCGTTCCCCAGCGGCATCGCCGCCAGGAAGCCGACACCCCGCGACTCGCACCACGGCAGCAGCGCCTCCAGCGCCTCCGGCGACCACACCGACAGCTCGGCCTGCACACTGCTGACCGGGAACACCTGCTGGATCCGCTCCAGTTGGGCCAGCGTCCCGTCATGCATCCGGGACCGGGGACGCGCCCGCCCGGCCGGCCGCCGCTCCGTACGGGCCGCGCGGGCCGGCCGGACCGCCCGCGCGCCCACCGCGCACAGCCCCAGCGACCGCACCTTCCCGGCGGCCACCAGCTCCGCCATCGCCCCCCAGGTCTCCTCGATGGGCACCTCGGGATCGGGCCGGTGCAGCTGGTAGAGATCGATACGGTCGGTCTGCAGCCGGCGCAGCGAGGCATCGCAGGCCCGCTTGACGTAACCGGGCCGCCCATTGGCGACGATGTGCTGCTCACCCACCAGCAGCCCGCACTTGGTCGACACGAACGCGTCCGCCCGCCGCTCCTTGAGCACCCGCCCCACCAGCAGCTCATTGGTGAACGGGCCGTACATGTCGGCGGTGTCCAGCAGGCTGCACCCCCGGTCCAGCGCGGTGTGCACGGCCCGCAGCGAGCTGTCCAAGCTGCGCTGCGACTCGGTGTACCCCCAGCTCATCGGCATACAGCCGAGCCCGATGGCCCCCACGTCAAGGGCCGCCGCACCGATTGTCCTGCGCTCCACCTGGTTGTGCCTCCGTCCCCTCGCCCCCGGTCAAGGGCCAGACCAAACTAACGTCTGAACAGAACGTCTCTTCGCATAGCCTCGGGGCATGGCAACAGCGGACCAGCACACCGATGCGCACGACGTATGGCTCCCGATCCCGCCCGACGAGATCGAGGGGCTCCCCGACGGGCTCCACTACGTCCACTGGGACGCCGGCCCCGACTATCCGGCCGACCCCGCCCGCTGTGTCTTCTATGCCGTCCCGTACATGAAGAGCGCGGAGATCCTCCGGCGCCCGCTGCCCCGGATGAGCCGGGTACGGGTGGTGCAGGCGCTCACCGCCGGCACCGAGAACCTGCTCCCGGGGCTGTCCGACATGCCGTCCGGCGCCCAGCTGTGCAACGCCCGCGGGCTCCACGACGCCAGCACCGCCGAGCTGGCGCTCACCCTGATCCTCGCGGCGCTGCGCGACATCCCGGGCTTCGTCCGGGCCCAGGACGCGGGGGAGTGGCGGCCGGTCTTCCGGCCGGCGCTGGCCGACAAGTCGGTCCTCATTGTGGGCTATGGTTCGATCGGCAGTGCCATCGAAGACCGGCTCACACCCTTTGAGTGTGCGCGGGTCGTGCGCATCGCACGCACCGCTCGTGACACAGTGCGCGGTCCTGTGCATCCACTCTCCGACCTGTCCGCCCATCTGCCCGAAGCGGACGTCGTCGTGCTGGCGACTCCGCTCACCGACGCCACACGTGGCCTGGTGGGAAGCGGTTTCCTGGCGCAGATGAAGGACGGCGCACTGCTGGTGAACGTCGCACGCGGCGGAGTCGTCGACACCGGGGCACTGCTCGCCGAGCTGGAAGCCGGACGGCTGTACGCGGCGCTCGATGTCACCGATCCGGAACCCCTGCCCACCGGACATCCGTTGTGGCACGCTCCCGGCGTACTCGTCACTCCACACGTCGGTGGCCCCAGCTCTGCCTACCTGCCCCGTGCGAAGCGGCTGATCCGGGACCAGTTGACGCTTTTCGCGGCCGGCGAGCCCCTGCGGAACGTGGTCGCCACCGCCGACTGAAACCGGTTGCGGGTAGCACTACGAGGCCGTACGACTGCAAGGAGTGTTCGCCATTCGCTCGTAGTCACGCTCCGTAGAGATGCTATGTCCCTGAGTGACGGAACTGGTGTATCGTCCGAGCGGGGACGACGCCGGGAACGACGCGGCGCGTGCGAACGATCCGGGACTCGAGGGGGGCGACGGGCGATGTACGGCCGATGGACGAGTGGCGAGAAGCACGATCCACGAGCGCCCGCGGGAATACTGCGCGGCCCCCAGGAGCATCGCTCGCAGCGGCGCCCGGTGCGGGTGAGCGGGAGAGTCCGGTGAGCGCCCCCGGGGCGATGCTCTCCAGGTCGCCGGCACCGGCCGGCAACCCGCCGAGCGTCGTGCCGCAGATCGTGCTGGCGGTGGTCTGCGGCGGCTATGCCGTCGGCGCCGCGTTCGGCTGGGGATCGCGCGAAGTCGCCGCGATCATGGGGGACTTCGGCCTCAGCTTCGCGGCCTTGCTGGCCGCCGTCTCCTGCGGGCTGTACGCCCGCAAGCGCCGCAGCCGCTTCCGCCCGGCCTGGATGCTGTTCGCCGCGTCCTCCGGGATGGCCGGCCTCGGCAACGGCGTCTGGGGCTGGTACGAGGTCATCGAAGGGGTCACGGTACCGAGCCCCTCCCTGGCCGACTTCTGCTTCCTGCTCTTCGCGCCGCCGGCCATCGTGGGCCTGCTGGTGCTCGCCAAGAGGCCGGTGACCAGGGCCGGTTGGGTCTGCCTGGGGCTCGACTCCTGGCTGATCGCCGGATCGCTGGTCACTCTCTCATGGAGCCTCGCGCTCGCGCACACCGCCCACTTCCAGGGCCGCAGCGTGGCCCAGAGCGCCCTCTCGCTGGCCTATCCGCTGCTGGACATCGTGCTGGTGAGCATGGTGCTGGCGCTGCACTTCCGGCGCTCCTCCGTGCACCGCTCGGCCATCAACACCGCGGTCGCGGCACTGGCGTTGACGGTGCTGTGCGACGCCCTGTTCAGCTCTCCGCTGCTGCGCGAGCACTACCGCTCCGGCCAGATCCTGGACGCTGGGTGGTTCGCCGGCTCGATGCTGCTCGCCTACGCGCCCTGGGTCGCCCGCCGCGCGGGGGAGGAGCGCACCGAGGAGGACGTCAAGCCCGCCGCCCGCCGGGTCCCGCCGCACGGCAGCCGCCCCATCGCGGGCTCGCTCGCCGCGCTGACCCCGTATCTCGCCGCCGCGGTCTGCACGCTGGGCATCCTCACCAATGTCCTCGACGGGCGGCGCATCGACCGCGTGGTGCTCTTCACCGGCTGCACGGTCGTCCTCGCACTGGTCGTCCGCCAGGGCATCATGCTGCTCGACAACATCACCCTCACCCAGGAACTGGCGCAGAAGGAGAACCACTTCCGCTCCCTGGTGCAGGGCTCCAGCGACGTCATCATGATCGCCGCCCCGACCGGTGTGCTCCGCTATGTGAGCCCGGCCGCCGCCGGGGTCTACGGCCGTGACGCCGAGGAACTGGTCGGCTCCGAGCTGGCCTCGCTGATCCACCCCGAGGACCTGGGCCGGGTGGTGCACGAGGTCCGCAGATTCCTCGCCGCGGCCCCCGAGGACGAACCGACCACCCGTATCGAGTGCCGCTTCCGCGCCGGTGAGCAGCGCTCCGGCGGCGACGGCTGGCTGAACGTCGAATCCACGGTCAACCGCCACCAGGGCGGCCTGATCTTCAACTCCCGCGATGTCACCGAACGCGTCCGCCTCCAGGCCCAGCTCCAGCACAACGCCTCGCACGACGCGCTCACCGACCTGCCCAACCGCGCGCTGTTCACCGAACGCGTCACCCAGGCCGTCACCGGCCGCCGGGCCAGCGACCACGACACCGCGGTGCTCTATATCGACCTCGACGGCTTCAAGCAGGTCAATGACACCATCGGTCATCAGGCGGGCGACGAACTGCTGGTGCAGGCCGCCCGCCGGCTCGCCGACTCGGTGCGCTCCGGCGACATAGCGGCACGGCTGGGCGGCGACGAGTTCGCCGCGCTGATCACCGGCGACGGCACCCGCGACCGGGCCGCCCGTGAGTTCCGTATCCACGAGATCGCCGACCGGCTGCGCATCAAGCTCTCCGAGCCGTACCGAATCGACGGCCGGGACGTGCGGGTGGCGGCCAGTATCGGTGTCGCCTTCGCCGAGCCCGGGGTGAGCCCCGCGGGCCTGCTGCGCAACGCCGACCTGGCGATGTACCGCGCCAAGCAGGCCGGCAAGGGCCGGGTGGAGCTGTACGCACCCCAGATGCAGGACGAGGTCGCGCACCGCGCCGAGCTCGTCGGCAAACTCCGTACGGCGCTGAACGACGGCGCCTTCGCGCTGCTGCACCAGCCCGTCGTGGAGCTGGCCACCGGACGGGTCACCGCGGTCGCGGCACACGCCCGCTGGCGCTCCGCCCAGGGGATTCTCTTCACCCCGGCCGAATTCCTGCGGGTCGGCGACCGCGGCCGGTTCGCCGACGACGGTGACCGCGCCGCCGAGCTGGACCGCTGGCAGCTGGAGGAGGCCGTCGAGCAGGCCGCGGCGCGCCACCGGGCCGGCTATCCGGTGCCGGTCGCGGTCCGGCTCTCCGCCCGCCGCCTGCTGGACCACGCACTGTCCCCCAAGGGCGTCGAGTCGCTGCTGACCCGGCACAGCCTCCCCTCGCGCGCGCTCGTCGTGGAACTGTCCGAAAGTGATCCCCGCCTCCCGCTGGACGACCTGGAGCGCCGGCTGATCGCGCTGCGCCGTCTGGGCGTACGGATCGCCCTCGACGGCTTCGGCAGCGGGTACGCCGCCATCAGCGCGCTGCGCCGGCTCCCGGTCGACGTGCTGCGGCTGGACCGCGGGCTGGTGGACGGCGTGGTGGAGTCAGCGCGGCTGCACAAGATCACCGCGGGGCTGCTGCGGATCGCCGGTGACCTGGGCATGCAGTCCGTCGCGGACGGTGTCGATCTGCCCGAGCAGGTGCTCGCGCTGCGCTCCATGGGCTGTACGCACGGCATGGGCACGGCCTTCTCCGGGCCGCTCGACGAACACCGGCTGCGGCGGTCCCTGACGCACGCCCACTATCCGGTACCGGACCTGGCGGGGAAGGGCCGCGCGGTGGTGCTCACCGGCAGCGGTCTGCCCGCCCGGCAGGGCGGCCCGGTGGGTCCGGAATCGCTTGTGCATCCGCCATTGCGCTCAAATAGTGAGACCTCCGTCCCACCCACTTGACACTCGGTGCACGGCGGGGGGAGGGTCAGTGCCATGCGCACCCGAATTCTCGTACTTGGAAAGCGCGTCGGCTGAAGCCGGGTCCTGACGAACCCGGCTCATCGCACCGACGCGCTCCCCTCGCTTGCCACCTGGCACGGGGGGTTTTTTGTTGCACAGCAACCTCACAAATCCCGTCAAAACCCTCAGCTTCGAGAAGAGACGCAGATGACCGAGCAGGCCTCCGGGGCCCACCATCCGCAGCCGCGGGCCCGTAACGCCGGCGGACCGCAGCAGCCCGCCACCGTCGAGCACGTCACGGGTGCGCAGTCCCTCATCCGTTCGCTCGAGGAGGTCGGGGCCGACACCGTGTTCGGCATCCCCGGCGGTGCGATCCTTCCCGCGTACGACCCGATGATGGACTCCTCGAAGGTCCGGCACGTCCTGGTGCGCCACGAGCAGGGCGCCGGTCACGCCGCCACGGGATACGCACAGGCCACCGGCAAGGTCGGGGTCTGCATGGCCACCTCGGGCCCGGGTGCCACCAACCTCGTCACCCCGATCGCCGACGCCCACATGGACTCCGTCCCGCTGGTCGCGATCACCGGTCAGGTCGCGTCCAAGGCGATCGGCACGGACGCCTTCCAGGAGGCGGACATCTGCGGCATCACGATGCCGATCACCAAGCACAACTTCCTGGTCACCGACCCCGCCGACATCCCCCGGACGATCGCCGAGGCGTTCCACATCGCCGCCACCGGCCGCCCCGGCCCGGTCCTGGTCGACATCGCCAAGGACGCGCTCCAGGCGCAGACCACCTTCGCCTGGCCGCCGCACACCGAGCTCCCCGGCTACCGCCCGGTGACCAAGCCGCACGCCAAGCAGATCCGCGAGGCCGCCCGGCTGATCGTCGAGTCCAAGCGCCCGGTGCTCTACGTCGGCGGCGGCGTGATGAAGGCCGGTGCCACCGCCGAGCTCAAGGTGCTCGCCGAGCTGACCGGCGCCCCCGTCACCACCACGCTGATGGCCCTGGGCTCCTTCCCCGACAGCCACCCGCAGCATGTCGGCATGCCCGGGATGCACGGTTCGGTCACCGCCGTCACCGCGCTCCAGAAGTCGGACCTGCTGATCACCCTCGGCGCCCGCTTCGACGACCGGGTCACCGGCAAGCTCGACTCCTTCGCGCCGTACGCCAAGGTCGTGCACGCGGACATCGACCCGGCGGAGATCGGCAAGAACCGCGCCGCGGACGTCCCGATCGTCGGTGACGCCCGCGAGGTCATCGCCGACCTGATCGTCGCCGTCCAGGCCGAGCACGACGCCGGCCACCGGGGCGACTACACCGCCTGGTGGAAGGACCTCAACCGCTGGCGCGAGACCTACCCGCTCGGCTACGACCTGCCGGAGGACGGCAGCCTCTCCCCGCAGCAGGTCATCGAGCGGATCGGCGAGCTCGCCCCCGCCGACACCATCTACGCCGCGGGCGTCGGCCAGCACCAGATGTGGGCCGCCCACTTCATCGGCTACGAGCAGCCCTCCACCTGGCTGAACTCCGGTGGCGCCGGGACGATGGGCTACGCCGTCCCCGCCGCGATGGGCGCCAAGGCCGGGCAGCCGGACCGCACGGTCTGGGCGATCGACGGCGACGGCTGCTTCCAGATGACCAACCAGGAGCTGGTCACCTGCGCGCTGAACAACATCCCGATCAAGGTCGCGATCATCAACAACGGCGCGCTGGGCATGGTCCGCCAGTGGCAGACCCTGTTCTACAACCAGCGCTACTCCAACACCGTGCTGCACAGCGGCCCCGAGGCCAACGGCCTGGTGACCGCGGGCAAGGCCAGCGGCGGCACCCGCGTCCCGGACTTCGTGAAGCTGTCCGAGGCCATGGGCTGTGTCGCGATGCGCTGTGAGGACCCGGCGGAGCTGGACGCGGTGATCGCCAAGGCCAACGCCATCAACGACCGCCCGGTCGTGATCGACTTCATCGTCCACGAGGACGCGCAGGTGTGGCCGATGGTCGCCGCCGGCACCTCCAACGACGAGGTCATGGCCGCCCGGGGCGTGCGTCCCGACTTCGGCGACAACGAAGACGACTGAGCCCAGGACGTCACGGACGCACGGAAGAAGAGAGAAGACCATGTCCAAGCACACGCTCTCCGTCCTGGTGGAGAACACCCCCGGCATCCTCGCCCGGATCGCCGCCCTGTTCTCCCGCCGCGGCTTCAACATCGACTCCCTCGCGGTCGGGGTGACCGAGCACCCCGACATCTCCCGCATCACCATCGTGGTCAGCGTCGAGTCGCTGCCACTGGAGCAGGTCACCAAGCAGCTCAACAAGCTCGTCAACGTGCTGAAGATCGTCGAGCTGGAGCCCGGCTCCGCCATCCAGCGCGAACTGGTCCTGGTCAAGGTCCGCGCGGACAACGAGACCCGCTCGCAGATCGTCGAGATCGTCCAGCTCTTCCGCGCCAAGACCGTGGACGTCTCGCCCGAGGCCGTCACGATCGAGGCCACCGGATCCAGTGAAAAGCTGGAGGCGATGCTCAAGATGCTGGAGCCGTACGGCATCAAGGAACTGGTGCAGTCCGGAACCATCGCCATAGGCCGTGGCGCCCGGTCCATCACCGACCGCTCGCTGCGCGCACTGGACCGTACGGCCTGATCGCCGTGGTCCGACCGGACCGCATGGCGAGACCCACCGCCCTTCCCCGCCCCGCCCGACGTACTGTGTGGGCACCCGCTAGATCCAAGGAGATACCCGAAGTGGCCGAGCTGTTCTACGACGACGATGCCGACCTGTCCATCATCCAGAACCGCAAGGTCGCGGTCATCGGCTACGGAAGCCAGGGCCACGCCCACGCGCTGTCGCTGCGTGACTCGGGTGTCGATGTGCGGGTCGGTCTGCACGAGGGCTCCAAGTCCAAGGCCAAGGCCGAGGAGCAGGGTCTGCGCGTGGTGACTCCGGCCGAGGCGGCCGCCGAGGCCGACGTCATCATGATCCTGGTGCCGGACCCCATCCAGGCCAAGGTCTACGAGGAGTCCATCAAGGACCACCTGAAGGACGGCGACGCGCTGTTCTTCGGCCACGGTCTGAACATCCGCTACGGCTTCATCAAGCCGCCGTCCAACGTGGACGTCGCCCTCGTGGCCCCCAAGGGCCCGGGCCACCTGGTCCGCCGCCAGTACGAGGAAGGCCGCGGTGTGCCCTGCATCGCGGGCGTCGAGCAGGACGCCTCGGGCAAGGCGTTCGAGCTGGCGCTCTCCTACGCCAAGGGCATCGGCGGCACCCGCGCCGGCGTCATCAAGACCACCTTCACCGAGGAGACCGAGACCGACCTGTTCGGTGAGCAGGCCGTGCTCTGCGGTGGCGCCGCGGCGCTGGTCAAGGCCGGCTTCGAGACCCTGGTCGAGGCGGGCTACCAGCCCGAGATCGCGTACTTCGAGTGCCTCCACGAGCTGAAGCTGATCGTGGACCTCATGTACGAGGGCGGCCTGGAGAAGATGCGCTGGTCGGTCTCCGAGACCGCCGAGTGGGGCGACTACATCACCGGTCCGCGGATCATCAACGAGAACACCAAGGCCGAGATGAAGAAGGTGCTCGCCGAGATCCAGGACGGCACCTTCGCCAACAACTGGATGGCCGAGTACAACGCCGGTCTGCCGAAGTACAACGAGTACAAGAAGGCCGACGAGGACCACCTGCTGGAGACCACGGGCAAGAAGCTCCGCAAGCTCATGAGCTGGGTGGACGACGAGGCGTAAGCCCGGTGACAGGGGGTCGCGGCGATGCCGCGGCCCCCTCGTCCATGGCGCCCCGCGGCGCCTTGTCCGCCGCGTAGAACCACGCACGGGTGATCCTTCCGCAACGGCACAGGACGCGCCCCCCACCGCCACTACACTGCCAAGCACAAGCGCGTCAGGCTCACAGCGTCGTGCGTCTTCCACGCGGCATCCCCCCTTCACCGCCTTCGGCCGTCGGGACGGCCGTCCGCGAAGGACAAGTGAGGACTGAAGACCACGTGAGCTCGAAACCTGTCGTACTGATCGCCGAAGAGCTGTCGCCCGCCACCGTCGACGCCCTCGGCCCGGACTTCGACATCCGGCACTGCAACGGCGCGGACCGCGCCGAGCTGCTGCCCGCCATCGCCGACGTCGACGCCGTCCTCGTGCGCAGCGCGACGAAGATCGACGCCGAGGCCATCGCCGCCGCCAGGAAGCTGCGGGTCGTCGCCCGCGCGGGCGTGGGCCTGGACAACGTCGATGTCTCCGCCGCCACCAAGGCCGGCGTGATGGTCGTCAACGCCCCGACCTCCAACATCGTCACCGCCGCCGAGCTGGCCTGCGGTCTGCTGGTCGCCACGGCCCGCAACATCCCCCAGGCGAACACCGCCCTGAAGAACGGCGAGTGGAAGCGCAGCAAGTACACCGGCGTCGAGCTCAGCGAGAAGACCCTCGGTGTGGTCGGCCTCGGCCGGATCGGCGTCCTGGTCGCCCAGCGGATGTCGGCGTTCGGCATGAAGGTCGTCGCCTACGACCCCTACGTCCAGCCGGCCCGTGCCGCGCAGATGGGCGTCAAGCTGCTGACCCTCGACGAGCTGCTCCAGGTCTCGGACTTCATCACCGTGCACCTCCCCAAGACGCCGGAGACCGTCGGTCTCATCGGGGACGAGGCGCTGCACAAGGTCAAGCCGTCGGTCCGGATCGTCAACGCCGCGCGGGGCGGCATCGTCGACGAGGCGGCGCTGGCCACCGCGCTGAAGGAGGGCCGGGTGGCCGGCGCGGGCCTGGACGTCTACGCCGTCGAGCCCTGCACGGACTCTCCGCTCTTCGAGTTCGACCAGGTCGTCGCCACCCCGCACCTCGGTGCCTCGACGGGTGAGGCGCAGGAGAAGGCCGGTATCGCGGTCGCCAAGTCGGTGCGGCTGGCGCTGGCCGGCGAGCTGGTGCCGGACGCGGTCAACGTCCAGGGCGGCGTGATCGCCGAGGACGTCAAGCCCGGACTGCCGCTGGCCGAGCGCCTCGGCCGGATCTTCACCGCGCTGGCCGGCGAGGTCGCCATGCGCCTCGATGTCGAGGTGTACGGCGAGATCACTCAGCATGACGTCAAGGTGCTCGAACTCTCCGCGCTCAAGGGCGTGTTCGAGGACGTCGTGGACGAGACGGTGTCCTACGTCAACGCCCCGCTGTTCGCGCAGGAGCGCGGTGTGGAGGTGCGGCTGACGACCAGCAGCGAGTCGCCCGAGCACCGCAATGTGGTGACCGTGCGCGGCACCCTCGCGGGCGGCGACGAGGTGTCGATCTCCGGCACGCTGGCCGGCCACAAGAACATCCAGAAGATCGTCGCGGTCGGTGAGCACTCCATCGACCTGTCGCTCGCCGATCACATGGCGTTCCTCCGCTACAGCGACCGCCCCGGTGTCGTCGGCACCGTCGGCCGGATCCTGGGCGAGGCGGGTATCAACATCGGCAATATGCAGGTCTCGCGGGCGGATGTCGGTGGTGAGGCGCTGGTCGCGCTGACCGTCGACGACACCATTCCGCCGAACGTGCTCAGCGAGATCGCCGACGAGATCGGCGCGACTTCGGTGCGCGCGGTGAACCTCGGCGACTGACCGCCAGGTCTTCGCAGGTCAACGGGCCCGGTCCCCGCTTTTCGCGGGGGCCGGGCCCGTTGGCGTGCCCGCATCGTACGGGCGCCGGCGCGGTCCGCGAGCGGGCGTCCGGCGTGGTCGCACCGCTCCGGCATTCACTCGAATGGCCTATCCGGGGGTGGGCGCGCGGGAGCCGTCGGCGCCGTCGTGGGGCCGCCGGAGCCGTCCGCCGCCGGTCCGCCCGATTCGCAGCGGAGATGTTCGCGTCGCGCAATGGGAACTGCGCGTGCCCCCGCCGGTGCGTGCGGAAGGAGAGAGACGCCATGAATGCACCCCTGGGTGATGCCCCGCAGAGTCTGACCGGGTTGCACGTGGTCGATGCGGACGGCGCGAAGGTGGGCAAGGTCCAGCAGGTCTACCGGGACGATGCCACCAACGAGCCCGAGTGGATCACGGTGCGTACCGGGCTGTTCGGCATGAAGGAGACCTTCATCCCGCTCGCCGGGGCCCGGCGGACCGGCGACGAACTGCATGTTCCGCACGCCAAGGAGACCATCAAGCACGCGCCGCGGATCGATGCCGACGGCCATCTCGACCCCTCCGAAGAAGCCGAGCTGTACCGCCATTACGGGATGGCCCGGCCGGGCACCGCCGACCCGGGCACCGCCGACCCGGGCACCGCCGACCCGGGCGGTCCCGCGTCGTGGACCGGCCCCCGGGCGGCGGGGGAGGCCGCACCCCCCGGCCCCATGCCCGGCGAGCGCGGCACGCCGGTAGGCGGGCCGATGGCGGGCGCGGGAGCCGGCGCCGGGACGCGGGCGGCCGACACCGGCGACACCGCGCGCGGCAAGGAGCAGGAGCAGCGGGAGATCGGCACCGAGGAGGGCGAGCGCGGCCGGTCCGGCCCGCGCGGGCGCGAAGGGTGGCCGGGTGACGGTGCGGGGGGTGGCCGCGAGGGGCCGGACCGGCCGCGGTGAGGACTGCCCCCAGAGGACGTATACGTACGTCTAAAACGGGTGTCTGGTACGAGCGTATGTGTGGGCGATAGGCTGCCTTCATGGGACACCGTGAAGATCTTCTGGAGGGCGCCAAGCGCTGCCTCCTGGAGAAGGGATATGCGCGCACCACCGCCCGCGACATCGTGGCCGCGTCCGGCGCCAACCTCGCCTCCATCGGATACCACTACGGCTCCAAGGACGCCCTGATGCGTCAGGCGATCATCGCGTCCAGTGAGGAGTGGGGGGCCGGAGTCGCCCAGGTGCCGGCCGGTGACGAGGCGGTGCCGGCCGACGCCGAGCCGCTGGAGCGGTTCGCCGCGGTCTGGGACCTGTTCCTGCAACGGATCGCCACGGAGCGGGAGTTCATCGCCGCGCAGGTCGAGGTGCTGGGGCTGCTGCCGCGGGACGCGGCCCTGCGCGAGACGATCGGTGAAGTGCTCCCGGAGGGCGGCGAGGGACTCGTCGCGATCTTCGAAGGGGTGCCGGACACCGAGGTCGACGCGGAGGCCGCCCGCGTCGTCGGCCCCTTCTACCAGGCCCTGCTCACCGGCCTGATGGTCCAGTCACTGCTCACGCCCGACCGCATGCCCACGGGCCGGGACCTGGCGGCCGCGCTGCGCCGGGTCACCGCGGGAGAGGTGCTGGGGAAGGCGGAGTGACCGCTGTCCGGCGCACGTCCGGTGGAGATTTGCGGCGGCTTGTGCGGCGTGCTGTCCTGAAGTGAAGAGGTTGCGCACCCGACGCCTGCGGGCGCGGTGACACGTGGTTGAGCGGCCGTCAGGAAGGGCCGCCGTTCACCAGGCCGGTGCCCGTAGGGGCTGAGCGGCGGATCCACCATCCACGGCACGCCAGTCCTGCTGGCTGGTTGTCGGTGACGAAGGACCTGCGCATGACCGAGAATCCCCACGATGCGGCGGAGCCGACAAGGGCGGAGCGGTCGAAGAAGGCGGAGCGGTGGAAGAAGGCGGAGCAGCCGCCGACGGCCGGTCCGCGGCCCGCACCGCGATGGGCGCAACGGGGACCGTCCTCCGCACGCGCCTACGCCCCCGCCTCGGCGCCCACCGTGTGCCCGGTGTGCCGGGGCCCGGTGGAGGGCGAGCTCACCTGCCAGTTCTGCGGGCAGGTCCTGGTGCTGCCGCCCGGAATCCGGCTGTCCACCGTGGGGCTCCGCTTCGGCGGATACCTGCTGGAGAACCTGCTGATGATCTGCACGCTGTACATCGGCTGGCTGATCTGGGCCTTCCTCGTCTTCCCGCGGGGTCAGACCCCGGCCAAGCAGTTGCTGCACATGCGGGTCATCTACATTCCGGAGGCCCGTGCGGCCCGGTGGTGGCGGATGTTCTTCCGTGAATTCATCGCCAGGGGGATCATCGGCCTGCTCGCCGCCGTCACCCTGCTGATCCCGTACTTCTGGCTGCTGTGGGACCGCAACCGGCAGGAGCTGTGGGACAAGATGGCCACCACGCTGGTCGTCACCGACCGCGAGGACCGGCTCCGGCCGCCTCCTCGGCCGCCCGCCTCGCTGCCCGAGGGACGGAGCTGACGGTCCCGGCCCTGCGTGTTCTTCACAGGCGCGCCGCCTTGAGCGCCATGTGCAGCAACAGCCGGTGCTCGCCGTCGTCCAGATCGAGGCCGGTCAGCTTCTCCACCCGGCCCAGGCGGTAGTAGAGCGTCTGCCGGTGGATGCCCAGGGCCTGGGCGGTGCGGCTCGCCTGGCCGGCGCAGTCGAGGAACACCTCGGCGGTGCGCGCGAGTTCGGCGTGCGCGGGCGCCAGCAGCGGGCCGATGGCCGGGTCGGGGGCGGTGGCCGGCAGAGCGGTCAGCATGCGGTACGGGCCGATGGCGTCCCATTGGGTGATCGGGCCCAGCCGGGGCTCGGCATGCGCCGCGCGGGCCGCGTCCAGCGCTTCCCGCCAGGTGGCCGGAAGGTCGGTCAACTCCCGGGTGCCGGCGCCGATTCCGGCGGCGCCCGGCCGGGGTGGCGGGGGGTGCCCGGAGCCGCGCGGTGTCTGCCTCTCGCCCTGTGCGGCGCCCGCGCGCGGGGAGCGCAGCAGATGCTCGGCCACCGTATGGGCCGGGGCGGGCGCGGCGGACGCGCGCAGCCGGACGAGCGCGGCCAGCGCGGGCAGCGGCGCCGCGGGCTGCGGCCGGGCGGCGGACCCGGTGCGGCCCGCGGCGGGCTCCGTCTCGTCCGCCCCCACGGCCGGGCCGTCCGCCGGGCCGCCGCCCGCCGGCAGCGCACAGGCCGCGAGCAGCCCCGGCAGGCTCGGCAGCGGCGCCGCGTCGGTGTCCGAGGTGTCCCAGGGCAGCACCGCGACCAGGGTGAGCGGGGCGCCCGGGGTGAAGCGGAGGCTGTCCCGCAGCGCATCGCGCAGCGCGGCCGCCGCGGCCGGCTGTCCGTCGGGCGTTGCGACCAGCAACTCCCGCAGCAGATCGCCGAGTTCGGCCCCGGCGCGGGCCTCGTCGGCCAGCAGTGCGCCGATCCGGGCGGCGGTCTCCATGGCCTGCGCGATCCGCGGGTCGGGCGGCGTGCCCCGGGTGCCCAGTTCGAGATCGGTCAGATGGCCGTCGTCCAGCAGCCAGACGTAGCCGTGCACGATGCCCCGGTGGCGCACGGGCAGACAGATACGGCCCCGGAAGACCCCCGCGGCCGGGTCCGGCGGGATGCGCAGCGCGGTCTTGGCGCGGGCGATCCCGAACGCCTCGAACCAGGCCCGGACCGCCGCCGAGGAGCGGCGCTGGAGGATCGAGCGGGTACGGACCGGGTCCATCACCTCGTCGTCGTCGCCCTCGTGCGCGCCGAACGCGATCAGCCCGAAATCCCGGTCCTCCAGCGTCGCCGGTGCGCCGAGCGCCGCCGAGATCTCGTCCACGAGCTGCTGATAGTCGCCCCGCATCGGCCGCCCGGCTCCTCTCCTGTCGTCACACCACCGGCACCACCGGTGACACGGACACCTCTCACACCACAGTCACCACTGGCACGGTCTCCTCACCTTCATTCTCATACATCTGTCTGAGATCCCGGCCACGAAGGCGTGACAGCTGTCGATGGCCGCGAAGTGGCGCGATCCTTAAGTTTCAGGTGGCTCAATATTGCCGACGCGTTCGCCCGCCCGGTGTCCGCCCGGTACTTGTCACCCTGAATCGTGGAGGTGCCCATGCTGGGTCCCGTGCTTCTGGCCGCAGCGCGCAGTGACAGCATCCGCCGGCTCGTGGCGGCCGCTCCGGTCACCCGGCCCGTGGTGGAGCGTTTCGTCGCCGGCGAGCGCCTGACCGAGTCCATGGCGGCCGTGCGGACCCTGGCCGCGCGAGGTCTGGAGGTCACCCTCGACCACCTGGGCGAGGACATCACCGACCCGGCCGAGGCGCTGCGCAATCGCGATGCCTACCTGGAGCTGGCCGCGGCCCTCAAGGAGCACGGGCTCGGCGTCAAGGCCGAGATGTCGGTCAAGCTGTCCGCTTTCGGGCAGGCGCTGGCCGGCGGCCATGAGCTGGCCCTGAAGAACGTCACCCCGGTGGTCGAGGCCGCCGCCGAGGCCGGGACGACCGTGACCCTCGACATGGAGGACCACACCACGGTCGACTCCACCCTGGCGATCCTCGCCGACCTGCGCGAGCGGTTTCCCCAGACGGGCGCGGTGCTCCAGTCCTACCTCTTCCGTACCGAGGACGACTGCCACGCGCTCGCCGGGGAAGGCTCCCGGGTGCGGCTGGTCAAGGGTGCGTACAAGGAGCCCGCGGCCGTCGCCTTCCAGGACAAGCGAGAGGTCGACAAGGCCTATGTGCGGTGCCTGAAGATCCTGATGGCGGGGGAGGGCTACCCCATGATCGGGTCGCACGACCCGCGGATGGTGGCCATCGCCCAGGAGCTGGCCCACCGCAACGGCCGCAAGCCGGCCGACTACGAATTCCAGATGCTGTACGGCATCCGCGAGGCCGAGCAGCAGCGGCTGGTCGCCGAAGGACACCGTATGCGGGTGTACATCCCCTATGGCACCGACTGGTACGGCTACTTCATGCGCCGGCTGGCCGAGCGCCCCGCGAACCTCGGGTTCTTCCTGAGGTCGCTGGCCACCCGCGGCTGACGGCCACGGCAGGCGGCGGCCCGCGACCGCCGGCGACCCGCGGCTGGCCGGCCCCGCGAAAGGCCGGTACGGGTGGATGCTGGAAACCGGGGGATGTTCCGGACGGCGCCGCCCGCAGCCGCCCACCCGAAGCGGCCGCGGCCGCACCACCGACGTACGAAAACCGACGAGCGAAATCGAAGGAGACACGGCCGCTATGGACGCTGTGACCCAGGTCCCCGTGCCGGTTAACGAGCCGGTCCACACCTACGCCCCCGGTAGCCCGGAGCGTTCCCGCCTGGAAGCCAAGCTCAAGGAGCTGGCCGACAACCCGATCGAGCTGCCGATGACCATCGGCGGCGAGCACCGGATGGGCGGCGGCGAGCGCTTCGACGTCGTGCAGCCGCACAACCACGCCTCCCGGCTCGGTACGTACGCCAACGCCACGGTCAAGGACGCCCAGGACGCGGTCGACGCCGCGCTGGCCGCCGCCCCGGCCTGGCGTGCGCTGTCCTTCGACGACCGCGCCGCGATCATCCTCAAGGCCGCCGACCTGCTCGCCGGCCCCTGGCGCGAGACGATGGCCGCCGCCACCATGCTCGGCCAGTCCAAGACCGCCCAGCAGGCCGAGATCGACACCCCGTGTGAGCTCATCGACTTCTGGCGCTTCAATGTGCACTTCGCGCGCCAGATCCTCGCCGAGCAGCCCCCGGCGAACTCCCCGGGCGTCTGGAACCGCTCGGACCACCGCCCCCTCGAAGGCTTCGTCTACGCGATCACGCCGTTCAACTTCACCGCGATCGCCGGCAACCTCCCGACCGCGCCCGCGCTCATGGGCAACGTCGTGGTCTGGAAGCCCTCCCCGACGCAGACCTACGCCGCCGTGCTGCTGATGCAGCTGCTGGAGGAGGCCGGGCTGCCCAAGGGCGTCATCAACCTCGTCACCGGTGACGGCAAGGACCTCTCCGAGGTGGCGCTGACCCACCCCGACCTGGCCGGTATCCACTTCACCGGTTCGACCAAGACCTTCCAGTACCTGTGGAAGACGGTCGGCAACAACATCGAGAACTACAAGACCTACCCGCGGCTCGTCGGCGAGACCGGCGGCAAGGACTTCATCGTCGCCCACCCCTCGGCCGACCGCGCCGTGCTGAAGACCGCCATGACCCGTGGCGCCTTCGAGTTCCAGGGCCAGAAGTGCTCCGCGGCCTCCCGCGCCTACGTCCCGGCCTCGCTGTGGAACAGCGGCCTCAAGGAGGAGTTCGCGGCCGAGGTCGACGCCCTGTCCATGGGTGACGTCAGCGACCTGTCGAACTTCATGTCCGCCGTCATCGACGAGCGCTCCTTCGCCAAGAACAAGGCGGCGATCGACCGCGCCAAGGCCGACCCGACCATCGAGGTCGTGGCCGGCGGCACGTACGACGACAGCGAGGGCTACTTCGTCCGCCCGACGGTCCTGGTCTCCACCGACCCGGAGAACGAGATCTTCAAGGACGAGTACTTCGGCCCGATCCTCGGCGTCTACGTCTACGACGACGCCGACTACGACGCGATGCTCACCCAGATGGAGTCCGCCTCGGCGTACGGCCTGACCGGTTGCGTCATCGCCCAGGACCGTGCCGAGGCGGCCCGCACCTGCGAGGTGCTGCGCTTCGCGGCCGGCAACTTCTACATCAACGACAAGCCGACCGGCGCCGTCGTCGGCCAGCAGCCCTTCGGCGGCGGCCGCGCCTCCGGCACCAACGACAAGGCCGGCGCCAAGCAGAACCTGATGCGCTGGACCTCCACCCGCTCCATCAAGGAGACCCTGGTCCCGCCGACGGACTACCGCTACCCGCACATGGGCTGACGTCCGACCGGCCGCACGCCGACGGCCCGGTACCCCTCTCCCCGGGGGTGCCGGGCCGTTCGGCGTTGCTTCAGGCGTTGCGTGGGGGGCCGGTGATCGCCTCGCCGATGGTGAAGCCCTTGGCGGGGCCTTCGGGGATGGTTGCTTCGGTGCCGAAGCGCACCCGATTTTCGCCGGCGTACGTCGCTTCGTCGGGGCGAGGGTCGGTGAGCACGCTGACGACGCCGTGATCGTCGTATGCGTCGATGAGTACGTACACGGGAATGCCGGCGCGGGCATAGGCGCGGCGCTTGCGGACGCGGTCACGCTGCGTGCCGTCGTGCCCGGGGGAGACGACCTCGACGATGAGCCCGACACAGCGGGCGTCGAGGCCGAGACCGTCATCGGTAACGAACTCCTCGTCGTCTTCCGGGGAAACGACTGCGTCCGGGATCCAGACCTTGCGGCCGTGCACGACGTTTATGTCGTTACTGACGACGTACGGGCTCGACTGGCCGTCGAGGTACCGGCTCAGCTCTCGGCGCAGTTGGTTACTGAGCTTGCTGTGGCTGTAGCGACCTGTGGGCGACACCTCGATGAACCCCTCAACGATCTCGGCGCGAAGGCCCTCGGGGAGTTCCATGGCTTTCCATGCCTGCCACAGGAGCTCGTCCAGGTCCAGTCCGGGCGTGGATTCGGGCGCCTCGTGTGCGAGAGCGGTCATGGTGCAGCACCTCCTCCTCAAGTGTGGGCGGGCTTGGCCGGGCGGCACAAGCGACACCGCCAAGCTAGGAAGCCCGGGACGCCCTCGACCTGCGAATGTTCCCGGATCACTCGTTCGAGCACACGCCCGCCGTCTCAGATAGTAGGAAGCCCAAGTAATTGTGCAGACATCACGGCCGAGCTGTCCTAGCGTTGTAGGAGCCGAACGTAACGCTCCATCGAGCGAGTGCGGATGCGGCCCGGTACGTGAGCGCAGGTGACCCCTGCCGTGCCGAGGCCCCCGCGTTTTCCGGCCGCTTCTGGATCGACGCATCCCATTTCTTCTCGGGGCTCTGGCATAGGAGACGTGAATCATGGCTGAGACTGCCGTCCGCAGGACCCGTCACTCCGCCCGTACGACCGGCGACGCCGACCGCAGGAATGCCGCCGCCGCCCTCCAGCGTGCCCTCGACCGCCGTGACAACGGCGGCTCCACCGGGCACTGAGCCGATGCGTGCGCGACCTGGGTCGGTCCTGTCGAGGCCGGCGTCGATGCCCTGCCGCTGCTGCTGGCGGATCCGGCTGTCCGTGGCCCGGTGGCTCTTTCTGTCCTGAGTGGGCTGAGCCCCCAGGGGCGCCCGGATCCCGGGCGCCCCGGCAAGTGCTCGCCCCCTGATTACTGCGCGGGCGAGCGCGTCACCTCGAAGTGGTCGATGCGCTCGCCGGACTCGGCGAGGGCGGTGACCTTCATTCGCGGGTGGCTGCCCGGTGTGACCTCGACGGCGATGAAGGAGTAGCCGGTGTAGCGGACCCGGGACCACTCCACGGTTTCCTTGGTCTTCTTCTGGCCCTTGGACCAGTGGTAGGTGTCCACGTGGTCGAGGTCCTTGACGTGCCCCTCGTAGCTGTCCGGTACGGGGAAGTCGTAGAGGGCCCGGCCCGCGCCGCCCGCGGTCACGTAGACGATGCCCTCGCGGGTGGTGTCCACGCTCGCGCCGATCGGCATCTTCTTGGCGACCCGCCCGCTCTTGAGGGCGTCGGTGCGCTCGTAGACGTGGTTGTGGCCGTTGAC
This sequence comes from Streptomyces sp. NPDC029466, assembly GCF_055574515.1. Taxonomy (NCBI): domain Bacteria; kingdom Bacillati; phylum Actinomycetota; class Actinomycetes; order Kitasatosporales; family Streptomycetaceae; genus Streptomyces; species Streptomyces sp. NPDC029466. The sequence goes on from NZ_JBVHZH010000012.1 coordinate 148,696, forward strand.
GACCAGATCCACCTGGTGCTTGTCGAACAGCGGTAGCCAGGCGTCCCGCACCGCGCCGTCGGAGGCGTGCGAATTCGTGGTGGAGAAGGCGCAGTGGTGGAAGAAGACCACGAGGAAGTCGATGCCGTCGGTGGCGCGCAGCTCGGCCAGCCGGCGGTCCAGCCAGCGGGTCTGCCGGCCGTCGGTGTAGCCCTGGTTGGCGGGGATCTCGTAGGAGATGTCGTTGGCGTCCAGGGCGACGACGGCGGTGTTGCCGTAGGTGAACGAGTAGACGCCGGGGGCGTTCTGGGCGTCCGGGCCGTTGCCGGGCAGCGACCAGCGGGCGTTCTGGCCGCCGTAGCCGTTGGGGGAGTACCAGGCCTCCATGTCGTGGTTGCCGGTGGTCACCATCCACGGCACGGACTTGGCCACCGACTCGGTCTGCGCGAGGAACTGGTCCCAGACCCGGGCGTCGTAGGCGTCGTGCTCGGAGCCGTCGCCGTCGGTGTCCGCGTAGCAGATGTCGCCCGCGTGCAGGTGGAAGGACGGGTTCTGACCCAGGATCAACTGGTCGTTGGCCAGGGCGTGGTAGCTGACCCCCTGGTCGCCGAAGGCGGTGAAGACGAAGGCCTCGGGGCGGGCCGGGGCGGTACGGAAGGTGCCGACGGTGGAGAAGTGGCGCGGGTCGGCCGGGTCGAAGCCCTCGTGGCCGACGCCGTAGTAGTACGTCGTCCCCGGGTGCAGCCCGTCCAGCGCGGCGTGCAGGTAGTACTGCTGCACGGCCGGCAGCTTCGCGGACAGCGACGGGGTGTGCAGCGGCCGGACCTCGGCCTCGATCTTGCGCCCCAGGTCCCACGGCTTCAGACCCACCCGCAGATACGGCCGCTTGACCGCGAGCGGCACCTGCCAGCTCACCCGCATCTGGTGCTTGGGGTCGGCGCCGAAGGCCAGATGCCGGCCGAACGGGGCGACCAGCGAACCGTCCACGGCGGCCGTCGCCGGCGAGGACAGCAGGGTGGGCGAGACGCCCTGGGCCGAACCGGCCAGCAGCCCGGAGCCCGCGACCACTCCCGCGGTGGCGGCCGAGGTACGCAGCAGGCCTCTGCGGCTCAGCTTCGTACGGAGGTAGTCATGCTGTTCCGGCATGCTCATCCGGGCCGCCAGCTGCTCCGGGATGCCGACGCGGGGGGTGTGCGAGGGCCGGTGGACGGTCCCCCGGGGATTTCCAGTCATGCCCCGAATTTCCCAGCGCGACCCGACCGTTGTGGGGACAGCGGGTGAACGCCGGCTGACCGCCTCCCCATGTGTCCGTATGGCGGACGTTACGTGTCAATCCATGGGACGGAGAGTAGGGTCCAGACATGTCTCGCAGCATTCGCCTCGCAGTGATCCCCGGTGACGGTATCGGCCAGGAAGTCGTGGCCCAGGGCCTGAAGGTCCTGACCGCGGTCCTCCCGCAGGACGTCAAGCTGGAAACCAAGGAGTACGACCTCGGTGCCCGGCGCTGGCATGCGACCGGTGAGACCCTTCCCGACGCGGAGCTGGAGTCGCTCAAGCAGCACGACGCGATCCTGCTCGGCGCGATCGGCGACCCGTCCGTGCCCTCCGGTGTGCTGGAGCGCGGTCTGCTGCTGAAGCTCCGCTTCGCCTTCGACCACTTCGTCAACCTGCGCCCGTCGAAGCTCTTCCCGAACACCTCCACCCCGCTCGCCGGCCGCCCCGACATCGACTTCGTGGTGGTGCGCGAGGGGACCGAGGGCCCCTACACCGGCAACGGCGGCTCGCTGCGCACCGGCACGCCCGCCGAGGTCGCCACCGAGGTCAGCGTGAACACCGCCTACGGCGTGGAGCGGGTGGTCCGGGACGCGTACGAGCGGGCCAACTCCCGTCCCCGCAAGAAGCTCACGCTGGTGCACAAGAACAATGTGCTGGTGTACGCGGGCCACATGTGGAAGAACATCTTCGACAAGGTCGGCCAGGAGTACCCCGAGGTCACCACCGACTACCTGCATGTCGACGCCGCGACGATCTTCTTCGTCACCCAGCCCGAGCGGTTCGACGTGATCGTCACCGACAACCTCTTCGGTGACATCCTCACCGACCTCGCCGCGGCCGTCACCGGCGGTATCGGCCTGGCCGCCTCCGGGAACATCAACCCGACCGGCGACTTCCCCTCGATGTTCGAGCCGGTGCACGGCTCCGCGCCGGACATCGCGGGCACCGGCAAGGCCGACCCGACGGCGACGGTCCTCTCCGTCGCCCTGCTGCTGCGCCACCTCGGCTACGAGCAGCAGGCCGCCCGCATCGAGGAGGCCGTGGCCGCCGATCTGGAGGCCCGGGACGGTACGGCGCGGAGCACGGACGAGATCGGTGACGCGCTGGTCGCACGGGTAGCGGGCTGAGGCCCCACCGCGCAGACACGCACCACGCACAGCGCCGGGCCGCCTCCAGGGGGCCCGGCGCTGTGCGCGTGCGCCCGGCACCGCCGCCGCCCCGGTTCCGGCCGCACGGACCCACGGGCGATAATCGGACGTGGCATCCTTGCCCGCGAGGAAACTCGGACGTCCCAGTAACGACCGGTACGTTCAAGCGGCCTCGTAGGCGCGGCAGCCACCGCACCGGTGCCGCAAGGTGGGGGACCGAACCCCTTACCCCCGGCCGGAGGGCTGGGCCGGTGATGCTCCCCAGCGCACGCTGGGAGGTACCCCCCGGTATCGCACACGCAGTGAAGGACATGCATCCATGACGACGCCCACGATCGAGCTCAAGCCCTCCTCGCATCCGCTGTCCGACGCGGAGCGGGAGCAGATCCTGGCCGCCCCCGGCTTCGGCCGCCACTTCACCGATCACATGGTGACGATCAAGTGGACGGAGGGCCGTGGCTGGCACGACGGGCAGCTCGTGCCCTACGGGCCGCTCTCCCTCGACCCGGCGACCAATGTCCTGCACTACGCCCAGGAGATCTTCGAGGGCCTCAAGGCGTACCGCCGGCCCGACGGGTCCGTCGCCACCTTCCGTCCGGACGCCAACGCCCGGCGCTTCCAGTCCTCCGCGCGCCGGCTGGCCATGCCCGAGCTGCCCGTCGAGACCTTCATCGAGGCCTGCGACCTGCTCGTTCAGCAGGACAAGGACTGGGTGCCCGCGCACGGCGGCGAGGAGTCGCTCTACCTGCGCCCGTTCATGATCGCGACCGAGGTCGGCCTGGGTGTGAAGCCCGCCAACGAGTACCTCTTCGTCGTCATCGCCTCGCCCGCCGGCGCGTACTTCGCCGGCGGCGTCAAGCCGGTCTCCATCTGGCTGTCCGAGAACCGGGTGCGGGCCGTCCCCGGCGGTATGGGTGACGCCAAGACCGGCGGCAACTACGCCGCGTCGCTGCTCGCCCAGGCCGAGGCCGCCGCGCAGGGCTGTGACCAGGTCGCCTACCTCGACGCCGTGGAGCACAAGTGGGTCGAGGAACTCGGCGGGATGAACCTGTACTTCGTCTACGGCGACAAGATCGTCACCCCCACCCTGACCGGCTCGCTGCTCGCCGGCGTCACCCGTGACTCCCTGCTGTCCGTCGCCCGCGACCTGGGTTACGCGTCGGAGGAGGCCCGGGTCTCCATCGACCAGTGGAAGACCGACACCGCGAACGGCACCCTCACCGAGGTCTTCGCCTGCGGCACGGCCGCCGTGATCACCCCGGTCGGCACGGTCAAGAGCGCGGGCGGCGAGTGGACCCAGTCCGACGGTGAGCCCGGCAAGGTCACGCTGAAGCTGCGCGAGGCGCTCCTCGACATCCAGCGCGGTGTCGCCGAGGACAAGCACGGCTGGATGCACGAGCTGGGCTGACTCCGCCACCGCGCATCGCCCGGACCTGATCGAGGCCGCCCCCGGAAGTGCGTCGGGGGCGGCCTCGGTCGGGTCCGGGCCGGCTCAGCCGACCTCCGCGGGGGCTTCCGCCGCCGGGGCCGGGGGAGTGGCCGGCCGGGTGCGCAGCGCCGCGACCGGGCGCGGGTCCCGGACGGTGAGGGCCAGGTACGCGATCCCGCCCATGGCCGCCGCGAGCAGGAAGCTGAGGTCGATGCCGCCGGTGAGGGGGAGCAGCGGCCCCTGGTAGAGCGGGGTGTCCACGCCCATCAGGCCGACCACGGAGCCCAGCGCCCAGGCCAGCGTCGCCCGGACGTGCCAGCCCGCCCGGTACCAGTACATACCGCCGCGCGTGCCCCGGTTGTAGACCTGGAGCGACTCCGGGTCGTAGGCGCCGCGGCAGCGGACGAAGCCGATCACGGTGATCACCGCCCAGGGCGTCCCGACGGCGGTCATCAGCAGCACGAACGAGGTCATCGCGTCCTGCGCCGCCCACAGGAAGTGACCGGCGTAGACCAGCGTGGTCGCGAGCGCGGCGACGACATAGGTGGCCTGGGTGCGGGTCGCGCGCGGCAGGATCGCGTCCAGGTCGAGGCCCATGCTGTAGAGCATCAGACCGGAGTTGCCGACGGAGCCGGCCGAGGCGTTGAGCAGCAGCAGCGCCAGGTACCAGAACGGTGCGCCGGCCACCAGCGGGCCCGCGTAGTCCGCGCCCGCACCGACCGCGAGCGCGGTGAACGTACCGAAGAGCTGCGGCACCAGCAGGCCGACCACCAGGCCCAGACAGGTGGCGCCGAAGACCTTCCGGCCGCTGTGCCGGAGCGGCGAGATGTAGCGGCTGTAGTCACCGAGCAGCGTGATGAAGGCGATGGGGCCGCTCAGGCCCGCGGAGACGGCTGCCAGCAGCCAGGTCTGCCAGAACCCGCCGAGCAGGTAGGAGCTGCCGGGCGGTGCGGCGGTGGTGAAGGTGTCCGCGTAGGCGACGATGCCGAGGGCCAGGAGGACGGTCAGTCCGATGGCGAGCACCTTGCTCAGCCGGAGCAGCACCCGGTAGCCGTAGACCGCGCCGACGGCGGTGGCGCCCGCCAGCAGGGCGTAGACCAGGGCGTACGTGGTGCCGTTCGACGGCAGCCCGGTCAGCCGGTGCAGCGTGCCCACCACCGCGTCGCCGCCCACCCACAGGGTCAGCGCGGTGTAGCCCAGCGACAGCAGCAGGCCGATGACCGAGCCGACCAGCCGGCCGCGCACACCGAAGTGGGCACCGCTGCTGGTGGACAGGTTGGTGGCGCTGCGCAGCGAGACCAGGGCGAGCGGGGCGGTCAGCAGGGTGCCGACGAGGGTGCCGGCCACCAGGGAGGTCACCGAGGGCCAGAAGCCGAGCCCGAAGGAGACCGGGAGCCAGCCGAAGATCACCACACCCAGGGCGAGGTTCGATCCGAGCAGGATTGAGATCAGATCGCGAGGGCCGCTGGTGCGTTCCTCGTCCGGGATGGTGTCGACTCCGCGTTGTTCAATCGGCATGAGGGCTCCCCTGAGAGGCCGGACAACAGTGTGCGAGCAGCGCGCGGGCAGTGCTCCGTGCTGTGGACGGTGCGCGCGAGGCGCGCTGTCCGCGCTGCGAGATCATTTAGAGCAGCGCTCCATCGCGCCGAATAGTTAGAGCAGCGCTCAATGTGATGCATGGCTGTGGCCGCGGTCAATGCTTTCCTCTTGATGATTTTCATGGTTAGAGTGTTGCTCTAATCGATCGGGAGGTGTGGACGGGATGCGGCTGACCCCGACGGAACGCGACCGGCTGCTGCTGTTCGGCGCGGCCGAGCTGGCGCGGACGCGCCGGGCTCGCGGACTGAAGCTGAATGTGCCCGAGGCGACCGCGTTGATCGCGGACACAGTCTGCGAGGCGGCGCGGGACGGGCGCCGCCTCGCTCAAGCCATCGAGGCGGCCCGCGGCGTGCTCGGCCCCGACGATGTGCTGCCGGGCGTGGCCGACGTGGTCACCGAGGTGCATGTGGAGGCCGTCTTCGACGACGGCTCCCGGCTCGCGGTGGTCAGCGACCCGATCGGCGCCCGTCCGGCGGGCGACGGGGGCGACGAGGACCCCGCGCCCGGCGCGGTGCTGCCCGGCCCGGCCGACCCGGAGCCCGCGCCCGAGGTGGTGCTGACGGTGCGCAACACCGCGACGGTGCCGATCAGCGTCACCTCGCACTTCCACTTCTTCGAGGCCAACCCCCGGCTGGACTTCGACCGGGCCGCCGCGTACGGCATGCGGCTGTGCGTCCCGGCCGGCTCGTCGGTGCGGTTCGACCCCGGCGGCGCCGAGGAGGTCGGTCTGGTCCCGGTCGGCGGCGACCGGATCGCGATCGGCTTCGCCGGTCTCGTCGACGGCCCGCTGGACGCACCGGGCGCCAGAACGGAAGCGCTGCGGCGGGCCGCCGCCTGCGGCTACCTGGGAGCGGAGGTACCGGCATGACGGGCAGCATCGATCCCCACGAGTACGCGTCGGTGCACGGCCCGCGGGCCGGCGACCGGGTCGTCCTCGGTGACTCGGGCCTGGTCGTCCGGGTCGAGTCCGACGCCCAGAAGCCCGGCGACGAGTTCCTGGCCGGCTTCGGCAAGACCGCTCGCGACGGGCTGCACCTCAAGGCCGCCGCGGTCCGCGAGACCTGCGATGTGGTGATCAGCAACGTCCTGGTCATCGACGCGGTCCAGGGCATCCGCAAGGTGTCCATCGGCATCCGCGAGGGCCGGATCCACGCGATAGGGCGGGCCGGCAACCCCGACACCCTCGACGGCGTCGATGTCGTCGTCGGCACCGGCACCTCGATCGTCTCCGGCGAGGGCATGATCGCCACCGCGGGCGCCGTCGACACCCATGTCCATCTGCTCTCACCGCGCGTCATGGAAGCCTCGCTGGCCTCCGGCGTGACCACGATCATCGGCCAGGAATTCGGGCCGGTCTGGGGCGTCGGCGTCAACTCGCCCTGGGCGCTGGGCCACGCCTTCAGAGCCTTCGACGCCTGGCCGGTCAACATCGGCTTCCTCGGCCGTGGTTCGTCCTCGGGCGAGGCCCCGCTGGTCGAGGCGCTCGCCGAGGGCGGCGCCTGCGGCTTCAAGGTGCACGAGGACATGGGCGCCCACGCCCGCGCCCTGGACACCGCGCTGCGGGTCGCCGAGGAGCACGACGTCCAGGTCGCGCTGCACAGCGACGGCCTCAACGAGTGCCTCACTGTCGAGGACACCCTGCGCGTCCTGGACGGCCGGACCATCCACGCCTTCCACATCGAGGGCTGCGGGGGCGGTCATGTCCCCAACGTCCTCAAGATGGCCGGGGTGCCCAACGTCATCGGCTCCTCCACCAACCCCACCCTCCCCTTCGGGCGGGACGCGGTCGCCGAGCACTACGGCATGATCGTCTCGGTCCACGATCTGAAGACCGATCTGCCCGGCGACGCCGCCATGGCCCGCGACCGCATCCGGGCCGGGACGATGGGCGCCGAGGACGTGCTGCATGACCTCGGGGCGATCGGCATCACCTCCTCCGACGCGCAGGGCATGGGGCGCGCGGGTGAGACCGTCCGGCGCACCTTCGCGATGGCGGGCAAGATGAAGGCCGAGCTCGGCCCGATGCAGGGCGACGGCGCCCACGACGACAACGCCCGCGTGCTGCGCTACATCGCCAAGCTCACCATCAACCCCGCCATCGCCCACGGCCTCTCGCACGAGATCGGGTCGATCGAGGTCGGCAAGATGGCCGATGTCGTGCTGTGGAAGCCGCAGTACTTCGGCGCCAAGCCGCAACTGGTGCTGAAGTCCGGATTCCCCGCCTACGGCGTCACCGGCGACCCGAACGCCGCCACCGACACCTGCGAACCCCTGGTGCTCGGCCCGCAGTTCGGGGCGTACGGCGCGACGCCCGCCGAGATCTCCGTCGCCTTCGTCGCGCGGGCCGCGGCCGAACAGGGCGGGGACGGGATGCCCACCCGCCGGCGCCGGGTCGCCGTCCGCGGTACCCGCGGCATCGGTCCCGGCAGCCTCGTCCACAACTCCCGGATCGGGCAGGTGCAGGTCGACGGGGGCAGCGGACTGGTCACCCTGGACGGCGCTCCGATGCGCTCGGAACCGGCCGACTCCGTCTCGCTGTCCCGGCTCTATTTCCTGTGAGGGCACCCCGTGGCGACTCCTGGTGGCCACCGTGGCACCACCCTCTGCGATCACGCCCGGTGGCCACTCCCGGTGAGTGCGCCTCGTAGGCCGACCAGCGCGAACCCCTTGCCTGTCACACCGATACAGACCCTGAGGACCCCCGCATGAACACCCCTGTCGCCGACGGCTTCCGCATGCCCCCGGAGTGGGCCCGGCACGAGCGCACCTGGATGGCCTGGCCCGGCCCCGGCTTCACCTTCGGCGAGGAGGGCGGCGAGACACTGGACCGGGCCCGCCGCGCCTGGGCGGCCGTCGCCCGTGCGGTCCGCCGCTTCGAGCCGGTCACCGTCGTCGCCGGAACCGGCCAGTCGGAAGGCGCCCGCGCGCTGCTCGGTGCGGACATCGAGATCGTCGAGCGCCCGCTGAACGACGCCTGGATGCGCGACATCGGCCCCACCTTCCTCACCGACGGCGCGGGCCGACTGGCCGCCGCCGACTGGGTGTTCAACGGCTGGGGCGCCCAGGAATGGGCCCGCTGGGACCTCGACGAGAAGATCGCCGAGCAGGTCTGCGGGCTGGCCGGCGCCCGCCGCTACGCCACCCCTCTGGTCAACGAGGGCGGCGGCATCCACATCGACGGCGAGGGCACCGTGCTGCTCACCGAGACCGTCCAGCTCGATCCGGGCCGCAACCCCGGCCGTACCCAGGAGGAGGTCGAGGCCGAGATCCACGCCCACCTCGGCACCGCCAAGGCGATCTGGCTGCCGCGCGGACTGGCCGCCGACTACGGGCAGTTCGGCACCCGCGGCCATGTCGACATCGTCGCCGCCTTCGCCCGCCCCGGCACCGTCCTCGTACACACCCAGCCCGACCCGGACCACCCCGACCACGCCATCTGCCAGGAGATCGGCAAGCTGCTGCGCGCTTCCACCGACGCCCGGGGCCGGCAGCTGGAGGTCATCGAGGTGCCCGCGCCGACCGTCATCGAGGAGGACGGTGAGCCGGTCGACTACTCCTACATCAACCACTACCTCTGCAACGACGGCGTGGTGCTGTGCGGCTTCGACGACCCGCGCGACGAGGAGGCGGCCGCGATCTTCCGCCGGCTCTTCCCCGACCGGACGGTGACCCTCGTGGACGCCCGTACGATCTTCGCAGCGGGTGGCGGTATCCACTGCATCACCCAGCAGCAGCCGAAGGTCTGATCCGCAGACCTGCCCCAGCCGACCCGGAGGTCCCTGTGCCCGGTCCCGCGCGCCGTCCCAGGCGCCGGCTCAACCAGCCCCGCGAGCAGGTCCTGGCCGCGGCGATGGCGACCATCGCCGCCGAGGGCCTGGACCGGCTGACCATGGCCGGCCTGGGCCGCGAGGTCGGCATGAGCAGCGGCCACATCCTCTACTACTTCGGTACGAAGGACGAGCTGCTGCTCCAGACCCTCCAGTGGAGCGAGGAGCAGCTCGGCGCCGAGCGCCGGGCCGCCTTCTCCCGCCGCGTCCCGGCCCGCGAACGGCTGGACGCGCTGGTCGACCTCTACCTCCCCGAAGGCCACCGCGACCCGCGCTGGACGCTGTGGCTGGAGGTGTGGAACCGCTCCCAGAACGCCGACGACGAGACCCGTGAACGCCAGCTGGAACTGGAACTGGCCTGGCACCGCGACCTGGTGGCCCTGCTCGTCGAGGGCATCTCGAAGGGCGAGTTCCGCCCCGTCGATCCCGAACGCTTCGCCACCCGCACCCGCGCCCTCCTCGACGGCTTCGGCTCCCAGCTCGTCGTCGGCCTCCCGGGCACCGAGCGGGAGGAAGTGCGGGACCACGTACGGGAGTTCCTGGACGAATCGCTGTCCGTCCCCCAGGGCTGACCGCGGCGGGGGGGGGGGGGGGGGGGGGGGGGGGGGGGGGGGGGGTGGGAGGGGGGGGGGGGGGGGGGGGGGGGGGGGGGAGGGTCCCGCCTCGGGGCGGCGGGGCGGGTTGGGCGCTGCGCGCCCC
>NZ_JBVHZH010000013.1:0-157320 GCF_055574515.1 Streptomyces sp. NPDC029466
CCCCCCCCCCCCCCCCCCCCCCCCCCCCCCCCCCCCCCCCCCCCCCCCCCCCCCCCCCCCCCCCCCCCCCCCCCCCCCCCCCCCCCCCCCGCCGCAACTGCTCGGGCCGGCTCGGCCCGTCGTGCTCAGCCCACCGACGAGTAGGCCACCACGCCGCGCAGTACCCCGTCCATGGCCTTGCGGGCCGTGCGGGCGACCGTGCCGCCGGGCGGGGCCGCGGCCGCGATCTGGCCGAGGACGTCGATCAGTTGCTTGCACCAGCGGACGAAGTCACCGGCAGGCATCTCGGCCTCGCGGAGTACGTCGTCGAGGCCGAAGCCGGAGGCCCAGCGGTAGGCGGCCCAGGCGAAGCCGAGGTCCGGCTCCCGCTGGCCGACGCCTTCCGCCTGGTTGATCTTGTGATCCTCCTCCAGGGCGTCCAGCCGGCCCCAGATGCGGACCATCTCGCCCAGGGCGTCCCTGGCCTTGCCGGCCGGCAGCTTGGGCGCCACCGCGTCATCCGCCTGCCGCGCCTCATAGACCAGCGCCGAGGCGCAGGCCGCCAGCTCCGCGGGGCCCAGCCCCTCCCAGACGCCCTCGCGCAGACACTCACTCGCCAGCAGATCCAGCTCACCGTAGAGCCGGGCGAGCCGGCGGCCCTCGTCGGTGACGGTGTCGCCTTCGAGGTAGTCCATCTCGGTCAGCAGGGCGCAGATCCGGTCGAAGGTACGGGCGATGGTGTTCGTCCGGCCCTCGATCCGGCGCTCCAACTGGCGGGTGTCGCGCAGCAGTCGGTGATAGCGCTCCGCCCAGCGCGCGTGGTCCTCCCGCTCGGCGCAGCCGTGGCAGGGGTGCGCCCGGATCTCCGTACGCAGCCGGGCGAGCTCACGGTCGTCGGCCGCCTCCGAACGGGGTTTACGGTGCCGCGAGGGGACCATGTGGCCGGCCTTCGTCCGCAGCGCGGAGGCCAGATCGCGGCGCGACTGCGGGCTGCGGGCGTTGAACGACCTGGGGATCCGCATCCGGTCCAGCGCCTTGACCGGCACCGGGAAGTCGATCGAGGCCAGTCGCTTGACCTGCCGCTCGGCGGTCAGCACCAGCGGCCGCGGCCCGTCCTGCGCGTCGAAACCGCGGTGGCCGTTCGTCCGCCCCGAGGGCATCCCGGGGTCGAGGACCAGCGCGAGGCCCGCGTACTTGCCGGTGGGCACATGGATGACATCGCCGGGCTTCAGCTTCTCCAGAGCCGCCGCGGCCGCCACCCGCCGCTGCGCCGCGCCCTGCTTGGCCAGCTCCGTCTCCCGGTCCTTCAACTGCCGCCGCAGCCGGGAGTATTCCTCGAAGTCACCGAGGTGGCAGGTCATCGAGCCGCGGTAACCCTCCAGCCCCTCCTCGTTCTTCTGCACCTGCCGCGAGATCCCGACCACCGACTTGTCGGCCTGGAACTGCGCGAAGGACATCTCCAGCAGCTCCCGCGAACGGTGCCTGCCGAACTGCGAGACGAGGTTGACCGCCATGTTGTACGACGGCTTGAACGAGGACCGCAGCGGATAGGTACGCGTCCCGGCGAGCCCGGCCAGCGCGCCCGGGTCCATCCCCCGCTGCCACAGCACCACCGCGTGGCCCTCGATGTCGATACCGCGGCGCCCGGCCCGGCCGGTCAGCTGGGTGTACTCGCCGGGGGTGATGTCGGCGTGCTGCTCACCGTTCCACTTCACCAGCTTTTCCATCACCACGGAACGCGCGGGCATGTTGATGCCCAGCGCCAGTGTCTCGGTGGCGAAGACGGCCTTGACCAGGCCCTTCACGAACAGCTCCTCGACGACCTCCTTGAAGGTCGGCAGCATGCCGGCATGGTGCGCGGCGATGCCCCGCTCCAGGCCCTCCAACCACTCGAAGTAGCCCAGCACATGAAGGTCGTCATCCGGGATCCCGGCCGTCCGCGCCTCCACTATGCGACGGACCTGCTCGCGGCCCTCCTGGTCATTGAGCCGCAGGCCCGAAGCCAGGCACTGCTGGACGGCCGCCTCGCAGCCGGCCCGGCTGAAGATGAAGGTGATCGCGGGCAGCAGGCCCTCGTTGTCGAGACGGTCGATGACCTCGGGCCGGCTCGGCGTCCAGATACGGGCGCGCTGCCGCCGCTCACGCTCCCGGTCCGCCTCCCGCATAGTGCGGCCCCGGCGCTTGTCCCGCCCGAACGTCGGCCGGCTGTTCTCCATCCGCGCCAGCCGCTCCAGATCGGGATTGACCTCGCGGCGCCCGCCACTCTGCCCGTCCCGCTCCTCGAACAGGTCGTATATCCGGCGCCCCGCGAGGACGTGCTGCCACAGCGGCACCGGCCGGTGCTCGGAGACGATCACGGCGGTGTCGCCGCGCACCGTGTCCAGCCAGTCGCCGAACTCCTCGGCGTTGGAGACCGTCGCCGACAGTGACACCAGCGTCACCGACTCGGGAAGATGAATGATCACCTCTTCCCAGACGGCGCCACGGAAGCGGTCGGAGAGGTAGTGCACCTCGTCCATGACCACATAGCCGAGGCCGACCAGCGACTGCGAACCGGAATAGAGCATGTTCCGCAGCACCTCGGTGGTCATCACGACCACCGGAGCCTCGGAGTTGACGCTGTTGTCGCCGGTCAGCAGACCGACCTTCTCGGCACCGTAACGCCTGACCAGATCCTGGTACTTCTGGTTGGACAGCGCCTTGATGGGCGTGGTGTAGAAGCATTTTCGGCCCTGCTCCAGGGCCAGATGGACGGCGAATTCGCCGACGATCGTCTTGCCGGATCCAGTAGGAGCCGCGACCAGCACGCCCTGGCCGGCCTCCAGGGCCTGACACGCCTCGATCTGGAACGGATCCAGCCCGAAGTCGTACATTTCGCGGAAAGGGGCGAGTGCGGTGGCCTGCTCGGCCGCCCGGAGCTTGGCGGCGGCATAGCGCTCAGCAGGGGACATGTCCTCGGTCATCGTGCTTACGAGCCTACCGGCCGCCTCTGACAACGACCCGATCTTTATGCCGCGCTTTTGCCAGTGGCTGGGCGCCGTTCGCCTTTGGCTTGTGGGTGGCGGGTCGGAGGGGACGCCCAGTACCCCGTCCTCGGCGCGGGCGGCCCTGGTCCCAGAGGTAAGGCACCCCGGCGTCTGCTCCGGTCCTGCGGGCGGGGCACTGGACATCCCCTCCGACCACCGTCCGTGCGCGGCCGTCCCGCCGTACCGATGACCGTTACGGCGGCCGTACACGGCACCTCTTGGCAGGCACCTGGCCGAACTAGCCCCCGCGGCTTGGGCGCGGGCCGAGCTGGGCCGTGACGGACGGTGCCACCGCCCGGCAGACGGCAACGAGGGACGGTCGGAGGGGATGTACCGGGGCCCGCCCGCAGGACCGGAGCAAACACCGGGGCAATCAAACGCACGTAGCCGCGTCGCCCGCGCCGAGGACGGGCCCCGGTGCGTCCCCTCCGACCCCCGCGGCACCCACGCAACCCGCAACGGCGCCAGCCACCACGGCGCCGCACCAAACAACGTACGGCGCCAACACAGGGGCGCGGGGAACTGCGCGCCCAGCCACAACGGCGCCGCAGCCAAACGACGGCCGCCAACTACGCCAAGTCACAACCCATCACGTGAAGTCGTCGTACCCCCCACGACGCCCCGCACCGCTCTCGCCCGCCTCACCACTCGCCTGCTCCGGCAGCATCCGCCGGGAGGCAACCGGCTCGATCTCCCCGACCTCGCCGGGCGTCAGATCGAGCTCCGAGGCCTCGTCGTCGCTCAGCTCCGCGTCCGGGTTGCCGCGCTTGCGGCGCCGGTCGTTGAAGAGGCAGACGCCGACGGCTCCGAAGTACAGCACCACGATCGGCGCGGCCAGCAGCCCCATCGTCAGCGGATCACCGGTCGGCGTGGCAAGGGCCGCGAACACCGTGATGCCCAGCACCATGAACCGCCACCAGCTCAGGATCCGGCTGCCGGTGAGCACCCCGCCGAAGTTGAGCAGCACCAGGAGCAGCGGCAGCTCGAAGGCGAGGCCGAAGACCAGCACCATCCGCGTGACGATGTCGAAGAACTCGTCAGCGGGGAAGAAGTTGGCCCAGTCGCTGGGGGTCAGGCCGACCAGCGCGCCCGCGGTGGTCGGCAGGACCGCGTAGGCGAGGTACGCGCCGCCCAGGAAGAGCGGGGCACCGGCACCGACGAAGCCGAGGGCGTACTTCTTCTCGTGCCGGTGGAGGCCCGGCGCGAGGAAGGCCCAGAGCTGGTAGAGCCACACCGGGGTGGCGATGACGACACCGGTGGTGAGGGACACCTTGAGCATGATCGTGAACGGTGCGAGCAGACCGTTCGCCACGACCTGGGCACAGGGGTGGGTGCGCGGCCCGGAGGGTGTCTTGGGGCAGCCGACCGATTCGATGACCGGGCCCGTGACGAAGTGGGCGATCGCGTCGTACTGCCACATCGCGATGACGGTGATCACCATGATCGCCAGCACCGATTTCAGCAGCCGGTTACGCAGCTCACGCAGATGTGCCGCGAGCGGCATCCGCCCCTCGGGGTCCTTCTCCTGCTTGCGGGCAGACTTGAGCAACCCACTTCCTCGTCTCGTACATCAGCCGCCGCCGACCGCGCCGGGGCGACTGGATCGGATCGGTCAGCTCTGGTTGGTGCGGTTCGGCTCGGCCACGGGGCGCGAGCTGCTCACATCACCGGGAGCCGCCTGAATCGTACGAGGGGCCTGCTGAGCGGCATCGGCGGAAGCCTCGGAGGAGGTGCCGGAGGTGGCGCCACCGTCCGTGTCGCCCTCCTTCTTCATCGCCTTGGCCTCGCTCTTGAGGATGCGAGCGGACTTGCCGAGCGAACGCGCCATGTCCGGAAGCTTCTTCGCACCGAACAGCAGCACAATGACGACGAGGATCAGAATGATCTCGGGGGCCCTCAAGTTGCTCAACATCTGCGACTACCTTCTCGCCGGGGCGGCGTCTGCTGTGGTGCCTGCCGAATGGGGTCGGACTGGCGTCCTGGTGCTGGCTCGCTCGATCGTAACGTTCGGTGGTGAACGCCGGGCAATGCCCGTGCATCTTCCGAATTGCCTCGACTGTCGCGCACCGTGAACCGCAGAGGAAAGCCTACCCTTCCGCTCTCCCACGGAGCAGGGCGCGCATCCGCACCGCGGCATCTCAGTCCCGGCCCGCCTCGTGCATCCGGGAGGCGAGCGGCACCGCCGCCCGTTCCAGGTCCTCGCTGGCCCGCTGGATCCGCTCCGAGGTGGCCCCGACCTGGCGGGCCAGCCGTCGCACTTCGACGAAGACGCGGACGGCGAGGATGCCGAGCACGGCGATCCCGGCGAAGCCGAGGGCGATTGCGATCATGGGCCAGAGCATGGGACGAGCCTAACGGTCAGCCCGTGTGCAGCCGCAGCGTGCGGACCCCGCCGCCGGTGAGCAGCTCGATGATCCGCTCGCCGGCCGGTTTGCGCACCGCACGGCGGCAGTCGGGGCAGGTGAAGGAGTAGAAGGTGGTGCGGCGGCTGGCGCCGATCGCCAGCCGGAACGCGTCCGAGGCCAGTTCGAAGCGGCCCCGGCAGTCCGGGCAGGCTGCCTTGTAGAGCACCGGAGCGGGCCGGCCCGGCAAGGTGGTGGTCACCATCGTCATCCTTCGCTGCCTCGTCCTTCGGCCCGCGCCGCACGGCGCGCCCGGCCCGCCGCGCTCACTCGCCGTACGCCGCGAGGGCCTGCTCGGCGGCCTGCCGCGCGCTGTCGGCGAGGGCCTGCGGCGCCACGATCCGGCCGTCCCGGCCCAGCCGCAGGGCCAGCCGCCGCAGCGAGGCCGGGTCAGGGGTGCGCAGGGTGATGCGCAGGCCGCCGTCGGGCAGCTCCTCGGCACTGTCGTGCGGGTAGTACTCGGCGACCCAGCGGCCGCCGGGCCCGACCTCGATGGAGACCTCGGGGTCCTCGGCCGCGGGCTGCACCAAGCCCTCCGACAGATCACGCAGCTCGACCGGGGGCGGGTCGGCGGGGGCGTCCAGCAGCTTGATCTCGGCGACCCGGTCGAGCCGGAAGGTGCGCCGGGCCTCCGAGAGCCGGCACCAGGCTTCTACGTACGTGTGGCCGACGGCGAAGAGCCGGATCGGGTCCACCTCGCGCTCGGTCAGCTCGTCGCGGGCCGGGGAGTAGTAGCGCAGCCACAGCCGCCGCCGCTCGGCGATGGCGCGGTCGACGTCGGCGAACACCCCGCCCTCGGATTCGAAGGTCACCGAGAGCCGGGAGCTGGCGCCGGCCGCCTCACCGGCCGCCGCCTCCAGCTTGGCGGTGGCCCGCAGCAGCGCCTGCCGGTCGCCCTCGCGGAGTCCGGGCAGGGTGGCCACCGCGCGGGCCGCGACCAGCAGGGCGGTGGCCTCGTCGGCGGCCAGCCGCAGCGGCTCGGCGACATCGTCGGGGTTGTGCCACCAGATGCGGTCGCCGTCGGTGTCGATGTCCAGGAGGTCACCGCCGCGGAAGCTGGTGCCGCACATCGGCAGGACGTCGAGGTCGGCGATCAGCTCGTCCTCGGTGATGCCGAAGGCGCGGGCGACGTCCCCGACGCGGGCGCCGGGGCGCTCACGCAGGTAGGTCACCAGGGACAGCATCCGGCGGGTCTGGTCGATGGCGTTCGTCGCCATGGGTCTCGTATCCCTCTCAGCCCTTGGCCACGGCACGCAGCCGGTCGATGACATCGGCGCGCAGTTCCGCGGGTTCCAGGACGACCACGTCGGGGCCGAACTCCACGAGCCAGGCGTCGAGTCCGTGCCCGTTGGGGATCTCCAGCTCGTCCCAGCCGTCGCCCAGCTCGCGGACGGTGAGCGCACGGGCGCGCAACGGGTAGCCGTGCTCGGCCCGCAGCTTGATCCTGGCGGTGCCGGTGGCGGTCTCGCCGGCCCAGCTCTCGACGGTCTCGCGGACGGTGACGTGATCGGGCACCGGCGCGGTGAACGCCCCTTGCCGGGAACGGACCTTGCCGGTGATCCGGGAGAGCCGGAAGACCCGCTCGGCCTGTCGCTCACGGTCCCATCCTGCGACGTACCAGTGGCCCCGCCAGCATTCGAGGATCCAGGGTTCGACCTGCCGCTGCTCGGGGTGGGCGGCATTCGACTTGCGGTAGTCGAAGACGACCGGGCGGCGGTCGCGGCAGGCCAGCATCAGCGGCTCGAAGGCGGCCTCATGGGCGGGGATGCGGGGTTCCAGGGCGCTGTGCGGCTGTCCGGCGTCGTAGTCGGCACCGTCCCCGGCCAGCGGCATCCCGGCGGCGCGCAGCTTCTGGAGCGCACCGCTGGCGGCGCCCGCCAGCCGGGCCTGCTGCCAGATCTTGGCGGCGAGCCCCAGGGCGGCGGCTTCCTCGGCGTCCAGGGTGATCGGGGGCAGGCGGTTGCTGTCGCGGCGGGCGAGGTAGCCGATGTCGCCCTCGATGCCCTCGACGGTCTCGATGACCAGGCCCAGCTCGCGCAGATCGTCCTTGTCCCGCTCGAACATGCGGTTGAACGAGTCGTCGCTGTTCGCCTCGATATAGGCCTCGATGGACGACCGCAGTTCACGTTTGGTCAGCGGGCGTCGCGTCCCCAGCAGGCACAGCGCCAGATTCATCAGCCGCTCGGCCTTGGCAATGGCCATCGACGCCCTTTCTCGTTTGAACTTCCGATCGTTGACCGTACCGCTCGCGGTGGTCAGGGCAAAAGCCGGACGAGGGCCCGTGCCATCGCGGCACGGGCCCTCGGTCACGTCAGCAGCGGTCGCGCAGCGCGACCGGCGCCTGGTCTCAGACGGACACCAGGTCGCAGACGAAGATCAGCGTCTCGCCGGGGGCGATCCGGCCACCGCCGGCGCCACGGTCGCCGTACGCGAGGTGCGCGGGGATGGTCAGCCGGCGGCGGCCGCCGACCTTCATGCCCTGCACGCCCTGGTCCCAGCCGGCGATGACCTGGCCGGCGCCCAGCTGGAACTGGAGCGGCTTGCCGCGGTTCCAGCTGGCGTCGAACTCCTCGCCGGTGCTGAAGGACACCCCGACGTAGTGGACGGAGACGGTGTCCCCGGCCTTGGCGACCGGCCCGTCGCCCTCCCTCAGGTCCACGATCTCGAGCTCGGTGGGAGCCGGGCCCTCAGGAAAGTCGATCTCGGGCTTGTCGATGCTCACGGATGTGCTCCTACTTACGAATCTTTACGATTACGGCGCCAGTCTGGCAGATCAGCATCAGTTCACGCTGAGGACGTCCACCGAGAACACCAGATCGGAACCGATGGACTTCTGCTGGTCAGCGGTCAGCTTGCTCTTCGGCACCACGACCAGCACCCGGCTGCCGGCCTTCTTGCCCTTGAGCCCTTCCTTCCAGCCCGGCAGCTGTGCGACCGGCACATCCTGCGCCCCGGGCTGCCCCGGCGCCCAGGTGTCGGCGACCACCTTGCCGTCCTTCCAGGTGACCGCCGTGTAGTGGGCCCGCACGATGCTCTTCGGGTCGACCGTCGCGCCCTTGCCCTTGATGATCGTCGCGCTCTCGACGTCCTTCGGCGCGTCCTGGCCCTTGGGGAGGGTGATCTTCGGCGCCTTGCCGTCGATGTTGGTGCCCACCTTGGGGAGATCGCCGTTGTCCTGCGCGACCGGCTTGCCGTCGATCTTGCTCGGCATGATCTTCTTGAGGTCGACGACGAAGACCAGCGTGGAGTTGGCCGGGATGTTCTGCTGGGCCTGTGCGCCGTAGCCCTTGTCCGGCGGGATGACCAACTCGACGCGGCTGCCGAGCTTCTGGCCCACCAGGCCCTCGTCCCAGCCCTTGATGACCTTGCCGCTGCCGATCTCGAAGGTCGCCGGCGCGCCGCGGTCCCAGCTGTTGTCGAAGGCCTTGCCCTCCCAGGTCTGGCCGAGGTAATTGGCGTTGAGAGCCTCGCCCTTCTTCACCGCCGGCCCGTCGCCCTTTTTGAGGACCTTGACCTGAAGCTTCTTGGGCGGGGCGCCCTCACCCTTCTCGACCTTGGGCTTGGCATCCGCCTGCCCACTCACCTTCGGCGCTGAGCCGCCCTCGGATGAGTCGTCATTGCCGCAGGCCGCTGCGGAAACGAGGAGCAGGGGCACGGCGATCAGGGCTGCGATTCGGCGTCGGCGCACGTATATCCCTCAAAACGGGCTGCGATCAATGAATGGACGGAGCCACTCTAGCCACGCCAGGGGAAAGTGGCGGGGCCGTGTCACACGGACCCCGCCACTTTCCCATCCGGTCAGCACTCTCACCGGCACCACACGCTCGGAACACCGTCACTCGACCGGGTCGGATCCGCACTCTGAGTTACCCGGGGGAATCCACTCCGATACGGACAGCGGCATACGACCCGCGGCCGGTCACATTCCTGCGATCAGCTTCTCCACCCGGTCGTCCACCGAGCGGAACGGGTCCTTGCACAGCACCGTGCGCTGTGCCTGGTCATTGAGCTTGAGGTGCACCCAGTCGACCGTGAAATCGCGGCGCTGCTCCTGAGCCCGGCGAATGAAGTCGCCACGCAGCCTGGCGCGGGTGGTCTGCGGCGGCACCGACTTGCCCTCGAAGATCTTCAAGTCATTGCAGATCCGCGCCGCTTGGCCCTTCCGCTCCAGGAGGTAATAGAGCCCCCGCCGACGGTGGATGTCGTGATACGCGAGGTCTATCTGCGCCACTCGCGGGTGCGACATGGTGATGTTGTTCTTCGTCCGGTACCGCTCGATGAGCTGATGTTTCATCACCCAGTCGATCTCGGTCGAGACACGGTCGAGGTCCTCGTCCCGGATCGCTTCGAGCGTACGGCCCCACAGCTCCAGGACCCGCTCGACGAGGCCGGTACGGATTCCACGGCGGTCGCAGAAATCCACGGCCTTTTCGTAGTACTCCTGCTGGACCTCAAGCGCGGATGCCTCGCGCCCGCTGGCCAGTCGCACCTTGCGCTGCCCGGTGATGTCATGGCTGACCTCACGGATGGCCCGGATCGGGTTCTCCAGCGTCAGATCGCGCATGACCGTGCCCGCCTCGATCATGCGCAGCACGAGATCGGTGGCCCCGACCTTCAGCATCATGGTCGTCTCGGACATGTTGGAGTCACCGACGATGACATGGAGCCGGCGATAGCGCTCGGCGTCCGCATGCGGCTCATCGCGCGTATTGATGATCGGCCGGGAACGGGTGGTCGCCGAGGAGACGCCCTCCCAGATGTGCTCCGCACGCTGGCTGACGCAGTAGACGGCGCCACGCGGAGTCTGCAGCACCTTGCCCGCGCCGCACAGCAGCTGACGGGTGACGAGAAACGGAATGAGGATGTCCGCGAGCCGGGAGAACTCGCCATGGCGGGCGACGAGATAATTCTCGTGGCAGCCGTAGGAGTTTCCCGCCGAATCGGTGTTGTTCTTGAAGAGATAGACGTCGCCCGCGATTCCCTCCTCATGCAGGCGGCGCTCGGCGTCGACGAGCAGGCCTTCGAGAATGCGCTCGCCAGCCTTGTCGTGGGTGACCAGCTCGGTCACGTTGTCGCACTCGGGAGTTGCGTATTCCGGGTGCGAACCCACGTCCAAGTACAGGCGGGCGCCGTTCCGCAGGAAGACATTGCTGCTGCGGCCCCATGACACGACACGGCGGAAGAGGTACCGCGCCACTTCGTCAGGCGACAGTCGGCGCTGTCCCCTGAACGTGCACGTGACGCCGTACTCGTTCTCCAGCCCGAAAATGCGGCGGTCCATGACTGAACATTACGCCTGACGGCCTGCTCTGAAACCGGGTTCGGCCGCACCGTTTCGATCATTTTCCGCCGTGGCGGTCCCGGCCGTCCCCCGTACGGGATCCCCGAGAAATCGCTTCGTCGACAAAAGTACGAGCATCGCGGCGATCCCGCCGGCCCCCGCCACCGCGAAGCCCCCGCCCGCGCCGCCGCTCTCCACCACCGGGCCCACCACCGCGGATCCCATGGCCGCTCCGACGCCGAACGTCGTCACCAGCCAGGAAAACGCCTCCGTCACCGTGCCCTTGGGCGCGTGCCGGTCCACCACGACGAACGCGCAGGCCAGCGCCGGTGCCAGGAACACACCGGCGACACCGGTCAGTACCGTCATCCCGACCACGTCCGGCACCAGCACCAGCGGCACATAGCCCACCGCCAGCAGACAGACCAGCAGCCGCAGCCGGCTCTCCGGCCGCCCCGGCCACTCCCGGGCGCCGTAGACGAGCCCGCCGGCCAGCGCGCCGACACCGAGCGCGGACAGCAGCGCGCTGGAGACCATGCCGCCGCCGTGCTCATCGGCGTACGCCACCGCCGCGACCGCGATCGCCCCCATGGCCAGCCCCACGAAGAGGAACGCCCCGATCAGCACCAGCATCCCGGCCGAGCGCAGCGCCCCCAGCCAGTGCGCCTCCCGGGGCCCGCTGCGCCACTCCCGGGAGGGCGCGGAGACGACGACGGAGAGCGCGCCGAGCACCCCGAGCAGATTGATCACCAGCAGTGCCGCCCCCTCCGACCAGGCCGCCACGCACAGCGTCACCAGCAAGGGCCCCACCGCGAACATGACTTCCTGGGCCACCGCATCCAGGGCGTAGGCGGCGTGCACCCGGTCCGCGCGCTTGAGGACCCCGGGCCACAGCGCCCGCAGACCGCCTTCCAGGGGCGGGGTGAAGAAACCGGCGATCACCATGGCGGCGTAGGCGAGCCACAGCACATCCAGGCCGACGGCCGCCAGCAGCACCATGCCGAGCGCGGAGAGCACCGAGGCGGGCAGCATCACCCGCGGCTGTCCGTAGAGGTCCACGGCCCGGCCGAGCAGCGGCTGGCCGAGGGCGTTACAGACGCCGTAGACGGCGGAGAGCGCACCGGCCAGGGCGTAGCTGCCGCCCTCGGCGCGTACGAAGAGGACCACGGCCAGCGCCGCGGTGGCGTTCGGCAGCCTGCCGACCAGCGTCCCCGCCAGGAGCCGGGCCGCATGCCGGGTCCTGAGCAGCTCCGCGTATCCCGCGGCCATCGGCGCCCCTTTCCTGTCCGGCCGGACCGGACGTGTTACGTATAACCTTTGCCGTTATACGTATCATGACGCCAACCCGCGGTCCACTCGCGGTGGCCGAACGTGAGGAGCAGGACAGCCGGTGAGCAGCAACGAGGCCGCACCGTCCCCCGGTGCGCACACGGCCGGCGCCGCGCGCCCCGGCGGCCCGGCCGCCGCCCGCGTCACCAGCCGGGACGTGGCCCGCGCCGCCGGGGTCTCCCAGGCCGCCGTCTCGCTCGTCCTGGGTGACAAGTGGCGCGGCCGGGTCTCCCCCGGCAAGGCGGAAGCCGTCCGCGCCGCCGCCCGCGAGCTGGGATACCGGCCCAACCTCGCCGCCCGCAGCCTGCGGATGGGCCGCACCCGCACGGTGCTGCTGGTCGTCCCCGCCCTGACCACCGAGTTCTTCGCCCGCGTCTACACCGGCGCGGCCCGGGTCGCCGCCGAGCACGGCTTCGGCGTGGTCCTCTACCCCTCCCCCGAAGGCATCGGCCCCGCCCGCGACCCGTTCGACTCCGCCGCGGCCACCCTGGACGGAGTGATCGCCTCGTCCATGGCCGCCGAGGCGCTCACCGCGCTCCGGGACGCGGATCTGCCGCTGGTCATGCTGGACAGCGACCCCGCCGACGACCGGGCCGGCGCCACCGTCAACCTCGATATCGCCCACGGCGTACGGCAGTTGACCGGCCATCTGACCGCCCTCGGCCACCGCCGCATCACCCATCTCGCGGCCGATGTCCGGTCCTGGACCTTCGAGGTGCGCGCCCGCGCCGTCGACGAGAGCCTCCAGGACGTCCCCGGCGCGGTGCTGCGCCGTCAGCCGGCCGCCCTCGGTGTGGACGCCGGGCTGCACGCCGCGCACACCGCCCTCACCGGGCCCGGCCCCCGCCCCACGGCGCTGCTCTGCGACGACGACATCATCGCCGCGGGCGCCTGCAAGGCCGTCCGCCGCCTGGGCCTGCGCGTCCCCGAAGACGTCTCCGTCACCGGCTTCGACGACCTGGCCCTGGCCGTCGCCGTCGAACCCGAGCTGACGACCGTACGGCTGCCCGCCGAGGAGTTCGGCGAGGCCGGGATGCGGGCCCTGATGACGGTGCTCGACGGGCGCCCGGCGGACGCCCCCACGCTGCCCGTGGAACTGGTCACCCGCGGCTCCACCGCCCCGCCCCAGGACGCCCCCGGACACGCCACGCGCCCCGGCGGGCAGTGACCCACCGGGGCGCGTGAACCGGGCCTCGAAAGCGGTACCTCGTCAGAGCAGCGGGCCGGACTCCCCTTCGGAGTCGTCCTTGCCCTTGGCTCCCTTGCCGCCGGTTCCCTCATCGGACGCCCCGGCCTCGCCGGCCCCGGCGTCCGCATCCGCCGCCGGCTCCTTGGCGCCCGCGGCGGCGTGCTCGTCCAGGAGCCGCGACAGCTGCCGCCCCAGGATCCGCTTGAACTTGCGCTGCTGCGGTCGCGTGCGGTCCAGGGTGGCGACCTCGAGCTGTTCGGCGGTCAGGGTGCGCTCACCGCCGTTGGTGTCCCGCGACAGCGACTCCACCGCCAGCTTCAGCGCCTCGGCCAGCGTCATTCCGTCGCGGTGCCGCTGGTCGAGATAGCTGCTGATCTGGTCGGCATTGCCACCGACGGCCACCGACCCGTGCTCGTCCACGATCGAGCCGTCGTGCGGCAGCCGGTAGATCTGGTCCTCCTCGGGCGCGCTGCCGACCTCGGCCACGATCAGCTCGACCTCGTACGGCTTCTCGGCGGCGCTGGAGAAGATCGTGCCGAGCGTCTGGGCGTAGACATTCGCCAGGCCGCGCGCGGTCACGTCCTCCCGGTCGTAGGTGTAACCCCGCAGATCGGCATAGCGCACACCGCCGATCCGCAGATTCTCGAACTCGTTGTATTTGCCGACGGCCGCGAAGGCGATCCGGTCATAGATCTCGCTGACCTTGTGCAGGGCGCGGGAAGGATTCTCGGCGACGAAGACCACGCCGTCGGTGTATTGCAGCACCACGACACTGCGGCCGCGCGCGATGCCCTTGCGGGCGTATTCGGCGCGATCGGCCATGGCCTGCTGGGGTGAGACATAGAACGGCGTCGACACCGGCTATCCGTCCCTTCCTGTCAAGAGCTCTCTCAGTGGCTGGGGGCACACCCAGCGGGAGCTGGGGGAGCATTGCGGAACATCCGTCCCGTCAGAGCAGCGCGGCGCGCGGACCGTCGGGCTGCTCCAGGCGGCGCTCATGAATGGCACGGGCGACCTCCGCGACCTCGGATTCGGTCAGCTTCTTGAAGCCGTCCTCAGTGATCACCGTGACGATCGGGTAGATCCGCCGCGCCATGTCCGGTCCGCCGGTCGCCGAGTCGTCGTCCGCGGCGTCATAGAGCGCCTGGACGACGGCCGTGACCGCCTGATCCTCCGTGAAGTCCTCCTGGAAGAGCTTCTTCAGGGCGCTGCGCGCGAAGACCGAGCCGGAACCCGTCGCGGCGAATCCCTGCTCCTCCGAGCGCCCGCCGGTGACGTCGTACGAGAAGATACGGCCCTTCTCGCGGTCCAGGTCATAGCCGGCGAACAACGGCACCACGGCCAGGCCCTGCATGGCCATCCCGAGATTGCTGCGAATCATCGTCGACAGACGATTCGCCTTGCCCTCCAGGGAGAGTTGGGCGCCCTCGACCTTCTCGAAGTGCTCCAGCTCCAGCTGGAAGAGCTTGACCATTTCCACCGCGAGGCCTGCCGTGCCCGCGATGCCGACCGCCGAATACTCGTCGGCCGGGAAAACCTTCTCGATGTCACGCTGCGCGATGACATTGCCCATGGTCGCCCGCCGGTCACCGGCGAGCACCACGCCCCCGGGGAACGCCGCGGCGACGATCGTCGTGCCGTGCGGCGCCTCGATGGCGCCCTGTACCGGCGGCAACGGGCGATTGCCCGGCAGCAGATCAGGCGAGTGCGCGCCGAGGAAATCCATGAACGACGAGGATCCAGGCGTCAGGAAGGCAGCTGGTAGACGCCCGGTGCTTCGAGTATTGGCTTCCACACGTTTCCTTCCGGATATGCGATGGCCCTGCGCATGGCGACGGGGTCATCCCTCAACTTGCCGAGTGCCGAGTTGCAGTTGATGCACCGTACGCCTCGGACCTTACCCGTATCAGGGGTGTGATCCACATGCCCGGGGCCCGGCTCGGGACGGATCGGACGGAGACCGGCCGCTCCTTGATCATCGCGCCCGCCCGGCGGCGCCCGCACCCGCCGGGGCCGGCGGACCGGCTTTCGGTGTTCGGCCTTCCCGCCGCCGCTGCGGCGGGCGCGTGCCGTGGTGCATTGCCGGGCGTACGAGGTGCCGCGGTCCTGGCGGCCGTCGCCTCTCCCCGGATGTCGCCCGAAGGCTGCGCGCGGTCATTCCCTTCCGCACCGCGCGCAACGCTTCGGCCCCCTGCATCGAACGTGTCCGGTCCGCTCTACTCCCCGCCCTTTTGCACGAAGCTCCGAACGAAATCCTCGGCGTTCTCTTCGAGCACATCGTCGATTTCGTCCAGGACGGAATCCACGTCGTCCGACAACTTTTCCTGGCGTTCCTTGAGGTCTTCCGAAGCCTCCGCGTCCTGCGTCTGCTCCTCGACCTCTTCGGTGGAACGCGTGGCCTTGGCCTGTCCGCCGCCGCTGTCCTTGGTCGCCATGTCCCTCACCCCGCTCGGTTCGCCCCGCTCGATGTGACCTTCAAGATCCGACCCTACAAGCAGGGTCCGACATCGGCCCTGCACTTGCTGCAACGCCCGGGAGTCACCTCGATGATTCCCGCCCCGCGACGATTTCAGCCGTGGATCGGCCACGGATCGCCATGAAATTTGTCGTGCACCTGCCGCGGCTCAGCGACCGGAGAGCGTCCTGACCAGCTCCTCTGCGGTACGACAGCGGTCAAGGAGCTCCTTGACGTGCTTACGGGTCCCCCGCAGCGGCTCCAGTGTGGGAACCCGTTGCAGGGAGTCACGACCGGGCAGATCGAAAATGACCGAATCCCAGGAGGCCGCCGCGACATCGTCCGCGTACTGCTCCAGGCAGCGGCCGCGGAAGTACGCCCTGGTGTCCTCCGGGGGCTTCTGCTCCGCCCGGGTGACGTCCGACTCGTCCAGGAGCCGCTGCATCTTGCCGCGGGCCGCCAGACGGTTGTACAGGCCCTTGTCGGGGCGCACGTCGGCGTACTGGAGGTCGATGAGGTGCAGCCGCGCCGCGTCCCAGTCCAGGCCGTCCCGGCGCCGGTAGCCCTCCATGAGCTCACGCTTGGCGACCCAGTCCAGCTCGCCGGACAGGCTCATCGGATCGTTCTCCAGCCGGCCGAGGACGTCCTCCCACCTGGTCAGGACGTCCTTGGTCTGGTCGTCCGCATCCGCTCCGTAACGGTCCTCGACGTATTTGCGGGCCAGCTCGAAGTACTCCATCTGGAGCTGGACGGCGGTGAGGGTGCGGCCGCTGCGGAGCGTGATCAGATGTTGCAGACCGGGGTCGTGGGAGACCTGGTGGAGGGTGCGGACGGGCTGGTCGATGGCCAGATCGACGGCGATGAACCCGTCCTCGATCATGGAGAGCACCAGCGAGGTGGTGCCCAGCTTCAGATAGGTCGAGATCTCGGAGAGGTTGGCGTCGCCGATGATCACGTGGAGCCGGCGGTACTTCTCCGCGTCCGCGTGCGGTTCGTCGCGGGTATTGATGATCGGCCGCTTGAGCGTCGTCTCCAGGCCGACCTCCACCTCGAAGTAGTCGGCGCGCTGGCTGAGCTGGAAGCCGTGCTCGTGGCCGTCCTGGCCGATACCGACCCGGCCGGCGCCGGTGACCACCTGGCGGGAGACGAAGAACGGCGTCAGATGCCGCACGATGTCCGAGAACGGGGTCTCCCGTTTCATCAGGTAGTTCTCGTGCGTGCCGTAGGAGGCGCCCTTGTTGTCCGTGTTGTTCTTGTAAAGGTGGATGGGCTGGGCGCCGGGGACCTGGGCGGCCCGCTCGGCGGCCTCGGCCATGATCCGCTCGCCGGCCTTGTCCCACAGGACGGCGTCACGCGGATTGGTGACCTCTGGGGCGCTGTATTCGGGGTGGGCGTGGTCGACGTAGAGCCTGGCGCCATTCGTGAGGATCACATTGGCCAGGCCGATGTCCTCGTCCGTGAGCTGGCTGGCGTCGGCGTTTTCCCGTGCGAGGTCGAAGCCGCGGGCGTCCCGCAGCGGGTTCTCCTCCTCGAAATCCCAGCGGGCACGGCGTGCCCGGTGCATCGCGGCCGCGTAGGCGTTGACGACCTGGGACGAGGTGAGCATGGCATTGGCGTTCGGGTGGCCGGGGACGGAGATCCCGTACTCCGTCTCGATTCCCATTACTCGCCGTACAGTCATGCGGCCCTCCTAGCCCGGCGGCGCCCCCGGATGGGGTCGGCGCTCAAGTACCGCAGCGCTTCCGGTCCGCGTGCGTGCCCCACGCCCGCACAGCGTGACGCAGCGGTACCGAAGAGCCTAGAACGCCTTAGCGGCGCTGGGGAGATCATTACAGTCATTGCTCCAGTCCGGTTTTCCCTGGTTCACCGCGCCCTTATGGGGAGCGGTTCTGGCGCCCCCGGAAAAGCGTCCGGCTGCGGACGCCCCGTGCAGGACATCCGCAGCCGGAGAGCGGTGTTACAGGTATTGGCCGGTATTCGCCACCGTATCGATGGAGCGACCGGTGTCGGCGCCCTGCTTTCCGGTGACCAGCGTACGGATGTATACGATCCGCTCGCCCTTCTTTCCGGAGATCCGGGCCCAGTCGTCCGGGTTGGTGGTGTTGGGCAGGTCCTCGTTCTCCTTGAACTCATCCACGCATGCCTGGAGGAGGTGGGAAACCCGAAGCCCCTTCTGATTGTGTTCGAGGAAGGCCTTGATGGCCATCTTCTTCGCACGTCCTACGATGTTTTCGATCATCGCACCGGAGTTGAAGTCCTTGAAGTAAAGGACTTCCTTGTCACCATTGGCGTAGGTGACCTCCAGGAAGCGATTTTCCTCGGATTCCGCATACATCTGCTCGACGACCGACTGGATCATTCCGCTCACTGCGGCCTTCCGCGAGTCGCCGTGTTCGGCGAGATCGTCGGAGTGCAGCGGCAGCCTTTCCGTGAGGTACTTCGAGAAGATGTCCTTGGCGGCCTCCGCGTCCGGCCGCTCGATCTTGATCTTCACGTCGAGACGGCCGGGGCGCAGGATCGCCGGGTCGATCATGTCCTCGCGGTTCGAGGCGCCGATCACGATCACGTTTTCGAGGCCCTCGACACCGTCGATCTCGGAGAGCAGCTGCGGGACGATGGTGTTCTCCACGTCCGAGCTGACGCCGGAGCCCCGGGTGCGGAAGAGGGAGTCCATCTCGTCGAAGAAGACGATGACGGGGGTGCCCTCGCTGGCCTTTTCCCTGGCGCGCTGGAAGACCAGCCGGATGTGCCGCTCCGTCTCGCCGACGTACTTGTTGAGCAGCTCCGGGCCCTTGATGTTGAGGAAGAAGCTCTTCCCCGCGGGCTGCCCGGTCACCTCGGCGACCTTCTTGGCAAGGGAGTTGGCGACCGCCTTGGCGATGAGCGTCTTGCCGCAGCCGGGCGGGCCGTAGAGCAAGACACCCTTGGGCGGGCGGAGTTCGTGCTCCTTGAAGAGGTCGGGGTAGAGGTACGGAAGCTCGACCGCGTCCCGGATCAGTTCGATCTGGCCGCCCAGACCGCCGATCTTGGTGTAGTCGATGTCCGGGACCTCTTCGAGGACGAGTTCCTCGACCTCGCTCTTCGGGATGACCTCGTAGACGTAGCCGGAGCGGGGCTCGAGGAGCAGGGCGTCGCCGGGGCGGATGGTGATGTCCAGCAGCGGCTCGGCGAGCCTCACCACCCGTTCCTCGTCGGTGTGCCCGATCACCAGGGCGCGCTCGCCGTCCTCAAGGATCTCCTTGAGGGTGACGATGTCGCCGGCGCTCTCGAACTCCATGGCCTCGACCACGTTGAGCGCTTCATTGAGCATGACCTCTTGGCCGCGCCTGAGGTCCTCGGTCTCCACACTGGGGCTGACATTCACCCGGAGCTTTCTGCCCCCGGTGAAAATGTCGACCGTGCCGTCATCGTTCGTCTGAAGGAAGACCCCGAAGCCGGCCGGCGGCTGCGCGAGCCGGTCCACTTCCTCCTTCAGGGCGACGATCTGGTCGCGGGCCTCGCGGAGAGTATTGGCGAGACGCTCGTTCTGCGCCGAGACGCCGGCCAGGTTGGTCTGCAGCTCGACGATCCGCTCTTCGAGAATCCTCGTGTGACGCGGAGAGTCGGCGAGCTTGCGTCGCAGGACGGCGATCTCCTGCTCAAGATAGGCAACCTGGCCGGCGGGATCTTCAGACCCTCGCCCCGGCCGGATGCCGCGGTTGATGTCGTCGTCGTGGGCTGCCACGGTCCTCACCTCCTCCAAGGAGCTGGACGCTTCCTGACCCTACCTGGGCCGGTGCAGGTTGAAACCCCTAGATCGAAAAGACTGTCGGGGCGTGTCCGATCTTCACCCTTGCGCACGTCCTCACGCCAAGGGAATACCCACCCAACAACATCGGAAAGCGAGCGGTTGTATCGTCGACTTGGTCAACACCCGTCAGGGCTGGCGCCACTTAGACAAAAACGGTTCACGTACGCAGGAACGGCAGGCGAGATGACCGCGCAGGACGAAGCCCCAGAGCTGGAAGTATGGATCGACCAGGATCTGTGCACCGGGGACGGCATCTGTGCGCAGTACGCGCCGGAGGTCTTCGAGCTCGACATCGATGGTCTGGCCTACGTCAAGAGCACCGATGACGAGCTGCTCCAGGACAAGGGGGCCACAACGCCCGTCCCTCTGAAGCTGCTCGATGACGTGCGGGATTCCGCGAAGGAGTGCCCCGGGGACTGCATCCACGTCCGCCGCGTCAAGGACCTGGTCGAGGTCTACGGCCCGGACGCGGAGTAGCCCGGCCGGAGCGGAGCGCCCCCGGGCGCGCACACCGTGTGACCGGTCAGACGCGCCGGGTGCTCACGGCGGCGGGGAGTTCGCTCTGGACGAACTTCCCGCCCTTCCATTGCCACTTGACGCTCTTGCGCACGTCCGGGCAGCAGCGCGGGACGTCGCGCGCGGAGTAGCCCAGGACCGCCGCCGAGATCGCGCCATCCTTGACGGCCAGGGTTTGGACGCTGCGCTGCTGCGCGGGCGCGAGGAGTGTCGCCACGACCCTCGGGGCGGCCCGGCGCCCGGACGGCTGCGCGAGGACGTAGACACCGCTGGGCGGGGAGCCCGTCCCGCTGTGGCAGCGGACCACCGCGACGGTCTCGGTCGTGCCGTCGCCGTCGAGGTCTCCGGAGGCCTTTTTCACCACGTCGAGGCGGTTGGGGCCGCAGTCGACCGGAAAGCTCACCTTGCTGGGGTCGGGGGCCGCGGCGGGGTGCCCGCCGGCGGCGGCAGCGGGGGTGGTCGTGGCCGTGGCGTCGGGGGGCTGGACGAAGGACGCGGCCGCGACGACCGCCGAGATGGCGGTGGCGGTGGCGAGCCAGTGCATGGGGCGCGGCTGGGTGTGCAAGAGGTCCTGGCCTGCCATGGGCTGCACGCGGGCTAACTCCTGTGAAGTGCTGTGGCGGTGGGAGTGCCCAGCATCGTTCCACAGGAGGGGGCGGCAAGGAACCAGCAGGGCCGGAGTTTTCCGTGCAGATCCAGGGTGGAAACGGAGCGGCGCCGCCGGCGGATTCCCGTGCGGGAACTCGTCGGCGGCGCCTGGTGGTTCGTTGGCCGGTTCCGGACGGTCAGCCGCGGTCGGTGGAGCCGCCCCCGGATGCCGCCGCCGCGTCCTTGCCGGGGCCCGTGTAGTCCTCGCCGTACGCGCCCTTGGCGGGGCGGCGGCGGCGCAGCGGGGGCTCAACGCCGTCCGCGAGGCGGCGGGCGGTCAGCAGGAAGCCGGTGTGGCCGATCATGCGGTGGTCCGGG
The DNA here is from genome assembly GCF_055574515.1 of Streptomyces sp. NPDC029466. Classification (NCBI taxonomy): domain Bacteria; kingdom Bacillati; phylum Actinomycetota; class Actinomycetes; order Kitasatosporales; family Streptomycetaceae; genus Streptomyces; species Streptomyces sp. NPDC029466. Next base: position 20,934 of record NZ_JBVHZH010000013.1, read on the forward strand.
CGGACGGCGAGGCCCTCGACGTGCCAGGTGCGGACCATGGTTTCCCAGGCCGACGGCTCGTTGAAGGTGCCGTGCTCGCGGATCGCCTCGACGGTGCGGGCCATCTGCGTCGTCGTCGCGACGTAGGCGCAGAGGATGCCACCGGGAACCAGGGCCTTGGAGACGGCCTCCAGGCACTCCCAGGGGGCGAGCATGTCGAGGATGACGCGGTCGACGTCGGTGTCGGAGAGGTTGTCCTGGAGGTCACCGACGGTGAGCGTCCATGCGGGGTGCGGACCGCCGAAGTAGCGCTCCACGTTCTGCGTGGCGATCTCGGCGAAGTCGGCGCGGCGCTCGTAGGAGTGCAGCATGCCGTCGTCGCCGATGGCGCGCAGCAGGAAGCTGCTGAGCGATCCGGAGCCCACACCCGCCTCGACGACGCGGGCGCCGGGGAAGATGTCGGCCATCGCCAGGATCTGCCCCGCGTCCTTGGGGTAGACCACGGCGGCGCCGCGGGGCATGGACAGGACGTAGTCGGGGAGCAGCGGGCGCAGCGCGAGGTAGGCGACGTTCCCGGTGGTACGGACAACGCTGCCCTCGGGAGCACCGATCAGCTCGTCGTGGGGGAAGGCTCCCTTGTGGGTGTGGAAGCTTTTTCCCTCTTCGAGCGTGAAGGTGTAGTGGCGTCCCTTGGGGTCGGTGAGCTGGACCTGGTCCCCGACCTTGAAGGGCCCGCGACGGCGGGCGGCACCGGTCGGTTCGGACATGTGACCAGCCTACCGGCCCGTCGGGGCCGCGCCGACCAGTGGGCGGGCGCTGCGGGGCCGAGGGGCGGCCGGGCCCTACGACCCGACCTTCCGGGCCATGGCCGAGACGAAGGCCCGCTCGACGTCGCCGGTGGACAGCACGCCGTAGATCTCACCGGTCTCCTCGACGACGAGGTACTCGGTGGCGGGGGTGGCCCGCAGGTATTCCAGGAGGTCCTCGCCGGCGAGTTCGGCGGAGACCCGCATACCGTCCTTGAGGTCCTGGGAGAGGGTGCCGACGGGGACCCAGGGGCGACGGTGGTCGGGGACACCGACGATGGCGGCCTCACGGACCAGGGCGGTGGGCGTGCCCTGGCGGTCGACGACCACCAGGGCGCGGGCGCCGGCGTCGTTGGCGCGGCGCAGCGCCTCGGAGAGCGGGGTGTCGGTCTCGACGGGGACGGCGCGCCGGGTCAGGGTGCGGGCGGTGAGGTCGGGGAGGCGTTCGCGCAGCCGGGCCATGCGCAGGCTGTTGCCGGCGCCGGTCCAGATGATGGCGGCGAGGATCGCGGCGAGCAGCGCGTCGGTGAGCGAGTCGGCGCCGCCGATCTCGGGGCGGGCGGTGCCGAGGGCGCCCGTGTGGGTCAGCAGCGGCAGTCCGATGAGGACGGTGACGGCGAGCGCGCGGCCGACCCAGGCGGCGGCGATGGTGCCGCTCATGGGACGGCCGGTGATCTTCCAGACCAGGGCGCGCAGCATCCGGCCGCCGTCCAGCGGGAGGCCGGGCAGCAGGTTGAAGACCGCGACGATGAGGTTGGAGATCATCAGGCCCGCGAGCAGGACCCCGGGGACGGTGCCGGGCTCGACCAGCTGCATGCCCGCGTAGAAGACCCCGGCGAGGACGAGGGAGAGCAGCGGGCCGACGAAGGCGAGGACGAACTCCCTGCCGGGGGTCTCGGTCTCCTTCTCGATCTCCGAGACGCCGCCGAAGAACTGGAGCTGGATGCGGCGTACGGGGAGCTTGAAGCGGATCGCGGCGACGGTGTGGGCCAGCTCGTGGACGAGCACCGAGGCGTAGAAGGCGACGGCGAAGAAGAGCGAGACCAGATAGCGCGCTGCGCCGAGCTCGGGCAGCACGCGCTCCAGCTGGCCGCCGAAGACCCAGGTGATCAGGGCGGCGACGAGGAACCAGCTGGGCGCCACGTAGACGGGCACGCCGAAGGGACGGCCCATCAGGATGCCGCCGCCGCTCTTCTTCTTGCCCGGAGTGGGCCCCTTCGGTGCGTTGTTGCGCTCGGGCGGCTCGGGCGGCTGGGGCCGCACGGACTCCTCGGGGTCCTGCGACTTCCCGCTCTCGTCCACGGCGTCCCCTCATTGACTACGGCATTCGCCCCTGCTCGGCCTGATATCTCGATCATGCAGGGCGAAGGGGTCCGCCGTCGATGGTATGCGGAGCGGCCCGGCCCGGTCGGCCGCGGGGCCCAGGGAGACCCCGTTGCGCCGGTGACCCGTCCGCGCCTGTCAGTGGCGGGCCGTAGGGTTTTGTGGCATGGGATGGAGCACGGAGCAGGCCGGGGCGGACACGCAGAGTGGGCGGAGCGGCGGCGAGCCGGGCGCGGCGGCGGCCGGGGCGGGGCCGGGCGACGGGGAGCGGGCGCGGCCGCCGGTGGCGCTGTCGCCGTCGCGGGCGAGCGATTTCATGCAGTGCCCGCTGCTGTACCGCTTCCGGGTGATCGACCGGCTGCCGGAGAAGCCGAGCGCGGCGGCGACCCGGGGGACGGTCGTCCATGCGGTGCTGGAGCGGCTCTTCGACGCTCCGGCGGCGGAGCGTACGGCGGCCGGGGCGCGGGCGATGGTGCCGGGCGAGTGGGAGAAGCTGCTCGCCAAGCGGCCGGAGCTGGCCGAGCTGTTCGCGGACGATACGGAGGGCGTGCGGCTGGCGGGGTGGCTGGCGGAGGCCGAGGCGCTGGTGGAGCGGTGGTTCTCGCTGGAGGACCCGACGCGTCTGGAGCCGGCGGACCGTGAGCTGTATGTGGAGACGGTGCTGGATTCGGGGCTTCAGCTGCGGGGCTTCATCGACCGGGTGGATGTCGCGCCGACCGGCGAGGTGCGGATCGTCGACTACAAGACCGGCAAGGCGCCGCGGCCGCAGTTCGCCGAGGGCGCGCTGTTCCAGATGAAGTTCTACGCCCTGGTGGTGTGGCGGCTGCGCGGTGTGGTGCCGCGGCGGCTTCAGCTGGTCTATCTGGGCAGCGGCGATGTGGTGACGTACGACCCGGTCGAGGCCGATCTGCGGGGCGTGGAGCGGAAGTTGCTGGCGCTGTGGGAGGCGATCCAGCTGGCGACGGTGAGCGGCGACTGGCGGCCGCGGCCGACGAAGCTGTGCGGCTGGTGCGACCACCAGGCGCACTGTCCGGAATTCGGCGGCACTCCCCCGGTGTATCCGCTCCAGGTCCGCCCGGCCGAGGGCGGTGTGCCGCCGCAGGGCAGAATGGGAGACATCTAACGAAGGAGAGCTCGTGGCCATCCGCGTCCTGCTGGTCGACGACCAGCCCCTGCTGCGTACGGGATTCCGGATGATTCTGGAGGCGGAGCAGGATCTGGCGGTCGTCGGGGAGGCCGGGGACGGCCTCCAGGCACTGGAGCAGGTGCGGGCGCTTCAGCCCGATGTGGTGCTGATGGACATCCGGATGCCCCGGATGGACGGGGTCGAGGCGACCCGGCAGATCACCGGCCCGGCGAAGGACGGCCCGGCGAAGGTGCTGGTGCTGACGACCTTCGATCTGGACGAGTATGTCGTCGAGGCGCTGCGGGCGGGGGCGAGCGGCTTTCTGCTCAAGGACGCGCCGGCCAATGAGCTGGTGCAGGCGATCCGGGTGGTGGCGGCGGGCGAGGCGATGCTCGCGCCGAGCATCACCCGCCGGCTGCTGGACAAGTACGCGGGCCATCTGCCGTCGGGCGAGGAGCCGGTGCCGGACACCCTGCACACGCTCACCGAGCGCGAGGTGGAGGTGCTGAAGCTGGTCGCCCGCGGTTTGTCGAACGCGGAGATCGCCGCGGATCTGTTCGTGAGCGAGACGACCGTCAAGACGCATGTGGGGCATGTGCTGACGAAGCTGGGGCTGCGCGACCGGGTGCAGGCGGCGGTGTACGCGTACGAGAGCGGTCTGGTGCGCCCCGGCGCGCAGTAGGACGGCGGGGGCCTGACGGCCCGGCAGACGGACGACGGCGGGGGGGGGGGGGGGGGGGGGGGTTGGTTTTTGTTCCCCCCCCCCCCCCCCCCCCCCCCCCCCCCCCCCCGCCGTGGTGTGCAGGCGTCCGGTCAGTCCTCGGCCGGCTTGCTGATCTCCCAGAAGCGGAAGACGGTCGACGGGTCCAGGGTCCATTCCAGACCGGAGATCCCTTCCCGGGCCACCGCGTACTGCTTGCCCTGCCAGATCGGGATCATCGGCACGTCCTCGGCGACGATGTCCTGGAGCTCCCGGAACTGGTCCTTGGTGGCGCCGCGGTTCGGCTGGTCGGCCGTCTTGGGCAGCAGCCGGCCGGTGATGGTGGGCGAGCTGTAGTTGTTGGCCACCACACTGTCCTTGCCGAAGAACGGCGCGGTGAAGTTGTCGGGGTCCGGATAGTCGGGGACCCAGCCCTTGACGTAGGCGCCGAACTTGCCGTCGGCCATGCCCTGCTCGTACTCCTGGGTGGGCAGGGTCCGCACCTTGGCGTTGAACAGCCCGCTGGCGTTGAGCTGTTGGGCGATCTCCTCGAAGGCCGGGACGGTGCCGGGGCCGTAGCGCTCGGGGGTGGCCCACAGCGTGAGCGGCACCTTGCCGTTGTAGCCGGCGGAGCGGAGCGCATCCTTCGCCTTGTCGGGCTTCGGGCGGTCGCCGTAGGTGTTGAAGAAGGAGGTGCTGTGGCCCGTGATGCCGGCCGGGACGATCGAGTACAGCGGCATCGCGGTGCGCTGGTAGACGTCCCGGACCAGGGTCGAGCGGTCCAGGAGGTAGGCGATCGCCTTACGGACGCCGAGCTTGCCGGCGACCGGGTCCTTGAGGTTGAAGACCAGGTGCATGACCTCGGCGCTGGCGCCCTCGACGACCTGGGTGCCGTGCTGCTGCGACAGCGAGGCGTTGTTCAGCTCCGCGATGTCCTTCATGGCCAGACCGCGGTAGGCGACATCGACGTCGCCCTTCTCGACGGACTTCTTGAGCGCGTCGGGAGCGTTGAAGAACTTCACGGTCATGCCGGAGTTCTTGACCTTGGCCGGGCCCTTGTAGGAGCCGTTGACGGCGAAGACGGCCTTCTGGGAGTTGTAGTCCTTGAGGGTGTAGACGCCCGAGCCGACGGCCTTGCCGTCGGTGCGCAGCCGGTCGGCGGGGTACTCCGCGTGGTCGACGATGGAGCCGGCGCCGGAGGCTATCTTCATGGGGAAGGTCGCGTCGGGCGTCTTCAGCCGGAAGACCACGGTCTTGGAGTCCGGGGCATCGACCTTGTCGAGCGCGGCGAACATCACGGCCGGGCCGTCCTTGTCCTTGATGCGCTTGATGCGGTCGAAGGAGAACTTGACGTCCTTGGCCGCCAGCGGGTGGCCGTTACTGAAGGTGAGTCCGTCCTTCAGGGTGCAGCGGTAGACCTTGCTCTCCCTGTCGGTGAACCCGCAGCGCTCGGCGGCCTCCGGCTCGGGAGTGGTGCCTCCCTTGGGGAAGCTCAGCAGGGACTGGAAGACATTGTTGAACATCAGCCAGGAGCCCGGGTCGTAGCCGGACGCGGGGTCGGTGGAGACGAACTTGTCCGTCATTCCCATGACCACGGGCTCGCCGTTGCCGGCCGCCCCCGAGTCGTCCGTGCCGCACCCGGCGACCGCGAGCAGAGCTGTGGTCAGCCCCGCCCCGATCGGGGCGGCCAGCCACTGGTCACGCTTCCTCACTAAACGGTCCTCACGTTCTGGGTCGTGCCTGTCGGGCCGCGGTGGGGAGGCCGCGGCGGTGGTGTGCTGTACGGGTCGCATCCGCCGGCTCAGTCGGCGACGCCGCGGCTGAGCTCCCAGATCTGGAGGCCCGATGCGGAGTTGAGGGCCCATTCGAGGCCCGTGATGTCATCGCGGGCGGCCACGTACTGCTTGCCCTGCCAGAGCGGGAGGAGCGGTACGTCGTCGGCGATGATGTCCTGCGCCTGCTTGAAGTCGGCTCCCGCGGCGTTGCGGTCGGACTGCTGGCGGCTGGACGGGATCAGCTGCGACTCGATCTTACCGTTGCGGTAAGGGGAGCCGAGGAAGTTCTGCTTGCCGATGAAGGGCGCGATGTAGTTGTCGGCATCCGGGATGTCCGGGAACCAGCCCATGTTGTAGACGGAGTACTTGCCGTCCAGGGCGTCGGTGCGGAACTGCTGCCAGCTGTCGACACCCTTGATGCTGATGTCGAACAGCTTGGTGCGGTTGAGCTGGCTCTGTAGCGCACGGACCTCCTTCACGGTGCTGGATCCGTAGTGGTTCGTGGTGTACGTGAGGGTGAACTTCACCGGAGAGGTGATGTTCGCCTGCCGCAGCGTCTTGCGGGCGGCCGCGACATCGGGGTCCCCGTACTTGTTGAAGAACGAGTTGATGTGCCCGGTGAGGCCCGTGGGCACCATCGAGAACAGCGGGTCACCGGTGTACCCGTAGACGTTCCGCACCAGGTCCGAGCGGTTGATGAGCTGCGCCATCGCCTGCCGTACGGCCTTGTTGGAGACGGCCGGGTCCTTGGTGTTGAAGGCCAGGTAGCGGATCTCCTGACCGGGCATCTCCTGGAGCATGATGCCCTTGTCGCGGGCGTTCTTCAGGCCCTTGACCTGGGCGGGCGCCAGACCACGGTTCATCACGTCGATGCTGCCCCTGCGCAGCGCCTTCTCCGTGGTCACCGAGTCGTTGAAGAAGCGCATCTCGACCTTTTCATTCCTCGCCTGCACCCCGCCCTTGTAGGCGGGGTTCTTGGTGAAGACGGCCTTGGTGATGCGGTTGTCGCTGCGCTCGGTCTTGAGGGTGTACGGGCCGGAGCCGACCACGTCGAAACCGCTGTAGAGGCGGCCCTTGGGGTACACCTCGGGGTCGACGATCGCCGCGGCGGGCGTGGTGAGCTTCTGCGGGAAGGTGGCGTCCGGCTTCTTGAGGTGGAAGACCACCTCGCTGTCGCTGGGCGTCTCGACCTTGTCGATGCCGTCGAGCAAAGACACCGGACCATTGGTGTTGTTGATGGTCTTCATGCGGTCGATGGAGAACTTGACGTCCTGCGCCGTCAGGGCATGCCCGTTCGAAAACTTCAGGCCGTCACGCAGAGTGCAGCGGTACTGCTCGTTCTGGGTGTCCCGGAACCCGCAGGACCGGGCGGCCTCGGGCACCGGGGCGGTCCCGGACCGGGGCAGCCGCAGCAGCGTCTGGAGCGTGCTGCGCAGGACGTTCCACGCGTCGACGTCGTAGGCCTGCGACGGGTCGAGCGGCGCGGGGGCCGCCTTCGTCGCCTCGATGTGGGTGGCGACACCCACGACGATCGGATCGACACCCTCGCCGGCGCCGTCCGAGCTGCCGCAGGCAGCAAGAACGGGGGCGAGGAGACCGGCCAGCGCCGGCAGCACCAGGGTCTTGCGATTCATCGTCGGCGGGTTCCTTATCAGCGCAGCAGTGTTGCTCGCGTCGACATTAGTAGGAACGGCCAGCCGCATTGGGACTCAATGGAGTTGTATCGATATGGCATCTGGATAACGATGGCAAGCTGCTCGATATCCGGACGGCGGAACGATTCACACGTTGCTCCACCAATCCGGACACTTACCCCCGCGCAAAGCCTCCTGGGGACCCCCTGGAACACCTGTGGGGCCCGCTGTCGACGGCCCGGCACGTGAGAAACGTCACGCGTTCAAGGGTCCATGGCGAAGCAACAATTCAGTCAGCGCATTCGTCACGGAAAATGAGCGGGCCGCTCCCCTCGGTTCCCGTCGCCTTTCCCGGAGTACGCTCAGTGCACAGCGCCACGGCTTTCCGTGATGAGCGTCCGGAGAAATGGGAGATCAACTTCTTCGAGCGAACGGACGACCGTACGCCCCAGGGCCGGCGGGATCGGCGTCACCGAGGGCACCGCGACGACCGGGCAGCCCGCCGCCTCCCCCGCCGTCACCCCGGTCAGGGTGTCCTCGATGACCGCACAGCACTCCGGGTCCGCCCCCAGCCGCGCGGCGGCCGTCAGATACGGGTCGGGGTGCGGCTTGGTGCGCTCCAGGTCATCGCCCGCCAGGGTCAGCCGGAAGTTCTCCGGGCCGAGTGAGTGCAGCATCTGGTCGACGATGGCGCGGTGCGAGGCGGAGACCAGGGCGGTGGGGATCCCGTGCGCGGCCAGCTCGGCCAGCAGCCTGCGGGCGCCCGGCATCAGCGGGACACCGCGCCCGATCCGCGCCAGGAAGGCGGCGTTGAGCAGCACGCTGAGCTCGGTCAGGCTGATGTCAACGCCGGTGACCTGAATCAGATAGCCGGCACTGCGGGTCATCGGACCGCCCACCACGACCTCGCGGTGCGCGTCGTCGAGGATGTGCCCGAGCTCGGCGAAGACCTCCGCCTCCGCCTCCCACCAGAAGCCCTCGGTGTCGACGAGGGTGCCGTCCAGATCGAGGAATACGGCCTGGAGGGTCGCGGCTTCGGCCGTCCGGGTGCCGACTGCGGGGATGCTGCTGGTCATCCATCCACCTCCAACTGCGACGTCCCCCAAGGGACGAAAGGGCCGGTCGCCATCCCCGGCTGGGGATACGACCGGCCGCCACCGGACCGATAAGTGTACGACGGTACGGGCCGGAATGCGTGGTGATACAGGTCAGGGCCGTCCCGGGGCACTGCCCGGGACGGCCCTGACCTGCTCACGCAGAGTTACTGTTTGGTGCCGCCGTGGTGCTGCCGCGACCGGAGGCCATGTCTCGGCTCCGATCCCGGCGTCCGCCCGTTACCGCGCGTTGAAGTACTTGGCTTCCGGGTGGTGGATGACGATGGCGTCGGTGGACTGCTCCGGGTGGAGCTGGAACTCCTCGGAGAGCTCGACACCGATCCGCGCCGGCTCCAGGAGGTCGGCGATCTTGGCGCGGTCCTCCAGGTCGGGGCAGGCGCCGTAGCCCAGCGAGAAGCGCGCGCCGCGGTACTTGAGCGCGAACATGTCCTCGACGTCCTGGGGGTCCTCACCCGCGAAGCCCAGCTCGGCGCGGACCCGGGCGTGCCAGTACTCGGCCAGCGCCTCGGCCAACTGGACGGACAGACCGTGCAGTTCGAGGTAGTCGCGGTAGGAGTTGGCCTCGAAGAGCTCGGCGGTGGCGGCGCCGATCCGCGAGCCGACGGTGACGACCTGGAGGCCGACGACATCGGTCTCGCCGGACTCCTCCGGGCGGAAGTAGTCGGCCAGGCACAGCCGCCGGCCGCGGCGCTGCCGGGGGAAGGTGAAGCGGGTGCGCTCGGTGCCGTCCTCGTGCAGCAGGATCAGGTCCTCGCCCTTGGACACACAGGGGAAGTAGCCGTGCACGACGGCGGCTTCGAGCAGGTTCTCGGTCTGGAGCTTGTCGAGCCAGCCGCGCAGCCGCGGGCGGCCCTCGGTCTCCACCAGCTCCTCGTACGTCGGCCCCTCGCCGGTGCGGGCCTGCTTGAGGCCCCACTGGCCCTTGAACAGCGCGCCCTCGTCCAGCCAGGAGGCGTAGTCGGCCAGCTGGATGCCCTTGACGACCCGGGTGCCCCAGAACGGCGGCGTCGGGACGGGGTTGTCGACGGCCACGTCGGAACGCACCGCGCCCTCGGGCTCCTCGACCTCCGGCACGGCGGTGTCCCGCTTGGGCACCCGGCGCTGCTTGAGCTCGGGGAGGCTGGCGCCGGGCACCCCGCGCTTGACCGCGATCAGGGCGTCCATCAGGCGCAGCCCCTCGAAGGCGTCCCGGGCGTAGCGGACCTCGCCCTCGTAGATCTCGTGCAGGTCCTGCTCGACGTAGGCGCGGGTCAGGGCGGCGCCGCCCAGGATGACGGGGAAGTCGGCCGCCATCTTGCGCTGGTTGAGCTCCTCCAGGTTCTCCTTCATGATCACCGTGGACTTGACCAGCAGTCCGGACATCCCGATGACATCGGCCCTGTGCTCCTCGGCGGCTTCCAGGATCGCCGAAACCGGCTGCTTGATGCCGAGGTTGACGACGTTGTAGCCGTTGTTGGACAGGATGATGTCGACGAGGTTCTTGCCGATGTCATGGACGTCGCCGCGGACGGTGGCCAGCACGATGGTGCCCTTGCCCTCGTCGTCGGACTTCTCCATGTGCGGCTCCAGGTAGGCCACCGCGCTCTTCATGACCTCGGCGGACTGCAGCACGAACGGCAGCTGCATCTGACCGGATCCGAACAGCTCACCGACGACCTTCATACCCGCCAGGAGGGTCTCGTTGACGATGTCGAGCGCGGGCCGCTCCCCCAGCGCCTCGTCGAGGTCCGCCTCCAGGCCGTTCTTCTCACCGTCGATGATGCGCCGCTGGAGGCGCTCGTCCAGCGGCAGGGCCAGCAGCTCCTCGGCCTTGCCGGCCTTCAGCGACTTGGCGGTGGCGCCCTCGAACAGCTCCATCAGCTTCTGGAGCGGGTCATAGCCCTCGCTGCGCCGGTCGTAGATCAGGTCGAGGGCGGTCTTGACCTGCTCCTCCTCCAGGCGCGCGATCGGCAGGATCTTGCTCGCGTGCACGATCGCCGAGTCCAGACCGGCCTTGACGCACTCGTCGAGGAACACGGAGTTCAGCACGATCCGGGCGGCCGGGTTCAGACCGAAGGAGATGTTCGACAGGCCCAGGGTCGTCTGGACGTCCGGGTGACGCTTCTTCAGCTCCCGGATCGCCTCGATGGTGGCGATGCCGTCCTTGCGGGACTCCTCCTGGCCGGTGCAGATGGTGAAGGTCAGACAGTCGATGAGGATGTCGCACTCATGAATGCCCCAGTTGCCGGTCAGATCGTCGATCAGCCGCTCGGCGATGGCGACCTTGTGCTCGGCGGTGCGGGCCTGGCCCTCCTCGTCGATGGTCAGCGCGATCAGCGCCGCACCGTGCTCCGCCGCCAGCGCCGTGACCTTGGCGAACCGCGACTCGGGCCCGTCGCCGTCCTCGTAGTTGACGGAGTTGATCACGGCACGGCCGCCGAGCTTCTCCAGGCCGGCCTGGATGACGTTCAGCTCCGTGGAGTCCAGCACCACGGGCAGGGTGGAGGCGGTGGCGAACCGGCCGGCCAGCTCCTCCATGTCCGCGACGCCGTCCCGGCCGACGTAGTCGACGCACAGGTCGAGCATGTGGGCGCCCTCGCGGATCTGGTCGCGGGCCATCTCCACACAGTCGTCCCAGCGCCCGTCCAGCATCGCCTCGCGGAACTTCTTCGACCCGTTGGCGTTGGTCCGCTCGCCGATCGCCAGGTAGGAGGTGTCCTGGCGGAAGGGCACCGTCTGGTAGAGCGAGGCGGCGCCCGGCTCGGGGCGCGGCTCGCGCGGCGGCGGGGCGATGCCGCGGACCCGCTCGACGACCTGGCGCAGATGCTCGGGGGTGGTGCCGCAGCAGCCGCCGACCAGCGACAGGCCGTACTCGCCGACGAAGGTCTCCTGGGCGTCGGCCAGCTCGGCGGCGGTCAGCGGGTAGTGCGCGCCGTCCTTGCCCAGGACGGGCAGGCCCGCGTTGGGCATGCAGGCGATCGGGACCCGGGAGTGCCGGGCCAGGTAGCGCAGGTGCTCGCTCATCTCGGCCGGGCCGGTGGCGCAGTTCAGGCCGATCATGTCGATGCCCAGCGGCTCCAGCGCCGTCAGCGCCGCGCCGATCTCGGAGCCCAGCAGCATCGTGCCGGTCGTCTCGACGGTGACCGAGCAGATGACCGGGAGGTCGGCGCCGGTGGCCTTCAGGGCGCGGCGGGCGCCGAGGATGGCGGCCTTGGTCTGCAGCAGGTCCTGGGTGGTCTCCACCAGCAGCGCGTCCGCACCGCCGGCGATCATGCCCTCGGCGTTCTGCTGGTAGGCGTCACGCAAGGTGACGTAGGGGGCGTGGCCGAGGGTGGGGAGCTTGGTGCCGGGGCCCATGGAGCCGAGCACATAGCGCTGCTGCCCGGTCGAGGCGGTGAACTCGTCGGCGACCTCGCGGGCGATGCGGGCACCGGACTCCGACAGCTCGAAGACCCGCTCGGGGATGTCGTACTCGGCCAGCGCGGCGAAGTTCGCGCCGAAGGTGTTGGTCTCCACGCAGTCGACACCGACCGCGAAGTACTCCTCGTGCACGGACCGCACGATGTCGGGCCGGGTCACATTGAGGATCTCGTTGCAGCCCTCCAGCTGCTGGAAGTCCTCCATGGACGGATCCTGCGCCTGAAGCATGGTGCCCATCGCGCCGTCGGCCACCACCACCCGCGAGGCCAGGGCCTCCCGCAGGGATGTGGCGCGGGACGTGCTGATGGACGTTGGCGTGTTCGAGGCCATGGAGATGCTCCCGTGGTTGCGACGGCTGTCGGCTTTGCACCCTCCTCCAGAGGGCGCACCCGGCCAGCGTAGCTGCCGGTCCGGTACACGTGTTCCCCGTTTCACGCCGTGGACAGCACCACTCCACCCCCCTGCCTGCACTATCCGTCTTCGTTGACAGACTCCGGTGCGTTTATCAAGAAACGCGAGATCGCTGACTCCAGTCGGCATGGACCGATATCGTTCAGCATTGTCGAACCGCATACTTCCGGAGGTTGCCCGATGGCACGCACCATCCAGTCGCTGGAGCGCGCCGCAGCGATGCTGCGGCTGCTCGCAGGAGGGGAACGGCGGCTGGGGCTCTCCGACATCTCCTCCTCACTGGGACTGGCCAAGGGCACCGCGCACGGCATCCTGCGCACGCTCCAGCAGGAGGGCTTCGTCGAGCAGGACGCCGCCTCCGGCCGCTATCAGCTGGGCGCGGAGCTGCTCCGGCTGGGCAACAGCTACCTGGACGTGCACGAGCTGCGGGCCCGCGCCCTCGTATGGACCGACGATCTGGCCCGCTCCAGCGGCGAGGCGGTCTATCTGGGCGTCCTGCACCAGCAGGGCGTACTGATCGTCCATCACGTCTTCCGGCCGGACGACAGCCGGCAGGTGCTGGAGGTGGGCGCGATGCACCCGCTGCACAGCACCTCGCTGGGCAAGGTGCTGTGCGCGTACGACCCGGTCGCGCACAGCGAGGTCGTCGAGGCGGAGCGGGAGGCGATCACGCCGCGCACCGTGACGGGCCTGGGGGACATCGAGGGGCTGCTGGACCTGACCCGGGCGCGCGGCTGGGCGGCGGACGTGGAGGAGACCTGGGAGGGGGTGGCCTCGGTGGCCGCGCCGATCCACGACCGGCGGCGGATGCCGGTGGGCGCGGTGGGCATCACGGGGGCGGTGGAGCGGGTCTGCAACGACGGCGAACTGCGGCCGGAAATCATCGCCGCTGTGAGGGATTGCGCACGCGCGGTGTCCCGTGATCTTGGCGCAGGGCGATTCTGACCAGATTCACCCCTTAAGTTCACCTAAGTTTTTCGCCACGGAACCCTTGACGGGGTTCTACCGGTGAACAAAACTGCCGTTCGTCGGTCGGCATTGTCGAACACCTAACGGCAATATTCGCTATGGTGGGGCATTGCCGCGGGCCGACCACCGCCCTCTAGGAGGGTGCGGACCACCGGACGGGACCCGGGGTTCGCCTTCCCCTGGACGAAGGACAAAGGAGTCGCGGGTGTCCAGCTCCGACATCTTCATCAGCGAGACCATCGGTACCGCTGTTCTGCTGTTGCTCGGCGGTGGCGTCTGCGCCGCCGTCACGTTCAAGCGCTCCAAGGCGTTCAACGCCGGATGGGTCGCCATCGCCTTCGGGTGGGGCTTCGCCGTCCTCACGGGTGCCTACATCGCCGCGAAGTCCGGCGCACACCTCAACCCTGCGGTCACCATCGGCATCGCCATTCAGGGCGGCATCGAGTGGAGCCAGGTGCCGGTCTACCTGGCCGGCGAGATGCTCGGCGCCATGATCGGCGCGGTCCTGGTGTGGATCACCTACATGGGGCAGTTCCAGGCCCATCTGAGTGACCCCGAGGTCCTGGCCGACCACACCAGCGAGGAGGGCCTGGTCGACCAGTCGGCCGCGCCGAAGGCCGGACCGGTCCTCGGCATCTTCTCCACCGGTCCGGAGATCCGGAACGTGGCGCAGAACCTGCTCACCGAGATCATCGCCACCGTCGTACTCGTGCTGTCGATCCTCACCCTCGGGCTGAGCGACAACGGCAAGGGCGTCGGCGTCATCGGCACGCTCCTGGTCGCCCTGGTCGTCACCGGCATCGGTCTGTCGCTGGGCGGTCCGACCGGGTACGCCATCAACCCGGTCCGTGACCTCGGTCCGCGCATCGTGCACGCACTTCTGCCGCTGCGGAACAAGGGCGGTTCAGACTGGGGCTACGCCTGGATCCCGGTCGTCGGCCCGCTCATCGGCGGAGCCCTCGCCGGAGGCCTCTACCAGGTGGCGTTCGCCTGAGCCGCCGGACCGATCCGTCTCCGCCCGCACAGACTTCTTGGAGCAAGCCATGAGCGACACCCCCAGCACCTCCTCGCACGGCCACGGCCCGTTCATCGCGGCCATCGACCAGGGCACCACGTCCAGCCGCTGCATCGTCTTCGACAAGGACGGCCGGATCGTCTCGGTCGACCAGAAGGAGCACGAGCAGATCTTCCCGAAGCCGGGCTGGGTGGAGCACGACGCCACCGAGATCTGGGCCAACGTCCAGCAGGTCGTCGACAGCGCCGTCCACAAGGCCGGGCTGACCGCCGCCGACGTCAAGGCGATCGGTATCACCAACCAGCGCGAGACCACCGTCCTGTGGGACCGGACCACCGGTGAGCCGGTCCACAACGCCATCGTCTGGCAGGACACCCGCACCGACGCGCTCTGCAAGGAGCTCGGCCGCAACGTCGGCCAGGACCGCTTCCGCCGCGAGACCGGTCTGCCGCTGGCCTCGTACTTCGCCGGTCCGAAGATCCGCTGGCTGCTCGACAACGTCGAGGGCCTGCGCGAGCGCGCCGAGCGCGGCGACATCCTCTTCGGCACCATGGACTCCTGGGTCATCTGGAACCTCACCGGCGGTGTCGACGGCGGTGTGCACGTCACCGACGTCACCAACGCCTCGCGCACCATGCTGATGAACCTCCACGGTCTTCAGTGGGACCCGAAGATCCTCACGTCGATGGAGATCCCGGCGGCCGTCCTGCCGGAGATCAAGTCCTCCTCCGAGGTCTACGGCCGCACCGTCGGCGGCGTGCTGGCCGGCGTCCCGGTCGCCTCGGCGCTCGGTGACCAGCAGGCCGCGCTGTTCGGCCAGACCTGCTTCGAGCAGGGCGAGGCCAAGTCCACGTACGGCACCGGCACCTTCATGCTGATGAACACCGGCCACGAGCCGGTCAACTCGTACAACGGTCTGCTGACCACGGTCGGCTACCGCATCGGTGACCAGCAGCCGGTCTACGCCCTGGAAGGCTCCATCGCCGTCACCGGCTCGCTCGTCCAGTG
The DNA here is from genome assembly GCF_055574515.1 of Streptomyces sp. NPDC029466. Classification (NCBI taxonomy): domain Bacteria; kingdom Bacillati; phylum Actinomycetota; class Actinomycetes; order Kitasatosporales; family Streptomycetaceae; genus Streptomyces; species Streptomyces sp. NPDC029466. The sequence goes on from NZ_JBVHZH010000013.1 coordinate 36,194, forward strand.
GATGCGCGACCAGATGGGGCTCATCAACAGCGCGGCCGAGATCGAGACCCTGGCCAGCACGGTCGAGGACAACGGCGGCGCATACTTCGTGCCGGCCTTCTCCGGCCTGTTCGCCCCCTACTGGCGCTCGGACGCGCGCGGTGTCATCGCGGGCCTGACCCGCTATGTCACCAAGGCGCACATCGCGCGTGCCGTGCTTGAGGCCACCGCCTGGCAGACCCGCGAGATCACCGACGCCATGACCAAGGACTCCGGCGTCGAGCTGACCGCGCTCAAGGTCGACGGCGGGATGACCTCCAACAACCTGCTGATGCAGACCATCTCGGACTTCCTGGACGCCCCTGTGGTGCGCCCGATGGTCGCCGAGACCACCTGCCTCGGCGCTGCCTACGCGGCCGGACTGGCCGTCGGCTTCTGGTCCAGCACCGACGAACTGCGCGCCAACTGGCGCCGGGCCGCCGAGTGGACCCCCCGGATGGATGCGGACACCCGTGACCGCGAGTACAAGAGCTGGCTCAAGGCCGTCGAGCGGACCATGGGCTGGATCGAGGACGAGGAGTAAACATGAGCACCCTGCAGAGCGTTCCGGCACTCGGGACGCACCCGGCCAGTGGTTCGCACGCGAGCCGTGCCGAGACCCGGGAGCAGCTTTCCCAGGCGACGTACGACCTCCTGGTGATCGGCGGCGGCATCCTGGGCATCTCCACCGCCTGGCACGCCGCACAGGCCGGACTGCGGGTGGCCCTGGTGGACGCCGGTGACTTCGCCGGCGCCACCTCCTCCGCCTCCTCCAAGCTGCTGCACGGCGGTCTGCGTTACCTGCAGACCGGCGCGGTCAAGCTGGTGGCGGAGAACCACTTCGAGCGGCGTGCGGTGTCCCGCCAGGTGGCACCGCACCTCGCCAACCCCCTGACCTTCTACCTGCCCGTTTACAAGGGCGGCCCGCACGGCGCGGCCAAGCTGGGCGCGGGCGTCTTCGCCTACTCGGCGCTGTCCGCGTTCGGCGACGGGGTCGGCCATGTCATATCCCCGGCCAAGGCGCAGCGCGACGTGCCGGAGCTGCGGACGGACAACCTCAAGGCCGTGGCCGTGTACGGCGACGACCAGATGAACGACTCCCGGATGGCCCTGATGACCGTCCGCGCGGCGGCCGCGGCCGGCGCCACGGTCCTCAACCACGCCGAGGTCACCGGACTGCGCTTCACCCAGGGCCGGGTCACCGGCGCGGAGCTCAAGGACCGTACGGACGGCCAGGAGTTCGGCGTCAACGCCCGCCTGGTGCTCAACGCCACCGGCCCGTGGGTGGACCACCTGCGCAAGATGGAGGACCCGAACGCGGCCCCCTCCATCCGGCTGTCGAAGGGCGCCCACCTGGTCCTCAAGCGGACCGCGCCCTGGAAGGCGGCGCTGGCCACCCCGATCGACAAGTACCGCATCACCTTCGCCCTCCCCTGGGAGGACATGCTGCTGCTGGGCACCACGGACGAGGAGTTCGAGGGCAACCCGGCGGATGTCGCGGTCACCGAGAAGGACACCGCCCAGATCCTGGACGAGGCGGCCTTCTCCGTACGTGACCAGCAGCTGTCGCGCGATCTGATCACCTACTCCTTCGCGGGTCTGCGGGTGCTGCCCGGCGGCCCCGGTGACACCTCCAAGGCCAAGCGCGAGACGGTCGTCACCGAGGGCAGCGGCGGCATGCTGTCGGTCGCCGGCGGCAAGTGGACGACCTTCCGGCACATCGGCCGTACGGTCATGAACAAGCTGGCGGCGCTGCCCGGCCACCCGCTGGCCGAGGACATGGAGCCGATCGCGCACCTGCCGAAGAAGCTCCCGCTGCCCGGTATCGCCAACCCGAACGCGGTCGCTCACCGGCTGCTCGTCGACGGCGGCACGCCCGGCCCCCGGATGGCCCCGGAGACCGCGCGGCACCTGGCCACCCACTACGGCTCGCTGTCCTTCGACATCGCCCGGCTGGCGAACGACAACCCGGCGCTGGCCGAGCGCATCCACCCGGACGCCCCGGAGATCTGGGCGCAGGTCGCCTACGCCCGCGACCACGAGTGGGCCGAGACGGTCGACGATGTGCTGCGCCGCCGTACGACCCTGATGATCCGCGGTCTCGACACGGAGGACGTGCGGGCCAAGGTGAAGGACATGCTGGCGGGCTGACGCCGGCACAGCACGGCTGAGCGCGGCTGAGAGCGGCTGAGAGCGGCTGACGGCACGCCACGGCGTGCGCAGTGAGTGACGATGGGGCGGTCCACGGGGCCGCCCCATCGTCATGTCCGCGTACGGGAAGGGCTGGGGCCGGCGGCAGCGGTCATAATGGGCGGCCAGACATCGGATGTCTGAGCGGTATCCGGGCGGGTCCAGCGGGGAGGTCGGCATGGCGGTCACCGACGAGGCCATCGAGAAGATCAAGGGCATGATCGTCTCCGGGGCGCTGCGGCCGGGCGACCGGCTGCCGAAGGAGAGCGAGCTGGCGGCCGAGCTCGGACTGTCCCGCAACTCCCTGCGCGAGGCGGTGCGCGCGCTCTCGCTCATCCGCATCCTGGACGTGCGCCAGGGCGACGGCACCTATGTCACCAGCCTCGATCCGCAACTTCTGCTGGAGGCCATGAGTTTCGTGGTGGACTTCCACCGCGACGACACGGTGCTGGAGTTCCTCGCCGTCCGCCGCATCCTGGAGCCGGCCGCCACGGCGATGGCGGCCGGCCGGATCGGGACGGCGGAACTGGACGCTTTGGAGGCCCAGTTGGACGCGCTGGGGCCGAGCCCCTCGGTGGAGGATCTGGTCGCCTGCGATCTGGAGTTCCACCGGGGGATCGTTGCGGCGTCCGGCAACTCCGTGCTCTGCTCGCTGCTGGAGGGACTCTCCGGGCCGACCACCCGGGCCCGGGTCTGGCGGGGGCTGACGCAGAAGGACGCGGTGGCCCGCACCCTGACCGAGCACCGGGCGATCCTCGGCGCGCTGCGCGACCGGGACGCGGAGGCGGCGCGGGCCTGGGCGACCGTGCACATCGCGAGCGTGGAGCAGTGGCTGCGCGCCTCGCTGTGAGGCCGGCCGGCGTACGGGGCCGTGCCCGTCGGCGCCGCACCCCGGCCGGCACCGTCCCGGTCGCACCGCACACCGGTCGTGCCCGCCGCCGCGCCCGGGTCAGACCGCGAAACCGCCGTCCACCGCGATCGAGGCGCCCGTGATGTACCGTCCGCCGTCGCCCGCCAGATGGGCCACGGTCGCCGCGACATCCGAGCCCCGGCCGTAGGCCCCCAGCGCGGTGAGCCCGGCCTGCATCGCCGCGCTCTCGCCGTCGGCGGGGTTCATATCGGTGTCGATCGGGCCCGGGTGCACGAGGTTCGCGGTGATGCCGCGGGGCCCCAGCTCCTTGGCCAGGGTCTTGGTCAGGCCGATGAGCGCGGCCTTGCTGGTGGCGTAGAGAGTGCCGCCGGGGAAGGCGACCCGCTCGGCCATACAGCTGCCGATGGAGATGATCCGCCCGCCCTCGGTCAGATGCGCCGCCGCGGCCTGCGCCGCCAGGAACGGCGCCCGGACATTGGTCCACAGCACCCGGTCGACATCGTCGAGGGAGATGCCCTCGAACGGTCCGATCACGCCGATGCCCGCGTTGTTCACCAGGATGTCCAGCCGCCCGAACCGGTCCACGGCGCCGGCCACCGAAGCCCGGATCTGTTCCGCGTCACCGCTGTCGGCCCGCACCGCCCAGGCATGCCCGCCGGCCCGCTCGATCTCCTTGACCACCTGGTCGGCCTGGTCCTGCCCGCTCCGGAAGGTCAGGGCCACCGCCGCGCCGTCGGCGGCCAGCCGCAGCGCGATCGCCCGGCCGATCCCCCGGCTGCCGCCGGTCACCAGGGCCGCCTTGCCGGTGAGCGGCCGGGGGCCGTTCGCCGCCGCCGTCGTCTCCGTCAGCACCGTCGCCGTCATCGTCATCACCTTCGTATCGAGTCGTCGTGGCCGGGCGCGGCCGTGCGGAATGCCCTGGCTTCCGTACGGGCGGCACCGTGTCGCGGGTGTTTCTCCGCGGTACGACTCGATCTTCCGGCGCGGCGGGGGCCCGGGGCTGGCGGAATCCGGACGCCACGTCAGCAGCCGGGCGGCTCCGGCTCCGGCTCCGAGGGCATGCGGCCGGGCGGCTCCGGCTCCGACGGCGCCCCGACCCCGTAGACCCGCCCGGCCGTCCCCCCGAAGACGTCCGACCGTTCCGCCGCCGTGAGCTGCCCGGTGGCCGCCTCGGCGAGCGCCACCACGTCCTCGTAGCCGGCGGCCAGGGTGCACACCGGCCAGTCGGAGCCGAACATCAGCCGGCCGGGGCCGAAGGCGTCCAGGACGTGCCGGGCGTAGGGCAGGATCTGCTGCGGCCGCCAGGCGTCCCAGTCGGCCTCGGTGACCAGTCCGGACAGTTTGCAGCTGACGTTCGGCAGCGCGGCGAGGGCGGTGACGGCGTCCGCCCACGGCTGCCACTCCCCCGTGACGACCGGCGGTTTGGCGGCATGGTCCAGTACGAAGGCCAGCTGGGGCAGGGCGCGTACCACGGTGTGTGCGGCGGGCAGTTCGCGCGGGGTGACCAGCAGGTCGTAGACCAGCCCGGCGTCGGCCAGGGCGGCCAGACCGCGCAGCACGTCCGGGCGGGTGAGCCAGTCGGGGTCCGGTTCGTCCTGCACCTGGTGCCGGATGCCGACCAGCCCGGCGGGCAGCGCCGCGAGGACTTCGGCGAGCGCCGGGTCGCGCAGGTCGGCCCAGCCGATGACCCCGGTGACCGGGCCCTCGCCCGCGGCGACGGTGAGCAGGTCGGCGGTCTCTTCGTACGAGGACGACGACTGGACGAGGAGGGTGCCGTCGAGACCGTGCTCGGTCAGCTGCGGGGTGAGGTCGGCCAGCGCGTAGCTGCGGCGGATCGGGTCGGCCCAGGGCCCGTCCATCCAGGGCTGTTCGCGCCGGCTGAGGTCCCACAGGTGGTGATGGGCGTCGATACGCATCAGGGGCGCGCTCCGGGCTCGCTCAGTCGTTCAGGGGCAGCGGCAGATCGGGGTCGAGCAGGCCGCGGGCGACGAGCGTATGCCACAGCCCGTCGGGGATGTCATGGGTGAACAGCCTTGCGTTCTCGGCCATTTCGTCCGGTGTGGCGGCTCCGACCACGGCCGCGGCGACGGCACGGTGCCCGAAGGGGAAGCGGAGCGCCGCCGCTTTGAGGGGCACATCGAACTCCCCGCAGACGTACGCAAGTTGACGCGCCCGGTCGAGCACCGGGCCAGGAGACGGTCCGTAGTTGTAGGGCGCGCCGGGCGACGGGTCGGCCAGCAGGCCGGAGTTGTAGACGCCGCCGACGACCACCGAGGTGCCGCGGCGCGCGCAGACCGGCAGCAGATCGTCGAGGGCGGTGTGCTCCAGCAGGGTCCAGCGGCCGGCGCACAGCACCGCATCGACATCGAGGTCGGCGACCAGGCGAGCCAGCACAGCGCTGTGGTTCATGCCGAACCCGACGGCCCGGACCACTCCCTGTGCCCGCAGCTCGGCAAGGGCCGGGAAGCCGGTCTCGTACACCTCGCGCAGCCGGTCCTCGACATCGTGCAGATAGACGAGGTCGACGGCGTCCACCCCGAGCCGGACCAGGGACGCGTCGAGCGTGGCCCGGATGCCGTCGCGGGAGAGGTCCCACACACGGGCCCGCGCGGGGGTGTCCACGAAGCCCTCGCCCGCCGCCCGCTCCCCCGGGGCGAGCGGCCGCAGCCGGCGGCCGACCTTGGTGGAGAGGGTGTAGGTCGCGCGGTCCTGGCCGCGCAGTGCCCGGCCGAGGCGCTCCTCGGACAGGCCGACGCCGTAGTGGGGGGCGGTGTCGAAGTAGCCGGCACCGGTGGCGAGGGCGGTGTGGACGACCTCACGCGCCCGCACCTCCGGGACGGCGCGGTAGAGGTTGCCGAGCGGCGCACAGCCCAGCCCCAGCGGCGGGACGATGACGCCGCTTCGCCCCAACTCCCTTGGTCCGTACGGCGGATAGCGCATGGCGGCCGCTCAGTCCTGCTTCTCGCCGCTGGTGAAGCGGGAGATGACCAGCGCGACGATGATGATCATGCCGTTGAGGAACTGGGTCCACAGCGGTGGCACCCCGCCCAGCGTCATCACATTGATCACCAGCTGGAGCGTCAGGACCCCGGTGAGCGCGCCGAAGAGGGTGCCCCGGCCGCCCTTGAGGCCGATGCCGCCGATCACCGCGGCGGCGAAGACCTGGAAGATCCAGCCGTTGCCCTGGCTCGCGGAGACCGCGCCGTAGTGGCCGGTGTAGAGAATCCCGGCGAAGGCGGCGAGCACCCCGCCGAGGGCCAGCACGATCCAGGTGAGGCGGTCCACCCGGATACCGGCCGCCCGCGCCGCCTCCGGGTTGCCGCCGATGGCGTACAGCGCCCGTCCGTGCCGGAGGTAGCCCAGGGCCGCGCCACCGAGCGCGAAGAGGGCGAGACAGATCCAGACGGCGGCCGGCACGCCCAGCCAGTCGGCCTTGCCCAGATAGGCGAAGGACGCCGGAACGTCACCGAGGGACCGGCCCTCGGAGATGCCCACGTGCAGCCCGCGCAGCATGGTCAGCATGCCGAGGGTGGCGATGAAGCCGTTGACCCGCAGGGTGAGCATGAGGAAGCCGTTGACGGCGCCGACCGCAGCGCCCACGGCCAGACAGAGCGGGAGCGCCGTCCAGGCGGGGAAGAGCTCCAGCCCGGCGAAGCGGGTGCCGTGCGCGGGCATCACCAGCCACAGGGCGAGCACCGGCGCCAGGCCGATGGTCGACTCCAGCGAGAGATCCATCCGCCCGGTGATGAGGATCAGCGCCTCGCCGAGCACCAGCAGGCCCAGTTCCGTGGACTGCTGGATGACGCCGATGAGGTTGTCCTGGGTGAGGAACGCGGGCGACACGATGAAACCGATGACGCCCAGCACGAAGATCACCGGCACCAGGGAGAAGTCCCGCCACCGGGCCGGCTCGGTCCAGGGGCGGCGGCGCGGCGGCGGCCGGTCCACCGCGTCGGTGGCCGGCGGCGTTGCGGTCTCGGTCATGGCGCGGTCCCTTCCGTTCCTTCCGTGGTCCGGGGGCCCGGTGCGGCGTCCGGGCCGCGGCCGACGACGGCCACCCCTTCCATCGCGGCGACCAGTTCGTGGTCGCGCCACCCGGCCGGGAACGCGGCGGTCACCCGGCCGTGGAAGACGGCCAGCACCCGGTCGCAGACCCGTAGATCGTCCAGCTCGTCGGAGACGATCACGACGCCGCTGCCGCCGTCCGCGACCTCCCGTACGACCCCCAGCAGCGCGTCCTTGGACTTCACGTCGACGCCGTTGGTGGGCCGGATGGCGACCAGCACCGCGGGCTCACGGGCCAGCGCGCGGGCGATCACGACCTTCTGCTGATTGCCGCCGGAGAGCCCGGACACCGGCTGGCCGGGCCCGGTGGTCCTGATGTCGAGTGCCGCGATCATCCGCCGGGCGAACGCCCGGGGCCGGGAGGGCAGTACGGTGCCCATCGGCCCGAGCCGACCGGTGACGGTGAGGGTGGCGTTCTCGGCGACGCTGCGGCCCGGGATCAGCCCCTCGCGATGCCGGTCCTCGGGGACATAGCCGATGCCCGCGTCGAGGGCGTGCGGGACGCTGCCCGTACGGACCGGGCGGCCGCGCACCGCGATCCGCCCCGCGTCCGGCGTCCGCAGCCCCACCAGGGTCTCGCCGATCGCGGTGCTCCCGCCGGCCGTGGCGCCCGCGAGCCCCACCACTTCACCGGCCCGTACGGTCAGGTCGAGCGGCGCGAAATGCCCGTTCAGCGCCAGGGCTTCGGTCCGCAATACCGGCTCGCCCGTGGGACGCGCGACCGTCCGGGGCTTCCGTACGGCGGCCGGCTCCTCCCCCGTCATCGCCGCCACCAGTGCCTCCTCGGCCAGACCGGGGACGGGCGCGGTCAGCACATGCCGGGCGTCGCGGAAGACGGTGACGGTGTCACAGAGCTCGTGGACCTCCTGGAGATGGTGCGAGATGAACAGCAGGGCCACGCCCTGGGCGCGCAGCCCGCGCAGCTTGGCGAAGAGCCGGTCGATGCCGCGCGCGTCCAGCCGGGCGGTGGGCTCATCGAGGATGATCAGCCGGGCCCCGCCGGACAGCGCACGGGCGATCTCCACGAACTGCCGCTGCTCGACGCCGAGATCCCGGATCCGGGCGGTGGTGTCGACCTCGACGCCGTATTCGGCGAGCAGCTCGCGGGCGCGGGTGTGCAGCGCCCGCCAGCGGATGGTCCCGGTGCCCTGGAAGCGGCCCAGGTAGAGGTTCTCCGCGACGGTCAGCTCCGGCACGGTCATCGACTTCTGGTGCACACAGGCGACCTTGCGCTGCCAGGCGGCGGTGTCGCCCCAGCCGGGCGCCGGTGCGCCGCCGAAGGTGACCCGGCCGGCGTCCGGGCGTGCCATGCCGGTCAGCACGGACACCAGGGTGGATTTACCGGCGCCGTTGCGGCCGACGAGGGCGTGCGCCTCGCCGGGCCGTACGGTCAGCCGGGCGCCGTCCAGGGCGACGGTGGGCCCGTAGCGTTTGACGATCCCCTCGGCATGCACCGCCGCCGCCCGGTCGTGGGTCTCCACGGCGCTACTTCTTCCGCGCTAGCTGATTGGCCCACAGTTTCTTGTCATCGACGGTGTCCTTGGTGACCAGGGGCGCCGGCAACTGGTCCTCCAGACCGTTCTTGATCTTCACGATGGTGGAGCCGTGATCGGTCGGTCCCGGCCGGAAGGTCTTGCCGTCCAGGCCGGCCCTGGCGTAGTAGAGCGCGTACTTGGCGTAGAGGTCGGCGGGCTGGGAGAGGGTGGCGTCGATCGTGCCGGCCCGGATCGCGTCCAGTTCGTCCGGGATGCCGTCGTTGGAGATGATGGTGATGTGTCCCTCTGAGCCGGCCGGTTCGAGCCGCTTCTTCTGCTCCAGGAGGGCGAGCGTGGGCCGGAGGAAGGCGCCGCCGGCCTGCATGTAGATGCCGTCGAGGTCCGGGTGCTGGGCGAGCAGGCTCTGGAGCTTGCCGGAGGCGACCTCGCCCTTCCAGTCCGTGGCCAGCTCATGCACGGTGATCTTCGGGAACTTCCGCTTCATGCAGGAGGCGAACGCCTCGGAGCGGTCCCGCCCGTTGATCGAGCTGAGGTCGCCCTGGAGTTCGGCGACCCGGCCCGTGCCGCCCAGCTTCCTGCCGAGGTACTCGCAGGACTTCTCGCCGTAGGCACGGTTGTCGGCGCGTACCACCATGTAGACCTTGCCCTCGTCGGGGCGGGTGTCCACGCTCACCACCGGGATCTTCTTCTCCGCCAGCCGTTGCAGCTCGGCGGTGATGGCGCCGGTGTCCTGCGGTGCCATCACGATCGCCTTGGCGCCCTGGTCGGTCAGTGCCTGCACATTGGAGACGACCTTCGCGATGTCGTTCTGCGAGTTGGACAGCGGCAGCGCGGCCGGGCCGCCGTGGTCCAGGTCCTTTTCCAGGTACTGCTGGTAGGAGTTCCAGAAGTCGGTGTCCGTACGGGGCAGATCGATGCCGATCCTGCCGCCCGCGGTGTCGCTGCCGCGGTTGCAGCCGGCGAGCGCGGCGATGGCAAGCACCGCGGCACCGGCCGCCGCGCCGGTCGTACGCAATCTCATGATGGATCCCTCGGTCGTGGTGTGCGGCTCCTACGGCTCCTCCCGGCAGCCCGCCCGGTTCACCCCTCGCCCCGCAGTCGCAGCCCCTGCATCCCCCCGTCCACCGCGAGCGCCGTTCCGGTGATGCCCGAGGCGGACGGGGATGCCAGCGAGGCGATGGCGGCGGCGACTTCGTCGGCGGTGACCATCCGGCCCATCGGCTGGCGGGCGTTGAGGGCGGCGCGTTCGGCGGCCGGGTCGTCGGCGTGCTCCAGCAGGCGGCCGATCCACGGGGTGTCGGCGGTGCCCGGGTTGACGCAGTTGACGCGGATGCCGTCGCGGAGGTGGTCGGCGGCCATCGCGAGGGTCAGTGCGAGCACCGCGCCCTTGCTGGCGGCGTACAGCGCACGCTGAGGCAGGCCCACGGTGGCGGCGATGGAGCAGGTGTGGGTGATGGAGACCCGGCCCGCGGCGCCGGCCGCGGTGCGGCGCAGGGCCGGCAGCGCGGCGCGGGCGGTGCGCACCAGGCCCAGCACATTGACGTCCAGGACCCGGCTCCACTCCGCGTCGTCGTTGTCCTCGACGGTGCCGATGGCGCCGGTCCCGGCGTTGCCGACGAGGGTGTGCAGGGCGCCCAGCTCCCCCACCGCCTCGGCGACGGCGGCCCGTACGGCGGCGTCGGAGGTCACATCGGCGGTGACCGGGACCGCCCCGGCGGGCGCGCCGGCCGGGTCCCGGTCCAGGACGGCGACCCGCGCGCCGCGCGCCAGCAGCAGCGCGGCGGTGGCCGCCCCGATACCGGAGCCGCCCCCGGTGACGAGGGCGGCCATCCCCTCGAAGTCGGCCGGGTGGTGGCCGGTCCGCGGTCCGTCGCTCATACGGTGACCTCCTGTTCGCCGTGGGGGTCCCGCGGCCGCTGACGGGCGCGCCAGACGGGCCCGTCGGGAAAGCGGTGGGCGGCGAGGGACCCGGGTTTCATCCGGGCCGAGAAGCCGGGCGCGGTCGGGGCGCGGTAGCGGCCGCGGTCGATGACGACGGGGTCGCTGAAGTGGTCGTGCAGATGGTCGACGTACTCGATCACCCGGTCCTCCCAACTCCCGGACACCGCCACGTAGTCGAACATCGCCAGATGCTGCACCAGCTCGCACAGCCCCACCCCGCCCGCGTGCGGGCACACCGGTACCCCGTACTTCGCGGCCAGCAGCAGGATCGCGAGGTTCTCGTTGACCCCGGCGACCCGGGCGGCGTCGATCTGTACGAAGTCCACGGCGCCGGCCTGGAGCAGCTGCTTGAAGACCACCCGGTTGGCGACATGCTCACCGGTGGCGACCTTCACGGGCTGTCCGGAGCGCACCGCGGCGTGCCCGAGGACGTCGTCGGGGCTGGTCGGCTCCTCGATCCAGTGCGGGGTCCAGGGCGCCAGCGCGGTCATCCAGCGGACCGCCTCGGCCACGTCCCAGCGCTGGTTGGCGTCGACGGCGATCCGTACGTCGGGGCCGACCGCGTCCCTGGCCAGCCGCAGCCGCCGCTTGTCGTCGTCGAGGTCGGCGCCCACTTTCAGCTTGATCTGGCCGAAACCGTCGGCCACCGCTTTCCTGGCCAGCCGGACCAGCTTGCCGTCGTCGTAGCCGAGCCAGCCGGGCGAGGTGGTGTACGCGGGATAGCCCTCGGCCTTGAGCCGGGCGGCGCGGGCGGCGCGGCCGGGTTCGGCGGCGCGCAGGAGGGCCAGCGCCTCGTCGGGGGTCAGGGCGTCGGAGAGGTAGCGGAAGTCGACGAGGGAGACCAGTTCCTCGGGGGTCAGCCCGGCCAGGAACTCCCACACCGGCAGCCCCGCCCGTCTCGCGGCCAGGTCCCAGGCGGCGTTGACCAGCGCCCCGGCCGCCATCTGCATCACCCCCTTCTCGGGGCCGAGCCAGCGCAGCTGGGAGTCGTGGGTGAGGTCGTGGTGCAGGGCGGCGAGATCGGCGGCGGTGGCGGGGGCGCGGCGGCCGACGACGTAGGGCGCGAGGGAGCGGATCGCGGCGGCCATGACCTCGTTGCCGCGTCCGATGGTGAAGCAGAGGCCGTGGCCCCGCGGTCCGCCGTCGGTGTGCAGGACGACGTAGGCGGCGGAGTAGTCGGGGTCCGGGTTCATGGCGTCCGAGCCGTCGCGCTGCTCCGAGGTGGGGAAGCGGACGTCGTGGACCTCCAGCTCGGTGACGGTGCCGGTCCCTGCCATGCGCATGCCCCCTGGGATGTTGCGGAAGAACATCGGACCTTTGCCGGACATCCGATGTATAGACCCGCGCGCAAGACCGCGTCCAGACCGCGTAAGGAAGTTGAGCCAACGGCCCTCGGGACAGGTCGGATGAATCGCTACCCCTTCCCGCAAAGGGGCTACGGACCGGCACCGCGGAAGCCGTAGTCTTGGGATCGCACGTAATGGAACTGCTGCCGGCGGCCGCCCCAGGCGGCCGGACCGGTCGGAAGGAGGCGCTGGGTGATCGAGCTCGAGGGGGTACCCGAGCTGATCGACCCGGTCATGGTGGCCGCGTTCGAAGGCTGGAACGACGCCGGCGACGCCGCCTCCGCCGCGGTCGCCCATCTCGACCGGGAATGGAAGGGCGAGGTCTTCGCCGCGCTGGACGCGGAGGACTACTACGACTTCCAGGTGAACCGTCCCACCGTCTTCCTGGACGGCGGGGTACGCAAGATCACCTGGCCGACGACCCGGCTCTCCGTGGTGCGTGTCGGCGACACGAACGGCAAGGGGCGCACGCGCGACCTCGTCCTGGTCCGCGGGATCGAGCCCAGCATGCGCTGGCGCTCGTTCTGCAACGAAATCCTCGGCTTCGCCCATGAGTTGGGTGTGGAGATGCTGGTCGTACTGGGCTCGCTGCTCGGCGACACCCCGCACACCCGCCCGGTGCCGGTCAGCGGGGTCACCTCCGACGCGGACCTGGCCGCCCGGCTCGATCTGGAGGAGTCCCGCTACGAGGGCCCCACGGGCATCGTCGGCATCCTCCAGGAGGCGTGCACCCATGCCGGTGTCCCCGCGGTGAGCCTGTGGGCCGCGGTGCCGCACTACGTCTCCCAGCCGCCCAACCCGAAGGCCAGCCTCGCCCTGCTCAACCGCCTGGAGGACCTCCTCGACGTCCGCATCCCGCTGGGCGAGCTGACCGAGGACGCCCGCGCCTGGCAGCTGGGCGTGGACCAACTGGCCGCCGAGGACAGCGAGGTCGCCGAGTACGTCCAGTCGCTGGAGGAGGCGCGGGACACCGCGGATCTGCCGGAGGCGTCCGGCGAGGCCATCGCCCGCGAGTTCGAGCGCTATCTGCGCCGCCGCGACCCGCAGTCCGGTCCGGGCGTCGCGACCGAGGGCGGGCTGGCCGACGGCCGCGACAGTTCCTACCTCCGCGACACCACCAGCGGCCGCACCCGTCCGCCCCGCCCGGTCTCCAAGGAGCCCCGCGAGCCGAAGTCCGGCGACGAGACGGCGACGGGGCCGAAGGACACGGCCAAGGGCAACGGCACGTCGGAGAGCCCGGATTCCCCGGGCGGCACGGACCCGGCCGACTCCCCGGGGCCGGAGGACGGCCCGGAGGGCAGCGGAAGCTGAGCGCCGGGGACCCACTCCCCGGGGTGCCAGGGGCGCCGGACGGCCTGCGGGCCGTCGCGGCGCCCCTGGCATTTCCCGTCCCGCGCCTCCCGGCCTCCCGAGCCGTAAGTCCCGTGGCCCGTAAGGAGAAAGGGGCGCTTCCACCGGCCGGCGGAAGCGCCCCTGAGGGTCGGATATGACGGGTCGTTACAGGGCCACGCCGAGCAGCGCGTCGACCGCGCGGGAGACGAGACCGGGGGCTCCCTCGTCGGTGCCGCCCTCCGCCTGCTGCGCGGCGGCCCAGCGGTCCACGGCCGCGAGGGCGGTCGGGGAGTCCAGGTCGTCGGCGAGCGCCGTACGGATCTCCTCCAGGAGGGCGTCGGCGGACGGTCCGTCAGGACGGGAGACGGCGGCACGCCAGCGCGCCAGCCGCTCCGCGGCCTCTTCCAGCACCGCGTCAGTCCACTCCCAGTCGGCGCGGTAGTGGTGCGCGAGCAGCGCCAGCCGGATGGCGGCCGGGTCGGTGCCGTCGCGCCGCACCGTGGAGACGAAGACGAGGTTGCCCTTGGACTTGGACATCTTCTCGCCGTTCAGGGCCACCATCCCGGCGTGCACATACGCCTTGGCGAACGGGTGCTCGCCGGTGAGCGCCTGGGCGTGCGAGGCGCCCATCTCGTGGTGGGGGAAGGCGAGGTCGGAGCCGCCGCCCTGGACGTCGAAGCCCATACCGAGGTGGTCCAGGGCGATGGCGACACACTCGATGTGCCAGCCGGGCCGGCCCCGGCCCAACGAGGCGCCGTCCCAACTCGGCTCGCCGTCCCGGGCGGCCATCCACAGCATCGGGTCGAGCGGGTTCTTCTTGCCCTCGCGCTCCGGGTCGCCGCCGCGTTCGGCGGACAGCAGCCGCATCGCCTCGGCGTCCAGCCCGGAGACCTCGCCGAAATGCGGGTCGGACTCGACGGAGAAGTAGATGTCACCGTCCAGCTCGTAAGCGGCGCCGGCATCGCGCAGCCGCTCCACCAGCGGGACGATGCCGGGTATCGACTCGACGGCGCCTATGTAGTGGCGGGGCGGCAGCATCCGCAGGGCCGTCATGTCCTCGCGGAAGAGGGCGGTCTCGCGCTCGGCGAGCGCCGTCCAGTCGTCGCCGGTGGCCACGGCCCGCGCCAGCAGCGGATCGTCGACATCGGTGACGTTCTGTACGTAGTGCACCTGACGCTTCGTGTCGAGCCACACGCGCTGAACCAGGTCGAACGCGTTGTAGGTCGCCGCGTGCCCCATGTGGGTGGCGTCGTAGGGCGTGATGCCGCAGACGTAGATACGGGCGACGGGACCGGGGTCGAGGGTTACCCGTCCGCCGGTCGCGGTGTCGTGGATCCTCAGGTCGCGGCCCTGGCCAGGCAGGGCGGGGACCTCAGAAGCGGGCCATGCATGCATGCCTTGAGCGTAACCGGACGGATGTTCCGCATACGAACCGGACCGGATCTCTGGCCGGAAAGGCGGTCTTGTGTTCGACAGCCATACGTGCAAGCGCCCCGCCGCCATGCACGCCTTCCCTGCGGATCAGACGGGCGGCCAGGGGATCGCGGGCCATTCGCCGCTCGGCTCCGGGTGCCGGCCGCTGCGCAGCAGCCCCGCCACCCGCGCCCGCAGCGCCTCGGTCTCGGCGTCCGTGATCAGTTCGGCCAGTCGGGCGGCGAGCGGCCGGCCGTCCTCCAGCTCCCGCTCCAGACCCCGCAGGACCTCCAGCGACTCGTCGGTCAGCGGCTCCCCCGCCCACCCCCACAGCAGGGTGCGCAGCTTGTCCTCGGCGTTGAACGTCACGCCGTGATCGATGGCGAAGAACTCCCCGCCGGCACCGGGCAGCAGATGGCCGCCCTTGCGGTCACCGTTGTTGATCACCGCGTCGAGCACCGCGAGCCGCCGCAGCCGCGGATGGTCGGCGTGCACCAGCAGCGCGGTGCGGTCCTCACCGACCTGGGCGAGCCCGACAGCCTTCCAGCCGGGCCCCGGCTCCTCGTCCTCCACCAGTGCCAGCAGCTCGGGCACCTCGTCGCTGCTCTCCGGCGGATCGATCCACTCCTGGACCATGCCGGTGCCGTACGGGCCGTCCCGCAGCACGGTCGGGGGGATCAGGTCCCAGCCGCAGGCCCGGGAGACCTCGTACGCGGCGACCTCACGCTGGGCGAGCGTGCCGTCCGGGAAGTCCCACAGCGGGCGCTCACCGGCGACCGGCTTGTAGACACAGGCGGCGCTGCGGCCGTCGTACGCGACCGTGCAGTACAGCACCGCGTTGGAGGCTTCCTGGATGCGGCCGCGGACGGTCAGCTCCCCTTCGGCGAGCAGCGCGTCCGACGGGTGTCCGGCGGGCTCCGGCGCGGCCGCCGGCGGGTCCTGCGGCCGGGCGGGACCGGGCAGCGGCGCGGCGGGCTCTGCGGCGGACTCCATGGCGTTCAGGCGTCCCGCCGGTATCCGTTCTGGCGCGGGCATACGTGTCCCTCCGGGTCGAGCGGCAGGCTGCACAGCGGGCACGGCGGGCGGCCGGCGTTGACGACCTCCAGCGCCCGCTTGGCGAATGCCCTGGCCATGGTTCCGGTGAGGCGCACCCGCAGCATCGGGGGGCCGTTCTCGTCGTCCTGGAGCAGCCGCTCCTCGGCGTCGGCGAGGTCCTCGTCGCTGTCCGCCTCCAGCTCGACCAGGGCCTGGGCCTCGACGATCATCCGCTCGTCCTCGCCGTCCCAGGCGAGCGCCATCGTGCCGACCCGGAATTCCTCCTCGACCGGCGATTCCAGCGGCGCGGTGTCGGACAGCTCGGCGGGCGAGACCGCGGGCACCGGGGCGTTGCCGCCGCTGCGCCGGACGACCTCGTCCAGCAATTCGTCGATCCGCTCGGCGAGGGCGGCGACCTGAGTCTTCTCCAGGGCGACGCTGGTGGTGCGGCCGGCCGCGGTGGCCTGGAGGTAGAAGCTACGGCGGCCAGGCAGCCCGACCGTACCGGCCACGAAGCGGTCCGGCGCGTCGTAGAAGAACACCTGACGGGACAACGTCCTGCTCCGATTGCTCGACTGCGGGGTCACTGCGGTCGCTGCACGTCCTGCGGTCACTGCGCGGATCGCAGGGGCGTGGCGGGCAGCGCCGTCGCACCACCCTACTGCGCCGACTGATCACGCTGCTCCCGCACCACCGCCGACTGCCGCGTCCCGCTCGGCCGCCGGGGCGCCGCCTTCCTCCCGGGGCGCGAGCGATCCGAAGTCACCGGTGTCCCCGAGCCGGACGAGGTAGGGGCGCAGCCGGGTGTAGCGGATCGCGGTGACCGAACAGGGCTCGACGGAAATCCGCTGAAAGAGGTCGAGGTGCATGCCCAGGGCGTCGGCGACCAGGGATTTGATGATGTCGCCGTGCGAGCACATGGCGTAGGTCGCCTCGGGGCCGTGCGCCTCCTCGATCCGGGCGTTCCAGTCCCGTACCGCGTCCACCGCGCGGGCCTGCATCGCGCGCATCGACTCTCCGCCGGGGAAGGCGGCCGCGGAGGGGTGCTGCTGGACGATCTCCATCAGCGGCTCGTCGCTCAGTTCGGCGAGTTTCCGGCCCGACCACTCGCCGTAGTCGCATTCGCTGATCCGGTCGTCGAGGTGCAGCGTGAGCCACGGCCGGGCGTCCAGCAGCGGCGCCAGGGTCTCCCGGCAGCGCTGGAGCGGGCTGGAGACGACGGCGGTCAGCGGCACCTGCGCCAGCCGTGCGGGCAGCTCGGCGGACTGGGCCGCGCCGCGCTCGTCGAGCGCGACTCCGGGCGCCCGCCCGGCGAGCACCCCGGCGGTATTGGCGGTGGAGCGGCCGTGCCGCACCAGGATCAGCGTGGGCATGACCGCCACCCTACGTTCCCCGTACGCCTTCCCGGCAGGTGGTCGGGCGGGCTTCCCGGCGAGTGGACGGGCGGCTGCCCGGCAAGTGGCCGGGTGCCTTCCTGGCAGGCGGCCGGGCAACGCGCGAGAATGCCGGTGTGATCGTCGACAGCGCCATCTACCGGGAGGGCCGTCGCACCGAGTGCACGACCGACTTCTCGCACGCCCTGGAAGAGGCGCGGGCCGAGGGGCACTCCTTCCTGTGGCTGGGGATGTACGAGCCGACGGAGGAGGAGTTCGCGCGCGTCCGGTCGGAATTCGCGCTGCACCCGCTGGCCGTCGAGGACGCGCTCAAGGCGCATCAGCGCCCCAAGCTGGAGGTCTACGACGACTCGCTGTTCATGGTGCTGAAACCGGTCACCTACGACGACCAGGCGGACACGGTGACCGCGTCCGAGCTGATGGTGTTCGTGGGCGACGCCTTCGTCGTCACCGTCCGGCACGGTGAGGCCAGCCCGCTGGCGGCGGTGCGGCACCGGCTGGAGGAGCACCCGGAGATCCTGCGGCACGGCCCGGGGGCGGTGCTGTACGCGGTCAGTGACGCGGTGGTGGACCACTACATCGATGTGGCCGCCGAACTCCAGCTGGATCTGGAGGAGTTGGAGGCGGAGGTATTCGCTCCGGTGCGCGGCCGGGACACCCGGAACACCGCCGCCGAGATCTATGCGTTCAAGCGCGAGGTGCTCGAATTCCGCCGGGCGACCGGCCCGTTGGCGGAGCCGATGACCCGGCTCCAGAACCCCGGGGTGCCGTTCGTGCACGCGCACGCCCGGCCGTTCTTCCGCGATGTCGACGACCATCTCACCCGCGCCAACGAGTCGGTGGAGGGCCTGGACCGGCTGTTGTCGGACATTCTCTCCGCCCACCTCGCACAGATGGGCGTACGGCAGAACGACGACATGCGCAAGATCTCGGCCTGGGCGGCGCTGGCGGCCGTCCCCACCCTGATCGCGGGTGTCTACGGCATGAACTTCGACACCATGCCGGAGCTGAAGTGGGATCTGGGGTACCCGGTGATCCTGGGAGTGATGATCATCATCGAGGTGTCGCTGTACCGGCTGTTCAAGCGCCGCGGCTGGCTCTGACGGCGGGTTCCGCGGGCCGTGGGGCCGGTCCGTTCAGGCGAATTCCGGTGCGGAGGTGGCCGGTCCGCCCAGCGCGTTCCGCCGCTCGGGCATCCGGAGGCTGACCATCCGCCGCCAGCCGGCCAGCCGCTCATAGCCGTACACCGCCCGGATCCCGGCGGCGAGCGCGGCGGACTTCGCCGCCGGCCACTCCAGGATGCGGCCCATGTGGGCCATCACCGCCAGGCTGACCTCCCGGTAGACGACGATCTCGGCATGGGCGCACTCCCGCAGGGTCCGCTGGATGACGCGGCCGTGCCCGGCGCGGGCCAGCCGCAGCAGCTCCTCATGGCAGTACGCGAGGTGGTTGGTCTCGTCGCCGGAGATCATCCGGACCGCTTTGCCCAGCTCGGGGTGGTCGCCGAAGTGCTTGGTGAGCATCACCATCTGGTCGGCGGCGCGCTGTTCGGTGACCCGGCTGTGGGAGAGGTAGACGACGATGTCGCGCTCGGTGAGCGGCTGGTCGCGGCGCAGCTTGTCGTGCGTCAGGCCGATGCCCCGCCGCTCCAGCAGTGCGGTGTAGTCGGTCTCCACGGGGACGTCGGTCGGTGTCAGTCCGCGCCGGCGCATCAGGGCCTGGAAGATCCGGCCGTGCTTGTCCTCGTCGGCGCCGTGCCGGGTGACCTTGGGCGCCAGCTCCCGCAGGGACGCGGGGAGCAGCGCGGCGATCCGGCCGTTCTCCCAGCCGCCCTGCGCCTCGCCGCTGGCCGCGATGGAACAGAACAAACGGAAGGAGTCGTCGTTGTCGACGATCTCCTGGAACAGGCTTCGGGCCGAGAGCATCTTTGCCACCTCCGAACGGACACACCCGTAAAGGAAGAGTCAATGGGGGTGCTCCATGGGCGGCAACCGGAGCGGCGGCCCGTTCGGCCGTTCGGGCGAGAGGTGTCCCCGTCGCGGGCGTAACCAGCGTGCCCGTGGCCGCGTTGTGCTGCTGACGGCCGTGGTGGGGAAGACCCCCGAGCCCCCACCACGGCCGCGGGGCCTCGCCGGCCCGGCGCTCCGGGCGCCGGGCCGGGTGCGGGGCCGAGGGGCCCGGCGCCCCGGTGGGGGTTACGCCAGCCCGGCGCGCTCCAGGGCCTCGGTACCGGCCCGCAGCGACGCCAGCCGGTCCTCCAGGGAGAAGCCCGCCGGGGCGAGCGTCAGAGTGGTCACGCCGGCCGCCGCGTAGGCCTGCATCCGGTCGGCGATCCGCTCGACGGAGCCGAGCAGCGTGGTCTGGTCGATCAGCCGCTCCGGGATCGCGGCGGCGGCGCCTTCCTTGTCGCCGGACAGGTACTTCTCCTGGATCGCGGCGGCTTCCTTCCCGTAGCCCATGCGCTGAGCGAGCTGGTTGTAGAAGTTCTGCTTTGGGCTGCCCATGCCGCCGACGTAGAGCGCGGTGTACGGGCGGAACATGTCGGCCAGCGCGCTGACGTCCTTGTCCGCGCCGACGGCCAGCGGCAGCGTCGGGCAGACGTCGAAGCCGTCCAGCGTCTTGCCCGCCTTCTCGCGGCCGGCCCGGAGGTGCGCGACCGCGGTCTCCTCCAGGTGGTCGGCCGAGGGGAAGATCAGCAGCGCGCCATCGGCGATCTCACCGGTCTGCTGGAGGTTCTTGGGGCCGATCGCGGCGATGTAGAGCGGGATGTACTCGCGCTGCGGGTGCACCGTGAGCTTCAGCGGCTTGCCCGGACCGCCCGGCAGCGGCAGCGTCCAGTGCTCGCCCTCGTAGGACAGCCGCTCGCGCGACATCGCCTTACGGACGATGTCCACGTACTCGCGGGTGCGGGCCAGCGGCTTGTCGAACTTGACGCCGTACCAGCCCTCGGAGACCTGCGGCCCCGAGACGCCGAGGCCCAGGCGGAACCGGCCCCCGGAGAGGGAGTCCAGGGTCGCAGCCGTCATCGCGGTCATCGCGGGCGTACGCGCCGGGATCTGGAAGATCGCCGAACCGATGTCGATCCGCTCGGTCTGCGCCGCGACCCAGGAGAGCACGGTGGCGGCGTCGGAGCCGTAGGCCTCCGCCGCCCAGCAGACGGAGTAGCCGAGGCGATCGGCCTCCTGCGCCACCGCGAGATTGTCGGAGTCCATCCCGGCGCCCCAGTAGCCGAGGTTGATGCCAAGCCTCATGCCGCTCCCCTTACCCATCAGTAACGTCGCTGTTCCGGGGACTGTAGCCGCCGGCCGCGCCGGCTGTCATCGGCGGGTTGTCCACAGGTCCCCTGATGCCGGCTTCCGCCCAGTAATCTCAAGGCCCATGGAGCAAAGGCACCTCGGCCGTACGGGCCTGCGCGTGACCCGCCTGGGGCTCGGCACCCTGAACTGGGCGCGTGACACGGACGAGCAGGAAGCCGCCGACCAGCTCAAGGCGTTCTGGGAGGCCGGCGGAAGCCTCGTGGACACCGCCGACATCTACGCCGACGGCGGCGCCGAATACCTCCTCGGCCGGCTGACGGAAGAGCTCGTTCCGCGCGAGGATCTGGTGATCGCCACCAAGGCGGGCAGCGTCCTGGCGGCGGACCGCCGGGTCGACGGCTCCCGGCGCCATCTTCTCGCCGCCCTGGACGCCTCCCTGGAGCGGCTGGGGACGGACTACGTCGACCTGTGGCAGTTGCACGCCTTCGATCCGCACACCCCGCTGGAGGAGACGCTCCAGGCCCTCGACCTCGCCGTCGCCAGCGGCCGGGCGCGCTATGTGGGGCTGGCGAACTTCTCCGGCTGGCAGCTCGCCCGGGCCGGCACCTGGCAGCTCGCGGCGCCCGGTGTACGCCACCGTCTCGCGAGCGCCCAGATGGAGTACTCCCTCCTTCAGCGCGGCGTCGAGCGGGAGGTGCTGCCCGCGGCCCTCGACCTCGGCATCGGCCTGCTGCCGTCGTCGCCGCTCGGCCGGGGGGTGCTGACGGGCAAGTACCGCCATGGGACACCGGCGGACTCCCGTGGTGCCTCGGAGCATCTGGCGGCGTTCGTCGCGCCCTATCTCGACGAGACCGCGAGCCGGGTCGTCGAAGCGGTCACCACCGCCGCTGACGGACTGGCCGTCACCCCGCTCCAGGTCGCGCTCTCCTGGATCCGCGACCGCCCCGGCGTGACCGCGCCGATCCTGGGCGCCCGCACAGCGCAGCAGCTCAGAGCCGCATTGTCAGTGGAGACCCTTAGTCTTCCTGACGAGATCCGCCAGGCGCTGGACGATGTTTCGGCGCCGGTGCACCACTACCCCGATCACGACTGGAGCACGCTGTGAGCACCGACCGCCTCGCCGGCGAAACCCCGCCCGGGCAGGAGGCCGCACCCGGCACCGCGGAGGCCCGGACGCCCGATGAGGCGGCGGGGCCGGGAGCCGCGGCGGCGCCGGAAAGTGCGGCGGCGCCCGGCGAGGAGGCGACGGGGCACGAGGAGGGCGCCGAGGCGGCCGGAGCGGAGGCAGCGGCTTCCGGGGCGGAGGCCGGTGTTGCGGCGGCCGGCGCGGAGGCCGGAACGCCGTCTCCTGCGGCGGAGTCCGCCGCTCCGGCATCCGGGGCGGAGACCGGCGCGCCCGTATCCGAGGGCGAGACCGCGGACCCCGGTGCGGCAGCAAACGGAAGCCCTGCCTCCGGCCCAGGAATCGGCACGCCGTCTTCCGGCGCGGAGACCGCCGCCCCGGCGTCCGGAGCCGAGGCTGCGGCCCCCGGTGCGACAAAGGGAACTCCGCCTTCCGGCTCGGCCAAAGCAACCGCCGACGCGCTGGCGGCGGCCGTGCGAGCCGTGGAGAGTGGCGAGCGCTCGGCCGCTTCGTTCTTCAATGACGCCCCCCGCCCCGCCAGGCCGGCCGCACCCGCCGCCCAGCCGGCCAAGGCCGCACCGCAGGGCGGGCAGCAGGGCGGACCCACGGGCCCGGGCCCGGAGGTGACCCGGCAGCGCACCGCTCAGGAGCAGGAGAACGGCGGACCGGCCGGTCCGGGCGGGCCGCAGAGCGGTGCCACCGGCCCGGCCGCCGCCGCACCGGCGGCCGGCGGCCCCGCCCCCGCCCGGCCCGCGGTGCGGGCCCTCCCCGGGGTCGAGGGCGTGCGGCAGGTGCTCGCGGCGGGCGGTGCCCCCGAGACGCTGGCCGAGCAGACCGCGGAGGTCCTGGGTGAGCGGGCCGCCGAGGCGCTGAGCGAGGACCCCTGGCTGCTGCTCCAGGTGCCCGGGGTCCGCCCCGAGCAGGCCGACGGGTTCGCGCGGGCGCTGCTCGGCCCCGCCTGTGGGCCGGGCGACGAACGGCGCGCCCAGGCGTTGGTCGGCTGGCTGCTGGAACAGGCCGCGCTGGCGGGCCACTCCGCCCTGGAGGCCGCCGCCCTGCGCGCGGCCCTCGCCCAGCGCTCGGTGCCCGACCCTGATGACGCCCTGCAGGCGGCCATCACGGACGGAGCGGTGCTGGTCTTCCAGGACGCGATCGACGAGCCGGGCGGCCGGCCACGTCCGGCCACGGGTGACGACGACGAGGAGGAGCAGCCGGTCCGGATCCTGCTCGGCCTGGACCGGTTCGCGATGGCCGAGGAGAGCGTCGCCGACGGTCTGGCCCGGCTGCTCAACACCTTCGCAGCGGTGGCGGAGCCGACCCAGGAGACGGAGCCGGCGGAGGCCGACGGCGCCACGTCCGAAGGGCCCGCGGCCGCCGAGACCACGGCCGACGGAGAAGCACAGATCACCGACGGGGACACGCCCAGAGAGAGCGCCCCCGCCACGGCCCCCGCCACCGACATTCCCACCGACACCCCCACCGACCACGACACGGCGCCCCGCCCCGCCCGGCCCTCCGCCGCCGCCGCCTGGGAGGCCGTGGCGGCTGCCGCGCCCTCGCCGTCGGCCGCCGAGCTCATCCGTGCCACCGCGCACAGCGGCCTGGTGGCCCACACCGGCGCGGAGGCGGCCCGTGCCGAGCCGGCCGCGCTGATCGCCGCGGCCCGCTCGCTGGGCCTGCGGGCCTTCGGCGCCACCCACACCGAGAACGGCCGCCGCCGCCTGGCCGCGCACCTGACCGGGAGCGCGCCCGACGCCCCGGCCACCGGCTCCCCGGACCCCGCCACGGCCGCGGTGACCGTCTCCGGCCTGCTGTCCGGCCGAGAGGGCCCGGGACGGGACGCCGACGGCGCCCTCGCGCTCGATCTGCTGGTCGTGCTGGACGCCCCGCAGCTGGATCTGGAGGCCGCCGCGCTGCTCGTCGAGTCGCTGACCGACGGGACCCGGCTGGTGCTCAGCGGCGATCCGGGCGTGCTGTGGTCCGCCGGTCCCGGCCGGCTGTTCGCCGATCTGCTCGCGGCCCGTTTCTGTCCGCAGATCGCCTCCCGTACCCCGGACTTCGGCCCGATCGGCGAGCTGGTGTCGGGCATCGGCATCGGCGAGCTGAGCCAGGTCGAGGCGCCCGGCAAGGAGGTGGTGATCGTCCCGGTGCGGGATGCCGGCGAGGCGGTGCACCGCACGGTCCAGTTGGTCGCCGACTCCGTGCCCCGGGCGTTCGGTGTCCCCGCGGACCACACCCAGGTCATCACGGTCGGCCACGGCGGCGCGGCCGGCACCCGCGCGCTCAACGCCGCCCTCAAGGAGCGGCTCAACCCCGGCCCCGGCCGGTTCGGCGGCTTCGACCCCGGCGACCGCGTGGCCTACGCCCCGGCCCCCGGCCGTACGGTGCCCGGCACGATCACCGGCGCGGACGCGGCCGGACTGCATCTCGACTGCGACGGCTCCGCGGTCGTGGTGCCGCGCGAGCAGGTCGGCACGGGGGCCGTACGGCACGGCTGGGCACTCACCGCCCATCAGGCGGCCGGCGCGCGCTGGCCCGCCGCGGTGGTCGTGCTGCCCGGGGACGCGACCGGGGGGCTGACCCGCGCCTGGGTCTACACCGCCTTCAGCCGCGGTGAGCGGCATCTGTCGGTCGTCCAGGGCGCGGACCAGGCGCTGGCCCGCGCGGTCGTCGAGGTGCCCGTGAAGGAACGCACGACCCGGCTGCGCAGCCTGCTCCAGCAGAGCGTGCAGAGCGGCGAGGAGCCGACGGCAGCCGACTGAGCCCGGGGGCTTCGGCGCCCGCCACTCAGCCCCTGTACGCCGCTGCCCCGGCCCGTCGCAGAAGAAGCGGACGGGCCGGGGCAGCGGCGTCTACGGACCAGCGGGCGGCGCCGGTGCGGCACGGGGCCGCCCGGCGCCTCCCTCACCGTTCGCTGTCGAGCGGCTCCACCAGGTCGTCTTCGCCCAGTTCCTCGTCGAAGACGGCGCTGACGTCGAAGCGGCACACCACCCGCTGGGGGTCCGCCTGGTCGAACGGGGCGGACAGCCACTCCCCCGGCTCGGCCGGGTCGTCGGCGGCCGCCACCCACAGCGTGGAGTCCCCCTCCTCCAGGCCGAACTCCTTGTGCCGGGAGGCGATCTCGTCCGGTTCGAACTCCCCGAAGAGCACACCGAGCGCCGCATGCACGCTGGTGCCGACGACCGCGGCGGCATCGGCGGCAGGGCCGGCCGCCTCGTCGGCGGCGTCCGGATCAAGATCGGCGATGCGCTGTGCCTGATGCAGCAGTCGCTGCGGTGCGGCGACGGTGTAGTCCCGGCGGATCAGCACGCTCAGCGCGCTCGGCTCTTCCGGGCCCGCGTATGCGGGCAGCGCCTCGTTTCCGGGGATCTCGAAGGGGGTGACCTCGTCGTAGGTGTCGTAGAGCAGCTCGTCATAGACCTCGGCCGCCGCGGCGAGCTCGTCGAACGCGGCGTACACGGCCGGATCGTCCTGCCCCGAGCGGCGTTCGACCGCGTCGAGGTGACGGTCCAGTGCGGCTTTGACCGCCTCGGCGGCGGCACGTACCTCGGCGGCGGAAGGCTGCGCAGCATCAGACATAGTGCAGACGCTATCCGTACCGGGGCCGGTCCCGCACAATAGATGCGATGCCGGAATACGAATTCTGCGATGTGTATGTGCCCCGGGGAGTCTCCCGGAAGGCCACCACACGCCTGCTGACGGACCATGCCGAGTACGGACACTGGGAGTTGGACCGACTGCGTCTGAACCCCGACGGGAGCCGTAAGGTACGGCTGCGCCGCCGGATCATCCGCCAGCTCCGCGCGACGTGGTGAGCGTCGCCGGAGGCTGAACACAGCGCCACCGGGGGCTGAACACAGCAGAGCGGGCCCCGTCGAGACGGGGCCCGCTCGGTGAGCTGCCGGTGGGCTAGCTGCTGCTGGTCACCGGCGGGCGGCGCGCGTCTTGCGGTAGAGCAGGACGCCACCGAGCAGCATTCCGGCGCTGGCCGGAACCGCGTAGCCGATCGACCCCGCACCGGTCTGGGCGAGGTGCCCGACGGGCTTGGCGGGCGTCGCCTGCTGGCTGTGCCCCCCGGTCTGCGGCTTCCCCGGCTTGTGCGGGGTCTGCTGGCTCGGGTTACCCGGCTGGTGGGGCTTGCCGGGGTGGTGCGGCGTGCTCGGGTGGTGCGGCTTACCCGGCTCGTGCGGCTTACCCGGCTCATGCGGCTTGCCCGGGTGATGGGGCTTGCCGGGCTCGTGCGGCTTACCGGGGTGGTGCGGCCTGTCCGGGGTCGCCGAGGACCCGTTGGCGCAGTGGTTGCCGAAGGCGGGGTTCAGCAGCCCGCCTCCCGAGACATGGTTGCCACAGGCGTTGACCGGTACGTCGACCGGAGCCTGGACATTGTTGCCCGACACGACACCCGGCGAGTTCGCGGTGGTACCGGCGGCGCCGGCCCCCGTGTGCCCGCCCTGGTGGTTGCCACCGTGGTTCCCACCGTGGTGCCTGCCACCACCGTCGTTGGCGCAGCGGTTGCCGAACGCGGGGTTCAGCAGCGCGACCACATTGACGGTGTTGCCGCAGGCGTTCACCGGCACATGGACCGGTACCTGAACGTTGTTGCCGGATCCCACGCCCGGCGAATTCGCCGCCCCTCCGGCGGCTCCCGCGTCGGCCTGTGCGTAGCCGGCGGCCATGGCGAGTACGCCACTGGCGGCGGCCGCGGTGATCAGGCCCTTTCGTGCGACCTGTCTCATAGGTTGTTCCCCTGCCTAGTGCCTTACAGGAATAGGGACGAGTGGCGGTCTTCGGAAAAGACCGCCCCGCCCGCCGAAATACTCAGCGACTCCGGATTGCGTTGGCACGCCTCCGAAGACCCGAGTCAGCCCCTTACGGGTGTAAATACAACGCCAAAGGACGTCAGAAGGTCACTTGTTGACGCAGCCGGCGCCGAAGTCGGAGTTCAACAGCCCGACCACGGAGATCGTGTTGTTGCAGACGTTCACCGGGACCTGGACCGGCACCTGAATGGTGTTGCCGGACACCGCACCCGGAGAGTGCAGGGCGGCACCCTGGGCACCCGAGTCGGCAACGGCCAGGCCGGCACCGGCGATGACGACACCACCGGCGACTGCCGCAGCTGCGACGACCTTCTTGATCATTAGTCCTCCTTGTAGGCAATACGATCCCAGCCGCGGACCGCACTGACTGCAACGAGGAAAAGCCGTTGAAGCTACGAACACATCGGTGCGTTCACTCTTTTCGGCGAAGCCGGCGCGAAAGGCAGGAAAATCGCGCCGAATTCAGCTCTGTTCGATGAACCGGTCGAGCACCCGCACCCCGAACTTCAGCCCGTCCACCGGCACTCGCTCGTCCACACCGTGGAACATCCCCGCGAAGTCCAGCTCCGGCGGCAGCTTCAGCGGGGCGAAGCCGAACCCGCGGATCCCGAGATCGTCGAAGGACTTGGCGTCCGTCCCCGCGGAGAGCATGTACGGGACCGCGCGCGCGATCGGGTCCTCGGCCTGGAGCGCCGACTGCATCGCCTGCACCAGCGCACCGTCGAAGGTGGTCTCCAGCGCCTTGTCCGCGTGCACGTCCTCACGCCTGACGCGCGGGCCCAGGAGCCGGTCCACGTCGGCCAGGAACTCCTCCTCGTAGCCCGGCAGGAACCGGCCGTCGACATGCGCGGTGGCCTGTCCCGGGATGACATTGACCTTGTAACCGGCGCCCAGCTGCGTGGGGTTGGCGGTGTTCTTGAGCGAGGCGCCGATCAGCTTGGCGATGCCGCCGAGCTTCGCCAGCGTGGCATCCATGTCCTCCGGGTCGAGCTCGGTGCCCAGCGCGTCGCCGAGCTGGTCGAGGAAGGACCGCAGGGTCTTCGTCACCCGCACCGGGAACTCGTGCCGGCCCAACCGTCCGACGGCTTCGGACAGTTCGGTGATGGCGTTGTCCTTGTGGATCATCGAGCCGTGTCCGGCGCTGCCGTCCACGGTCAGCTTCATCCAGTGCATGCCCTTCTGGGCCGTCTCGATGAGGTACAGCCGCACCTGCTCGTTGACGGTGAAGGAGAAGCCGCCGACCTCGCTGATCGCCTCCGTGACGCCCTCGAAGAGGTGCGGGTGGTGGTCGACGAGGTAGCGCGCGCCGTAGGTGCCGCCCGCTTCCTCGTCCGCGAGGAACGCCAGCACGATGTCGCGCGGGGGCTTGCGGCCGGTGCGCAGGCGGTCCCGGACGACGGCCAGCGTCATCGCGTCCATGTCCTTCATGTCGACCGCGCCACGGCCCCAGACGCAGCCGTCGGCGATCTCGCCGGAGAAGGGGTGGTGGGTCCAGTCGTCGGCGTTGGCCGGAACGACGTCGGTGTGGCCGTGGATCAGCAGTCCGGGCCGCGAGCGGTCCTCGCCCTCGATCCGGGCGACGGTCGAGGCGCGGCCCTTGTGGGACTCGAAGATCTGCGGCTCCAGGCCGACCTCGGCGAGCTTCTCCGCGACGTACTCGGCGGCGGCCCGCTCACCCGGGCCCGAGTGGTCGCCGTAGTTGCTGGTGTCCATCCTGATCAGGTCCCGGCACAGGTCGACCACCTCGTCCTCACCGGTGACCGTGCGCGGCGGCTGCGACTCACTCATGCCGAAACCTCGCTTCGCCCGGCCCCGCACTCGCGCGGCGCGCACCTCTCCATGGATCGCTCGCGCAGCTCGCTGAGCTCCCTCACAGTGCCTCCTCTGGCTTCACGGCCGCATCGCGCGCCCTGAGGAGCGCGGCCCGCGGCGGGTCCACTGCCATCCTCCACCCGTCGCCCGCTGGGCCCAAGGCCGCAATACTCCCGACATGCCCTGGTCACAGGCCCGCATCCGGCCACCTGTGCGGGTGATCGACCACCCTCGAATGTTTGCTATTGTTTTCCACGTCGGAACGGCCCGGGGCCGCAACGACAGACACCTTGTCCGGGTGGCGGAATGGCAGACGCGCTAGCTTGAGGTGCTAGTGCCCTTTATCGGGCGTGGGGGTTCAAGTCCCCCCTCGGACACCAGCTGGGACGTTCACGAGATCGTCCCGAAGCGTTCACGAATTACCGGTCGAGTCATGTGACTCACCGGTAATTCGTCGTTTCTGGGGCCTCGAGCCTCGTGATCGGCTCGATGAGGAGGCGACGCGGTGGCGGTCCAGGTACTGCGCCTCTCACCTGCGGAAACAGGACATGCCTGCGCGACGGCTGGTAGCCGTGGCGCAGGCATGTGGGGTTTTCAGGGGGCGGAGCGCGGCGGAGGTGTGTCACTCGCGTGGCGGAGCCTCGACCTGCTCGGTCGGAATCGGTCGCGCCTGGGGCGGGTCGGAGGGCTCACCGGGTTGGGTTCCGGCGCTCTGTGTGCTGGCCTTGCGGGGCTGGATGCCCTGATCGCGGAGGAACCGTCGGATGGCTCTGAGGTTCGCCACGAAGATGATGATGGCATTGAGCAGGGTCTGTGCGACGCGTCCGTGCGGCAGGCGGAGCTGCGGATTGTCGATGCTGTCGAGGGCGGACTTCTTGAGGTTGCCGTTGCCGCCCTCATTCTGACTGCGCAGTCCGGACCAGGCTTCCTGCCACAGAGGGGTGAACAGGGGGTATTTCTGTCGCCACTTGGCCAACACAGTGCCCGGGACGGTGACGCTCTTCCCCCTGCAGATGTCTGGGTAGACGGGGGCGTCCCGCTTGGGCCTGGGGATGGTGGGCAGGGCTGCCGGGGCACGGACAGTGGGGGCGTCGAGGTCGACGACGGTGGACGGGCGTGGCTGGGGCCGGCGGTAGCAGGTGACCGTGGCGTGGGACCCGAGGGCGGGGCACTGTCGACGCTGGTCCCCTGCGGGCCCGTACTCCTTGATCTTGGTCTGGTAGTCCTTCCGGGACTGGATCAGGTTGAGTGCGTGGGCACGGTCCTCATCCGTGCGGCTGTCGAGGTATGTGGCGCCCGCAGTGGTGAGCGGGGTGGGCATCAGCGGGCAGTAGAACTCGCCACCGACCAGCTGCATGCCGCGGAACTCTCCCTGCCGGTCGACCTTGTCGTCGTTGTAGTGCTTCACCGCGTTGAGGCCGAGCTTGAGCAGCTGCAGATGCAGGTTGTGAGGTTTGGCCTGGGTGATGCCCCGGTCGGCGCAGAACAGGTCTTTGACCAGGCCTCGTTCGAAGGCCGGCTGGATGGCGCGCAGGGCGGCCGGGCCGGGTTCGGTACCCGGGGTGCGAAGGATCATGCCGAGGCAGACCGCGGGGTAGGCGCCGGCGAGGTCGCCATGGCCATGGCCCGGGAACGCGGCCATCATGGCGTAGCGGAACTCTCTCTTCTCCGATGCCTTGGCTTTCTTCTCCTGCCCCGACTTACTCTTGCGAGGCACTGGCTTGTTTGCCGTGCCGCGCCGGGTGCCAGTGTTCGTGGAGGCCGCAGCTTTGCCGCTGGGCGACTTCTTCTGCGTTCCTCCCTTCACGTACATCCCGGCGGTGATCTCAAGCGAGGCCCGGTCCTGACGGTAGTCCGGCTCTTTGCCCCAGACCGGAACCGGAGTGTCGTCGACCACGATGTGACCAGGCCACCGAGCGAAGTCGCCGCGCCGGTAGGAAGCCATCACCGGAGCGAGAATCAGATCCTGGGCGATGGCCTCCAGGTTGCGCACGGTGTCCTGGTTGTCGCGGGCATTCCACTTCCGACGGATCTTCTTGGCCTCGCTGAGAGACAGCCGCTTGCGGCGGTCGTGCGGTGCAGGGTCGAGGCGCCGGGTCATCGAGGACCAGGACCGGTAGACGCGCTTCGACGTCGCGTACTGGTGGTGCGCGATGCGGTCGATTTCTTCTCGGGTTGCGCCCTCGCGGATGTGCAGGTCGACGTCGGGGACGTCAAGGAGGGCTTTGGACCCTGGAGACAAGGCGAAGAAGAGCGTCTCCCATGCGTCGTTGATGTTCGCGCTCTTGCCCATGTACTGCGACAAGATCAGGCCGATCAGCACTGTGCGGAACGAGAAGCCCTTCGGGCCTGGCCGGTGCTCGTTGGAGGGAAGGCGTTCCAGTACTCCGCTGTGGCGCACGAGGTCGAAGACCTGCCTCACAACGCGGTCGCTGAGGGTACGGCCGGGGGCCTGCGGTGCAGGGCGTAAAGCGAGGCCGGTACGCCGGCAAGGTTTGCCCTCCGGGTTCTTCCTGCTCATGCTGCCCCCCGCAACAGATCGGATGCATCCGCTTCGGGCACGTCATGAAGGAAGACGAGGTAGCGCGAGAGGCTGTGCAGGGTCCCGAGTCCGGACGCTTTGAGGATCACCTTCAGCGGAATACCTGCATTCAGCAGATCGACGAGCCAGGTCGTACGCAGCCGCTGGTTCTGCAGCACTGCACCGTCACAACGGCCGATGATCCGCGGGTACCTGGCCAGCCAGTCCGATGCGATGTGCTTGCTGGTGCGGTCCTGCCAGTCCGGCCGGAAGGCGTACGTGTCTGCCGGGATGTGGGCGGCTTCCGCCAGCAGCAGTTCCTCGTAGGCGTACCGGCATACGACAGTGCGCGGACGGCGCCCGTGCACCTTGACCAGTGCCCTCCCGGTGGGGCCCGCGAGGATATCCCGCCCCTGAACGTACACAAGATCCTCAACGGCGAGCCCGCAACCGACGCCGAGACAGAACAGCAGGCAGGCGTTGCGCCGCTGGGCGGGGGTGGGCAGGCTCTGCGCCCAGATCAGCCAGTAGGCGATTTCTGCTGGCGGGTAGGGGGCCACTGGGGCGGCGGTGGCCTTCAGCCGGATCGGCGGATGCTGTCCGAGCTGGTCCAGCAGGAGTGCTTCGGAGGCCCGGCGCAGCTGGCTGCTGCAGGTTCGGCGGCTGTTGGCGGCCATGTCGCGGCAGCCGACGAGGATGAAGCGTTCGACGGTGCTCTGGTCAAGGATCACCGAGGGTTCGAGCGGGAGGCCCTGGGCCTCGACCCAGGCGACCAGCCGTGCGAGCGGCGTCATGACCACGTCTGGGCCGTAGGGACCCGCTGCGACGGCCATGAATCCCAGCGAGCGGACGACCGGAGCGATGCGGCGCCACTGGGCGGGCGGCACCGTCTCCGCCTTCGGTGCGTAGGCCAGCAGGCGATTCGACACAGCGACCTCCAGGCACAAGGCCCATGACAAGCGGCCGGTTAACCGGCCACTGGTGTCAGTGTCGATCACGATCTGAAGGAGCGCATCTTTATGACCGGAGGCCGAGCGCGCACGGCGCCGCCATGGAGCTACGCCGTCGATCCGGAGGAGTGGCCGGACGCCCGGATCGCCGGGGAGCCCGCCGCGGCGGTGGTCCAGACGATTGCCCGCCGCCTCGCCGCGGCCCTGCGTGAGAGGCCGGAGCTCTCGCTGCGTGCCCTGGCCGCCCAGAGCCACGTCGGCAGGCAGACCATCGGGGATCTGCTGGCGGGCGCCACCTGGCCGGATGTGCTGACGGTCTGCCGACTGGAGCGTGCCCTGGGCCTGGCGCTCTGGCCCGGATCGAATACGACCCAATGTGCTCATGACTGATCCCCAATTGCCTCTTTGAGGTCAGTCGTGCACGCTCAAGTGCGGAATGGCGCAGACGCCCTATAGCGCCACCCGTGGGAGCGCTAGAGTGAACGTGCGCGACGGACCGGAACCCTGCTAGGAGAAGCGTCCGTTCGCGTGTTTGGCGGCCTCCCTCGACCGCTAATCGAGGGAGGCCTGCTTGTTGGGTTAGGGTCGTTCTCGAGTGGATCAAGCGGCCCGGGATGACAGCACAGCCCGGAACATTCCCGGTGCTACGTTTTCCACCTCGCCAAGTTGCTTCATGCGATTGAGGGTTTTTCCTACGGATGAGCGGACCGTCGCGTC
The DNA here is from genome assembly GCF_055574515.1 of Streptomyces sp. NPDC029466. Lineage (NCBI taxonomy): Bacteria > Bacillati > Actinomycetota > Actinomycetes > Kitasatosporales > Streptomycetaceae > Streptomyces > Streptomyces sp. NPDC029466. Next base: position 68,495 of record NZ_JBVHZH010000013.1, read on the forward strand.
CGCTCCCGGGCGCACCGCCGCCGCGATATCGGTGATGGACATTGCCTTTTGAGCAGCGCACAGGAGTGTGAGGATCGCATCGCGCATGCTTCCGTTACGCGGTGGCCCCAGGGTCCGAGTGCCAATCCCCGGGCGCGCATCTTCGGACGAAGGATCCTCGTCGGCGGCAGAAACATCAGACGGACCCTCCCGGGAAGGCTGGGCGGTTTCCGCGTCCTCGCCAGTGTCCGGCGGCTCTTCGCGGACATCGGTGGATTCGGCGCCCTGGCACATCATCGCGTACACAGCTTCCAATGTCGCCAACTCGCCGCGCAGTGAAGTGATCAGCTCCTTCACGGCATGCCGGGCCTGGCCGATGTAGACACCCTTGTCTGACGCAGGTGCGCTGGTCCGGTATCCCGCCATAGCGAACTCCTAAGGAAGGTCGCTGCCAGTGTAGGGACGGCACACTGTGGCACGCACGCAGTTCCTGTGAGGCGCTATCAAATGGTCAACAGTGCGCTCAAGCACGGCAAGTCCGGTCGGGGTTATCGCGGGAATCGACCTGTCTTGGCGCAGAGTTGGCTCGCCGGGTTCGTGCGATGCCGCACCGGAACTGTGAGACGTGCCATCACAGAATCCTGACGTGTGGATTCTGTCGAAGCTCCCGGTGTCCGGGAACGTTTGAGCGTTACGGTTCCCTCATGGTGGATGGCAAGCATCTGTCGGCGACAGAGGCCTTGGCGTCGGTGACGAAGGCCCTGGATGTTCTCGTCCTGGCGTATGACCGGGGGGAAATCGGTGTTACAGAAACCGCCCGGGAGCTCGGTATCTCACGTTCCACTGCACACCGCATCCTGGTCACCCTGCAGCGCACGGGTTTCCTGCGTCACGATCCCGGCCAGCACGGATACTCGGCGGGGCCGCAGCTCGTACGCATGGGACTGGCTGCGATCGCCCAGCTGGACGTCCGACGACAGGCGCGCAGACCCCTGGAGGAGCTCTCCGAGGAGCTGCAGGAGACGGTGTGCCTGTACTCCCTGGATGCGGCCGTCGTCCGACTACTCGACGGAGTCGAGGCCCGGCATGTCCTGCGCGTCAGCGTTCCGCTCGGACAGGAGCTCCCCGCCCACGTCACAGCGGCGGGCAAGGCTTTGCTCGCACTGCGCGACCCGGCAGATGTACGCGCGACACTCCCGGCCGCGCTCCCTGCCACGGCGGCAGGAAGCATCACTGAGTGGCCGCTGCTTGAGGTGGAGTTGGAGGAAGTCAGGGCCCGGGGATGGGCGGCAGACCTCGAGGAGAGCGCACACGACCTGCACGGCGTCGGCGTGGCCATCCGCAACCGCATCGGGGAACCGCTCGCCGCGATCTCCGTGTACGCACCCGCCGTGCGTCTGCGTGAGCAGGACATGCCAGCGGTTGCCGCAGCCCTGCAGGAGACCGCCACTACGATCGCCAGGGCAGAGTGACGGCGGGCGCCGAGGCGGGACTCAAGGCCCCAACGTGATCCGCCCGTCCGGGATCCACCCCTCCAGGTATCCCGTCAACATCACATCCACATCTGGCAGATCGCACCGTGTGCACAACTCCTGCCACTGCTCAGGCCCTGCCCAGCGTGTCACTCCCCTCCAGGGCAGATGCTCGGGCGGAGCACCAGCCGCAGCGAGACGAAAGATGAACACATGTGCCTCTCGACGGCTCCGGCCTATGGGCACAGGCACCTGAGCCCAACAGCATCCTTCAACGGTGCCCCCTCGCACCGGCATCGCGCCGACCGCGTCGCGGAGAACGCGCGCTGCCGCCTCACGGTAGGGTTCTGCGGCTCGGGCGGATCCTGAAGGAAGCACCCATTGGGGAAGAGCGCCGGGCAGGTTCTCTGCCACCAGCGCAAGCCGCCCGTCCGAGCTCAGCACCGCGACGAACACCACGCGCCGCATCCTGGGAGGCGGCACGGCAGGGCACCTCGAACTCTCTGTGGCGTCCAGGAAAGCAGGCACAGTCTGATCCTGACATGCGGCCGCTTAACCGGCCACTCGTGTCCTAGAGAAACGCAGGTTTCATCTCGGAGCTTGATGCGGCGAATCTGATCTTGGTCTGGGCAGCAGCAAGCCGCACGGATACGTCAGGGACCGTTGCCCGAGTATTGCGCAGCCGGCCACTTCGGTGATGTCACCGATCGCCGAGGTCAGCTTCACGGCGATGTCCTCCCACTTCTTCTCTGGGAGGGAAGCCACCGGCGAGAACGTGCTTGCGCAGGGTGTTGACCTAGCAGGCGCCCACCAGTCCCGTACGGATCACCGGGTCGCGTAACAGAGCGAGGGTGTCGGATTCGTCCGTGAAGATATCCTCGGCGCCCGGGACGACCGCTTGGTGGAACATCGCATGAACAACGTCGGCGGTGGGCTGCTCCCAGATCGTTGCCGCACAGGCTGCCGCCTCCTCCAGGTCGTCCTTCTCGAAGGCAGTACGCCACTCGTTCAACAGAAGCGGGGTGATCCGGTAAGCGTTGAGCCGTCCCCGGACGAGGATTTTCCGGTTGAGACCGAATACCTTGATCGTCGCAGTGCCCCTGTCGGTGAGATCGAGGTATTCGCCGGCGGCGAGCGAGAGGTGCAGGTGCGGAGCAGGATCCTCAGCGCTCGGGTCGATGAGCAGGGGTGTACCGTCGCCGGCGAGAGGGAAGAGATCACGCTTGAGGTGGCTGTTGCACAGGGAACACGCCAGAAGGTGGTTGTTCCAGTCGAAGGTCCGTAAGGGATTGACGTGGACGGGCTCGAAGTGGTCGATGTCCGTGCCCTGGTTGTCCCCGCAGTACATGCAGCGTTCCAGTCCTGGTGCCATCTCGGCGAGGGCGCTTTTCAGTACCGGATGTATGTGCCTCCGGACGGTCGTGTGCTTCCATAACTGCTTGGCTCGCTGCTTGGGAACAGCGGCCTGTCCGACGTCGCCGGTGTAGCCGGCCATTGAAGTCAGTGCCGTCTGTGGGAGTGGCACCCTCGTTACTCGGATCATGAATCGTGCCGTGGGCGGCGGGAGTGAAGCCGGGCTGCGATTTCGTCGACGCGAGTAGCCGGGGAACTGGCCAACTTGCGCTTCAGGTGACGGTACTGGGCCTTTTCCTCTTCGCTGGCCCGGCCCCGAACCACGTCCAGTTCGAGGGCGAGGAGTTCCTCCCGCTTCTGTTCGGCCTGGTCGGAGTAGGGGGTGTCGAGCCCGAACAGGTCCGAGAGTACGGCGTCGTCACCGCTGCCGAAGATGATGCGGTCGTAGAGGTGCTCGGGCACAACCTCCACAGGGCTCTCCTCGTCCGGTCCCGGTAGCCGGATCAGGCCTCCTGGGTCCGCGGCCTGGCAGACGTAGGGGCTGTGCGTGGTGACGATGAACTGGATGTTCGGGAAGTGCGCCTTCAGCCAGCCACCGATGCGCTTCTGCCAGGAGACGTGCAGATGGGCGTCGATCTCGTCGATGATGACGACGCCGGGACTCGGAACGTTCGGTGTGCCGTCCGTCGTTTCGAGGACGAGTTGGCCGTAAGCGTCGTGGATCTGCTTGAGGATGTCCACGACGAGGGCCGCCACCGTGCGGTAACCGTCGCTCATCTCCCTCAGCGGGAAACGGTGGTTCCGGTTGACCACCCACAACCCCTCGGAGTCGACGTTATCGATCCGGTAGTCGTCGGGCAGCAGGTCGTCGCCCAGGACAGCCAGGGCTGCCGCTTTGAGGTCCCGGGCGCCGTCCTTGTCCTCGAATGCGCGCAGGTGCTGCTCGATGAGCCAGCTCACGCCTTCCGCCAGCGACGCGTCCTCGTGGAAGAGGCTCGTCAGCCGGGCGACCGCACCTGAGCTGGACATCAGCCGCTGGATGTCGCTCGAACCCCCGGCGAGCCTGCGGAAGGGCCCGTACCCTGCGCAGAACCATCCCACCGGGTTGTCCGCCCAAGGGCCGCGCTGGGCGACGGGGCGTTCCTTCTGGTAGCCGATGGCGTTCAGCGACGGCTGTCCGGCCCGGCTGGAACCCGGCTTGCCGGAGAGTGACGTCTGCTCCGCCGCTGTCCAGCGGAGTCCTGCCCAGATGGGTCGGACCGGACGCCGCCCCGAAGTGAACTGGTCCTGCTCCGGGTCATGGACTAGACACACCTCGGCCTTGGCCACCGTCTCGTCCCGCGAGACCCAGGTGTCGAACCCGGGGACGAGACTCCGGGCCACGGCCGGTCCGCTGATCGTCAGGGCGACCGCGCGCAACAGGGTCGTCTTCCCCGAGCCGTTGCGGCCCGCCAGGACCGTCCAGCCGGCGTAGGAGCCGTCGGGCCTGGTCAGGTCCAGGTCGACGCTGCGTGCACCGTGGAACGACCTGATGTTCCGCAGGCGAAGGTTCTTCAGGTACATATCTCGTCCGCCCGGATCCCGTTCTGAGGTGAGAGCCGGACGACGGCCGGCTCCGTGGTGACTCTAACGCGGCGGCGTTGTGTCGAGTCACCGCAGGTCAGTGGCTTCCCTCCAGGAAGAGGCTGCGTGGTCCCGCCCAGCTGATGGAGAGCTGTTCGCGGGCCCTGGTGGCGGCGACGAACAGCAGCGAACGCTCGCGCTGCAGGTCACGGTTGTGTTGGAGACGGTCCTCGGAGACCGGAGTGACGGCGCCGGGCTGCGGCACGTGGTCCGCGCCCACGCCTATGATCGCGACTGCCCGGTACTCCAGGCCCTTGATCCGGTGCATCGTCATCACATGCACCCCGGAACCGATCGCCGGGGTCTGCCGCGGCTTCACTCTGACGGCCTTGATCCCCGCTTCGTGCAATGCCTTCACCGCCGCGTCCGCGAGCTTGTTGGTCCGGGCGGTGACGACGATCTCGTCCTCCTTCAGGCCTTCGCCCAGCCACTCCTCGACCCGCCCGGCCAGGCCGGCGAGTTCGGCGGCCGTGGAGGGGTATTCGGTGAGCTCGGGCTTCGCGCCGCCGAGGACGGACCGGTAGCCGCCGAGGTCTTCGGTCGCGTCGTCGAGGTCGTCGAAGCTCGCGTCGCCCAGCAGGCTCAAGGACGTACCGAGGATCTGACGGGTCGTACGGTAGTTCAGGGTCAGTCGCCTGGAGCGCCTCCCCCGCACGTTGATGCCGTGGGCGCTCAGCGCGGTCCGGTTGTCGTAGATCCGCTGGTGGGCGTCGCCGACGATGAACAGGTCGTCCTCGCCGACCGGGACGAGCGCGCGCAGCAGCTTCCAGTGCGCGGCGTGCAGGTCCTGGGCCTCGTCCACGACGATGTGCCGGTACGGGCGGGTCTCGTCGCTCCAGCCCGAGGCGATCCGGGCGGCCTGCGCCGCGAGTTGGGTGACACCGACCTCACCGGCCGCGTCCAGCCGGTGCTCGAAGGCCTCGATCAGGCCCCACACCTGTGCCCGTTCCGGGCGGTTGAGGCGCCGTCCGCGACCGGCCCGGCTGGCGGCGAGGTAGTCGTCGCGGCTGCGCACGTCCTGCGCCAGCACGACCTGCTTCCATTCTGCCTCCAGGAAGCGCGCGTCCCAGCGGTGCGGCTGCTGTTCCTCGGCCAGGTCCTCCCATCGCCTGCGGATCTCGTCGTCACCGAGGGACTTGGGGGTCTTCGCGCCGAAGAGCTCCTTGGCGATGCCGTAGGCGACCTTGTCGATGTTGCGGACGTCCACCTTCGCGGTGAGCTGGGTGCCGCCGAGGTCTTCCAGCAGCGAGCGCAAGAGTTCGGCGAGGGTGGTGGTGTAGGTGGTGAGCAGGATCGCCTGGCCAGGTGGCAGCCGTTCGGCCAGGGCCTTCACCCGGTGCAGGGCGACGACGGTCTTGCCCGTACCGGGGCCGCCGGTGACCCGTACCGAGCCCTTGTTGGGGGTCTTGCGCTCGGCCAGGGCGCGCTGGGCCGGGTGCAGGAAGATCCGCCAGGCCGACAGCGGTTCGGACATGATCCGGCCGAACTCGGCGACGTCACCGGTGACGACGAAGGACTCCTTGGTCGCGGGGCGCTCGTTCGCGGCCTCGTAGTCGTCGGGGTCGATGGTGTCGCTGGTGGCGGCGACCGAGCTGACGTGCGTCCAGACGTCCTCGACGGTCATGCCGTCGGCGAGGCAGAGGATCACGTCCCTGGCGAGCTTGGGCAGGTGCTCCACGAAGCCGAGTATCGCGTCGACGCTGCGGATCTCACGCAACGCCGGTACGACCGAGGGGTGCACGCCGAGCCGGTCGAAGTCGGCGTCAGAGACTTTGGCGAAGAGCGAGGGTTCTGCCGCGGTGGCGGCGGGGGGCTGGGCGGGCTGCCCGCTCAGGGTTCCGTGGAGGCTCGCGAGATTGATCAGCTCGACGCCGCCGGTGACCTTGTTGATGTCGAAGATGATGTGGGACGCGAGGTCGTAGGCGTCGTCGTGCGGCAGTACCGCGACCAGGTAGTAGATCCGGTCTGCGTAGTGCATCAGCACCGCGCGGAAGTTGTCGTTGATCCTGGCCGTGCGCACCCGCTTGTCCTCGGCGCCCTTCGGCGGCTTGAGGTTGAGCCCGTTGGCGTCCGGATCGCGCTGCATCTTCATGATGAACTGCAGCACCTGTGCCTGGACCGACCCGTCGAGCTTGTCGTAGTACTTGCCGAAGACGTCCGCCATGACGACCTGGGCCTTGGACATCACACATTCTCCAAACGCTCGGCCAGCTCGGCCACATCAACTGTCTCGGCATGTACGACGTGCCAGCCGGCCGCCGCGAAGGCGGCGTCACGGTGCTCGTCCGCATCGAGGAACACCGCCACCCTGGCGTCCGGCCAGGCGAGTTCGGCCTGCTGCGCGACCCGGTCGTCGAGTTCGAAGCCGACCTCCGGGGCGCCGAAGTGACGGGTACGGGCTTCCTTGCACAGGGCGAACAGCAGTTCCTCGGCCTGCGAGGAAGCCCACTCGACCGCCTCCGCCCAGGGCTCCGGCAGTTGTTCGGGCAGGCCCGCGGTGGTGGCCAGCGCACCCGCGAGGAGGGCGACCGAGTGCGGGTCGAGCTGTCCGGCCGTGGACATCGCGATCTGGTGGAACGAACGCGGCAGTGCCGAACCCCGGTCGCCCGTCAGAAGCTGCAAGAGATTCGACCACCGCAGCCAGTCGGCCCACCGCGCCCGATGACCGGGCTCGGCGACGGCCTCGTCGCGGTCGTCCAGCACGGTGAAGGCCGACCAGGCGGACATCCCGGGCTGCCCGGTCGCGGGCTCGGCCCGCCGGTCGAGCAGCCCGAGGACGCGCAGCCCGCCCAGAGTGCGGACGTCCATCGCGATGGCGTCGGAGGCGGCCGGGTTGTCGGGTACCGGCAGGGTGCCGCCCGCCAGCACGTCCGGCAGCAGTTCCCCCACCGAACGCCGGTCGATCGGCTGCCGCGCCGCTCCGCTCCCTGCGAAACCACCGATCAGCGCCGCCGCCCTGCGGGACCACTTCTCCGCGTCGGGATCGGCGAGCACCATGAGTAGGGTCTCGATCGGGTTCCGCAGCACAGGGTCCAGCGTGTCGTCGGGGCGTGGGCCGCCCGTCAGCATCTGGTGGATCTGCCGGGCCGTCCGCAGCGCGCCCTCACCGAGGAGCGGTTCGGCGGGGGTGCGCACCTCGCGGTCGTCCGCCGTCCCCTCCACCGCCGCCTTCCAGGCCATGACGTCCGTGTGCGTGAACTGCCACACCTGCATGCCCTCGGCCCGCAGTGCCTCGCGCTTGGCGGCGTCGTCGGCGATCCGGTTGATGCCGGTGCTGGCGTGGAAGGCGTAGCCATCGAGGAAGATCGCGATACGTGTCGACGGTCCGTCGATCCGGGTCAGCAGATAGTCCGGTTCGCTGGGCGCGGAGTTCAGCTGCCGCACGTGGTCCTGGAAGAGCCAGCGGGTGCCGCTGCCGTCCGGGCGGGTGCAGCGCAGCTCGTACTCCATGCCGCGCTCCCCGGCGCGGGGCGTCACCGAGCCGGACTCCGGCCGGCGGCTGCCCCAGTCCACGAGGGTGCGGACGAACTGCTTCTCCAACTCGCTCTCGGCGAGCTGGTCGATCCGCACCCCGGACAGGGTGTCGACACGCTCGGTGTCCCAGCCCCTGAGGATCTCGTCCAAAAGCTCCCTGGCGACCCGCAGCGACGCGAAAGGGTGCTCGTTGCTGCTGACGTGCGGTAGCAGGCAGCGGTGGCAGGGGGTGCGCACGTTCTCCTTGCCGCAGGGGCAGTCCCGCAGGGCGGTCTGGGCGAGGGTGAGCACCCGGTGCAGCACGTTCGCGTCGGCGAGGTGCTCCAGGTAGCCGGTGCCGCCCGGCATGGAGTCGTGCAGCACCAGGAAGCGGCGGCGCAGTTCCCGGGTGCCGCCCGGCATGGTCGCGGGCACGACACGCAGGTGGTCGGGGGCGCCGCCGAAGTGCTTGGTTATGCCCAGCAGCAGCGCGGCCTTGAACGACACGAGCCGGGTCTGCAGTTCCATCGTGGAGACGGGCAGCAGGATCCGCAGTGCCTGTGTGGTCAGCTCGTGGGCGAGAACGAGTTTCTGCATCGACGCCGTCTCGGCGGCGATCCCGTCGTCCTTGTGGCTGCACCAGTACGCGTGCCGGGTTCCGATCCGTTCGGCGGACCGGTCCCATGCCTGGGGGTGCACGCCGCGTACGGCCCCGCACTCCAGGCAGGTCTCGAAGCCGGGCACCTGGACGTCGTCGCCGGCGATCTGGTGCTCGGGGCCGGCCGCGGCGGCCGGGCCGAGGTTGAGGGTGCGGATGGTGGCCACCCGCGCGAACTCCACCCCGAACGGCAGCTCCCCGACCCGCTTCCAGGCGCGCAGACCCTGAGGCTGGTCCGGGTCGATGTCCACCAGCGTGATGTCGGTGAACCGGCGCCGCTCCCGCTCGTCACGCTCGTCGGTGAGCCGTGCGTCCTCGCGCCGCTCCCGGGCGGTGACGCGCTCGGGTACCAGCACGGTGTGGAGTGTGCCGGGGTCGGCGATCTGCGGGGTCTGGCAGCGCGGGCAGGCGGTGAGGTCCAGCCCGGACTCGGCGGTGGCGACGTAGCCGCATTCAGGGCACAGCCGCCACTTGGCATAGGCGGTGTCGCCCTCGCCGGCTCCCAGGTCCAGGCCGTTGATGATGTATTTGTAGCCGTCGGTGTGGAAGGTGTTGCCGGGCGCGAGTTCCAGCAGGCCCATGCGTGAGCCGCGCCCGTACTCGGTCAGCTGGTCCTGGAACTCTCCGTCGGCGTCCTTCCACCAAAGGGTGGCGTCCAGGAGCGTGGCGTCGTCGTGGAGGGTGTAGTTGGGCAGCAGCCCCAGACGGACCATGGCGTTGATCGAGTTCTCGCCGACCAGGGCGTCCCTGCGCCGGTTGACCGACCTGCGCTCGGCGTAGAGTTGGCGGCGCTGCTCGTCGCGTTCGCGGTCCCCGGAGGCGGTGGACAGCGCGTCGAAGGCCCGGCCGATCTGCCGGGACCTGGAGCACAGCGCCTCCAGGCGTTTGCGCCACGCAGTGGCGGCCTGGCCGACGGTCTGCTCCAGCTCCAGCTGCGCGAACTGCCGCAGGCCCTGCTCGGCCTCGGCCGACATCCCGGGGAAGAGTCGGACGAAGGAGTCCGCGAGTTCCGCGTGGCGGGCGTGGGCGACGTCCAGGAAGCGGCGGAACCAGCCGTCCTCGGCCAGGCCCCGGGTGATGAGCGCGCCGACGCGGTGCGGAATGGGCTCCTCGGGCATCATCGTCCCCCGCCACAGGCTGCGGTCGGCGGCCCGGTCCAGCAGGTACGCCAGGTACTGGCGCCGCAGAATCTCGGAGGCGTCCAGGTAGCAGTCCGGCGGGATGATCCGGCCCGCGAGCATCTGCTCGGGTGCGTGCAGGTAGTACTGGTTGCGGGCGCCGCGCGGTACGAAGGTGACGGTGAGCGAGTTGCCGGTGCTGCGGCCGGCGCGGCCGATGCGCTGCGCGTAGTTGGCGGGCGCGGGTGGGAGTGAGGCGAGCAGGACGGCCGACAAGTCACCGATGTCGATGCCGAGTTCGAGGGTGGGCGTGCAGGTCAGGACGTTCGGGTCGAAGGGTGAGGGGCGGTTCTTGAAGGCCTGCTCGACCTCCTCGCGGCGGGCCCGGCTGAGCGCGCCCGTGTGCTCGGCGGTGAGGACGTCACCGGGCCGGTCGACGGTGTAGAGGCGGCGGTAGTAGTCGTCGCTGTAGTCGCGGTCGTCGGTGGTGAACGTGCCGCCGCACTGGAAGCGCAGGCAGGGCGTGCCGAGCCAGTCGTCGCGTCGGCCGGGCGGGACGGTCTGCCGCCAGGTGCAGCTGTCGCAGCGGACGCCGTGGTCGTTGACGCCGGTTCCGTCCGACCTGTCGGCCCCGGCTGCCCTGCTGTCGTCGCCAGGGGACGACGGGTCGGCGGCGAGGCTATGCACCATGATGGTGCGCGGCCTGAGGGCGAAGACGGTCGAGCCGCCCTCGGCCGGGTAGGTCGCCAGTACTTCGCGCTGCGCGAGCAGCTTCATAGCCTGTTCGGCGAGGGCACGGGCCTCGCGCCGCTCGCAGCCGAGGGTGCGGTGCCCCCAGTCGGCGAACCAGGTGTTGTCCCGGTTGAGGGAGTCGAAGTCGGATGTGCCGAGGCGGCCGAGGACCGGGAAGGTCGGTGCGGCCAGACCGCGTGGAAACGCGGGCATCCCGGTGGGCCGCCCGCCCCAGATCGGCCAGCGCCTGGCGCCGGCCTGGGCGATGTACTCCTTCAGCCAGGGGTGGAACAGCGCCCCACGCAGCCGCATACGCTCCAGCAGACCGCGCAGGTAGACGACGTACTCGGCGTCGTCGGCGGGGAGGGTGATCTGCCCCGGGAGGCGCTGGTGCGCTTCCCGCAGCAGAGCCGCTATGGCGGCGGCGTCGGGGAGGTGTACCTCGGCGGCTGCGGTCCGGGTCAGTTCGAGGGTGCGGCCCAGGCGTGAGCGCAGGCCGAACTCCATCAGTGTCTGGAAGACCATGCGGTCCTGCAGCATGTACGCGCCCGCATCACTGAATCCGTCGCCGCTGAGGAGGGTACGGATCTCCGGGTTGTCACGCAGGTCGGGCGGCACGATCGAGGCGAGCTTGCTCCGCTCGCCCTTCTCGGCGGCCGCCACGACCGCTTCGGCGGCGTCGGTCGCCAGGTCGTGCACGGCGACGGGGGCCCCCGGCTTGAGTTGCTCGGTGAGCAGCCCGCGGAAGGTGAAGCCGAAGCTGCGATTGGCGATGAACGCGGCCCGGTGCGTGGCGTCCTGGACTGAGTCGGTGAAGACCAGCAGCTTGCGCTCGTCGTCGGTCAGACCACGGTCGGAGAACAACTGGGTGGTGGTGACGGAGGCGAGCGTGGCGGTGCCCGCACCGAGGAAGCGCATACCGTCGGTCAGGTCGCAGGAGGGGCACTTGTCGCCCGCGCTGGCGGGGACGGGCCCAGCGACGGTGATGACGGGCACGGTGTCGTTGCATGGCACCGTGCGCAGTTCGGCTTCCTCGGCATGGAGGAAGACCGGGGTGTGCTCGCCCGGCCTGGCGCGGATCATCCAGCGGACGGCGCGGTTGCCCTGGGCGGAGGCCCGGTAGATCTCCAGCGGCTTGGTCTTGAGCTGCTGCCACTCCAGATCCGTGGAGAGCGCGGCCCAGCCGGAGCGCCCGCAGTGACGGCAGTACACGGCGGGGAGGTGCGCGCGGTAGGCCGGGCCGACGGGGCGGACGAACGGGACGGGGCTGTCCGGGGCGAGGGAGGGGGCGCCGACGTGCGGGGCATCCGGGTCTGTGTCGGCATCGGCATCGGCGTCGGCGGTGCTGTCCACCTCGGCGGAGGGGTAGACGGCGAGGTTGGCCGGGTTGGGGCGGGTGTCCCCGGTGGGGCCGTCGTCGTCGAACCAGCGGAAGTGGGGCGTCGGCGTCGCGGCGCGGATCACACGGCGGACCTCGCGGACCCAGAGCTGGGCCTCGACGCGGAGGAAGGGGATGATGCGGTCGGCGACTGGGTCGTACGTACGGGCGGTCGAGACCAGCGCGAGGAGACGCGCGAGGCCGGTCGCGACCAGGTCGATGTCGGTCCGGGCCGCCTCGTCCCATGCCGCGCCGCCGCCACGCTTCGCAAACTCGCGGGCGATCTCCGGGACGGTGACGGGAGTGTCGCCGGCTACGTCGAGGAGGGCGCGGATGAGGTTGTGCTGGCGGAGTTTCTCGCCGAGTTGAATCGGGTCGGCGAAGTCCATGCCGACGACGAGTTCGGCGAGTCGGTGGAGGGCCGACGGGTCGTTGAGGGGGTCGGGGACGGCGGCAAGGTCGGCCGGGGAGGGTACGGGGAGAAGGAAGTCGGGATCGGCGACGAACTCGCCGGGTGTCTGGCGGTCCTCGCCGATGAGGGCGGCGTCCGGGAAGGGGGTACCGAAGACCTTCTCGGCGAATTCGAGGAGGAGTTCGCGGTCGGACTTCTGGGGGCCGTCGAGGGTGGGGGTTGGTTCGGTGGAGGGGGCGCCGCCGGTTTCGCCGGTCACTGCGTTCCCGCCGCCGAGGGTGGCGGAGGTGGCGACGGGGGTGATCGTGCCGAGGGGGCGGCCGGGCTCGGCCTTGCCGGTGGCCGCGCCAAGGCGGCGCAGCAGCATCGCCACGTCGGTGCCCTGGGCGCCGTCGTAGGTGTGGAACTCGTCCAGGACGACGTACGTCAGCCCGCCGTCCTGCCAGAGGGGGACGTCCGGGATGCGCTGGAGGAGGAGGTCCAGCATCTTGTAGTTGGTGAGCAGCAGGTCCGGCGGGTTCGCGCGGATGGCCTCGCGGTCGGTGATCAGACGGCTGTCCGGGGACAGTTGGGCGGGGGTGATGGTGCTTGCGCCGGACTCGCGGGCGTAGGAGCCGGGGGCGTTCTCGTCCTCGTCGTCCGGGGAGCGGTTTCCGGATGCGCCGCCGATGTAGATACCGGCGGTGACGGAGGAAAGGGCAGCGTTCTTGGCGAGAAAGTCGTCGATACGGCGGGCCTGGTCGTCGGCCAGCGCGTTCATCGGGTAGAGCAGCAGCGCTTTGACGCCCTTCACCCCGGCGGCGCGGGCGCGGGCGCAGTGGTCCAGGATCGGGACGAGGAACGACTCGGTCTTTCCGGAGCCGGTGCCGGTGGTGACGATCGTCGGCTCGGGAGCGTGCCCCGACTTGCTGGACAGCCGCTGCCAGGCGGTCGCCTGGTGGGTGTAGGGGCGGAGGCTGGGCGACCAGTCCAGAGCCTTCTCCCAGCCGGGGGGCGCGTACCGGAAGGGCGTACGTACGCGGAGGTACGGGCCCCGGAAGAGCCGGCTCTCCGGCCGCTCAAGGAATGCCTCGAGCTCCTCGCGGACGTCGTCGTCGGCGAGCGCGAAGCTCGTCGTCAGGTACGCGGCGAGGGCACGGCGCAGATCCTCGGCGGCCAGGGAGGGAAGCATGGCGGGCTGCTACCTGCTTTCCGGGGCGGGGGCGGGCGTGGACGTGATGGGTCTGGGGGTGGTGAGGGGATGCTCGGCAAGGTAGGCGGCGTAGTCGCCGTACTCGCCGGCGTGGAGGCGGGCGGTGAAGTGGGCGTGGGCGCGGGTCATTTCCGCTTCGCGGTTCGGCTTGACCCAGCCTTCGGGGATTGCGGGGGTGGGGTCGCCTGCGCGGGCGGCTTTGGCCCAGGCACGCACGAATTGAGTCTCATCCGCCGACTGACGGACGCCGACGTTATCCTTCGATGCTCCGATCTTATGGCCATCGGGAGCGAAAAACATTTCCCATTCGTACTTACGGAGGGTTCCGAACTGGGAACGATAGAGCGCACATAGTTGGTCAGCCGTGAGGCCGAGCATAATTGCCGAAATCGCATCGAGCTCGACTAGCGCCATTCGTCGTTCATATTCACTGCGGAGTGGTGTTGCCGCTGACCATTCAGAAGCCACAGCTCCAATTGGCGCGCATAGAGGAGCAGGATCGGTCCAGCGATCGGAGCGCCATGCGCTTTCAAAGCTGTCTTGCCACAACGAGGCATAGGGCCGCGCGACACAAAGGCGACGCAGTGAGCGAAGGAGTAGAGGTGTAGTGAGCGGATGATCGAGGGGTGCAGGGAACTGTGCCATCACATCGGCTTGGAGATCATCTTTCCCTGTGACCTTGACGAGATAATCCAATGGAAGACTTGACCACAGAGCCCCGATCAGGGCGGTGCTGCGGTCCTCACTCAGGGCCATTGAATGAACCCCGTCAACATGTGTAACTCCGCAAGGAATCAACCCGGATTGCAGCGTGCGCTCAGTGACTGAATCCACTCTACGCCTCCAGGCAACGCGTAGATATTGTGTGGCGCGGCGGTCTCCCCACTGCTGATGATCCTTGAGAAACTCCTCTTCCGAGGAGATCACCAGGTAGTTTGTACGTGGCGAGAAATCCTCCGGAATCTCCGAGAAATCCACCTTTGAGTAATCCTTATAGGACTTGCATCCCACATTCGCCTGTTGGGCGAAAGGCATGCCTACTCCAAGGTGGGGTCCTTGCAAAATTACCTCACCGTGGCTCGAGGGGATGTGTGTCAGCTTCCTGATGATTCTCTTTTCAATCGCCCTGTTCTCGCGCAATCCCGGCGTCCACCAGTACTGGTGATCGCACAGACGGTTCGGAAACGCTGAAAGGGTCAGCGTGGCCTCATTGTCGGAGACGGTCAGGGGGCGAAGCATGCGAGACTGTGTGGCTGGAATGCCCGCACCGTCCACAAGAGCAGCCCATGAGGCAAGGATGTGCTCATTGACCACTACAACCCTGTCACGGTGAGGCCTTAGGTCCCATCCGCCGGCCTCAAATTGTCTTCCCGGCGTCTCTCCCGCACCGTTGTGCAAAACCGATCCATCTGCAGTAGATGGATGCACCAATCCCGAGATGTTGATGAACTCTACATCTTTCACGGGTCCATAAATGTGGATACCGTATTCCCTTGTGTTCATGATCTCGAAGAGCTTCAACTCGTTCCGGAACTGGAAGTGCCGTCGCAAGCGGGGGTAGGTAGCTGATCGAACTCCGCGGCAAGTGGCGGCGCCAAAATGGTCTTCCGGGTGAACGAGCCCTGAAATTCCGGATTCTCCACCGTTCCTCCATACCTGTTCCATGAAATTCA
The DNA here is from genome assembly GCF_055574515.1 of Streptomyces sp. NPDC029466. Classification (NCBI taxonomy): domain Bacteria; kingdom Bacillati; phylum Actinomycetota; class Actinomycetes; order Kitasatosporales; family Streptomycetaceae; genus Streptomyces; species Streptomyces sp. NPDC029466. Next base: position 83,538 of record NZ_JBVHZH010000013.1, read on the forward strand.
TGTAGAGGTTCGTCTGGACTCCGATGAGAACTGGATGTGTAATTTCGAAGCTGAGATGGAAGGAGAACCCCGCCCAGGCACTCAGGTCTGCCAAATAAGAGCGGACTATTGCTGGATGTCGGAGAGTCCTTTCTTGACGTTCGGCAATCTCTGTTGCTGCAGCTTTTTCATTGAGACCAAACCAAGGATCGTGCTCGGCCAACGACAACGGCCCGTTCCACTTGGGTTTGTACCACGGAGGGTTACCCGTCTGCAGATCGAACCCGCCTCGCTCGAAGATGTGGGCGAACTCGAGTTCCCAATGGAAAAACCCCTCCCGACGGGAGACCGCGTCCACCTCGCTCAGCCACGGGAACCGCACCATGACCGACGGCAGTTCCGCGCACTGACTCATCACCCGGTCGAACTCGTCATCCGTCGCCAGTTGCTCGAACTCGCCAGTGTCGGCGAACAAACCAAGTTCGTCGTCCAGCCCTGCCGCGCCGCCTCGCCTGTTACCCGCCTTCGCCTTGGCTGCCGGGATGCCCAGTACCGCCTCGCAGAAGGAGAGCCAGTCGTCCATGCTGGGCGGCCCGGGGGTGTCGGCCTGTCCCACTGGCCAGAACCACAAGGCACACCAGGCATCCATCACCAGTTTCAGTCGTCCGCGCGGCGACCCTGGCTCGTTCAGAGCACCCTCGATCCGCTCACGGGTCACGTCCCCGGAAGCCTTCTCCAGCGGCTGGTCGGGGTCGACCTCCCACACGTCGATCTGACGCCGCACCTCCCGCTCACTCACGATCAGGCGGCGCCGGGTCAGCTCCCACAGCCGCTCGACTCGCGTTGCCAGTGCGAGCAGCCGCTTGCTTTGTGCCACTGACGGCGTCGCTGTGACGGCCGTCCGCCACTTCGCCAGTGCGTCGCGCTCTTCCTTTGCCAGCTCCTTCGCCTGCTTAGCGTCCGCGACTGCGCCCCACCCCTTGGCCGGCAGCAGGAAGTGGTGGATCTCCTTGCCCGCCTGAAACTGGCCTTCTTCGGCTCCTGCCCGCAGCGGCCGGTCCGTCGGGACCGTCGTCAGCCATGCCTTTCGTTTCAGCGTCTCCGCCGCGTACACAGCCCGCCGCGCCCCGATCAACGAGTTGCCGCGACGCAGGTGTAGGCCGAACCAGGGGGCTTTCAGGCCCTCATGCATCGAGTTGAGCCACAGCGAAACCTCGGCCAACTCAACAGCGGTCTGGTTGAGGTCGACGCCATAGCAGTTGTGCAGGGCCAGATACGCCTTGACCTTCTGAAGCTCCGCCTCGTACCGGTCGGGAGGCAGTTGCTCACCGCCGAGCTCCGCCATCCTGCGCTTCAGGTACTCCGCCGCCAGTTGGTTGATGGCCTCGTTGAGGAACGCGCCCGAGCCGAGGGCGGGCTCGCACACCTTCAGGTCGAGAATCGCCCGCGCGGGCGTCGTGACGCCGTCCTGGTCCAGCAGCTCCGCCAGTGCGTGCTTGACTGTGCTGCGGGTCAGTACCTCCGGCGTGTAGTACGACGCCGATCGCTGCCGCTCCCGACCGGACAGGCGGTAGACGAACGTGCCCTTCTTGTGTTCGACCCGCTTGAAAGCGCCCGTCAGCTCGTCACGCCGCTTGACGAAGACTTCCTCGTCGTAGTTGTCGGCATCCTCGAAGGGCACGACCCATGTGCCGCTCAGCCCGTCCGAGTCCGGCTTGGCGACCTCATACAGGTCGTCCCAAGCGAAGAAGCCGGTGTAGGACATCAGGCCCTCGTACACCGCACCGAGCTGGTTGATGCCGAGCTGCGCGTATGAGATGAAGCCCTTGCCCGTGCCGCCGCCGACCTTGCCGCGGCCATTGCGCCGACCACGGGTGAGCATCAGCAGGTTGAGTACCCGCCACAGCACCTTGTTCCGCAGCTTCGTCTCGATCCGCTCGCCCTCGACCGACACCGAGCCGATCAGCGGGGTCGCGTCGGCCTTGAACAGGTCGCTGCGCAGGGCCTCGAAGCGCAGGCCGTCCGCGTCGAGAACGGTCACTCCGTCCTCCGCCGGCGCCGCGTCCGTGCCCAGAGGGCGGTGGCCCTGGTCGACCAGCCGGAACAGCAGGTCCAGCGAATCGGCGAAGTGTGTGCCGTCCTGGGCCTCCTCCGGGAGGTCGTAGGAGACCAGTTCGCCGAGCCGTGCCAGGCCGTAGCCGTCCTGGTAGGCGTCGTCCTTGCTGGGGAGGATGCCGAGTTCGGGCCGCGCCTCCGCGTACAGCAGGAACAGGATTCGGTACAGGTACCTCAGCGACTCCCGAGTGAGCCGACTCGCGAGGTCGGCCGGGTCGCCCAGCTCCGCTGGATCGGCGCCGCCCTCCTTGAGCCGGTCCAGGATCTCCTGGGCGATGAGCTCGACAGACTGCCGCAGCCCTTCCCGCAGCTCCTTCGACACACCCACCGCGTGCTTGCGGCCCTTGTCGACCAGGCCGTCCAGGTACCCGGCGACACCACCCTCCGTCAGCAGGGACTCCGCGCCGAACAACGCGGCCACCGCCTCCAGTTCCTCGCCGTCCGCGCTGAGGTTGCGGTCCAGCGCCTCGTCCACGCTCACCGCGAGGAACCGGCCCTCGTGCCAGGCCGTGCGGTCGGCGAGCAGTACTGCGCCGCCCGCGAGCAGCAGCACGTAGCGCGGGGCGTAGCCGTCCTCGCAGCCGAAGAGGAAGGTGACCGCGTCAGCCGCACCGGTGATGAGCTGTTTGCCGTCGAGCTGGATCGGGTCGAGGAGTTGTGCGCCGCCGTCCTCGACGTCCGCGACGACGAGTTCGCCGTCCACCTCCCAGGTGACGTCCAGGGCGACGAGTTCCAGGCCGCCCGGTCCCGTGACGGCGAGTGCCATCGGCACCGACCGTTCCTTGTCGCCATGCATCACGCCGAAGTCGCCCCGGCGCAGGCGGGTGTGGGTGGAACCCGCGGGCTCCGGCGCGACAGGCTCAGCGTCCTTGCCGTCGGCCTCCGGCTCGACATACGCCAGCGCCGCCAGCAAGCGGTCGTTGAGCTCCCGTACCTCAGGACCGTCGGACGCTTTGTTCTCGGTGATGCGGACCTTCGCCTTGAAGTACTCGCGACGCAGGCCCTTCACTCCCGACCGGGACGACGGAGCGCCCGCCCGGTCGGCGGAGGCCCAGCGCTTGCGCAGCTCGGTGAGGTCGCGGGCGAACAGCTCGGCGAGGTAGTGGGCGGAGATGTACTCACCGCGGTTGGTGATCGCTTCGAATGCCACGGTGTCACGCACCCTTCTGCTGCTGAACTACCTTGCCGCCGGCGGACTCGGGTGGCGCCAGGACTCCGATCACCCGCACCATCGCCTCGCCCTGTGTGGCCAACTGCTCGATGAGCTGCTCGACCTCCACTGCCGTCTTCTGCACGCGTGTCTCCTCGTGCTTGCGCCGGATGCCGCTGAAGCTGAGCTGCTCGAACGCCGACAGGCTGGCCTTCCGCCAGGCCTCCAAACGCCGCTCGTACTCCACGAGTTGTTCCACGAGCGGAGTCTCCTGCTCGTTGCCCAGCTCGGCGATGTGCTCGCGGCTAGCCCTTACCGCCGCCGGGACCAGCGCCTGCAAGGCTGCCTTGTCCCCGGTGAAGGGGCGGTTGAGCATCTTCGGCCTCACCCCGGCCCGCTCAAGGACACCCACCAGGTCGTCGTCGAAGACCGGTGCGCCGCTTGCCAAGCCCGTCACACACGTCCAGGCCAGGACAGTCGGGTGGCCCTTGGCATTCGAGTACATGCCTTGTGTCAGGAACACCGGTTCGCTGACGTCCGCCGTGATGATCGGGGCGGTGTTGCGGGTGAGCCTGACGAGGACCTTGTCGGTGAGCCACTCCACCACCGGGTGCTGGTCCGTGAGGTAGCTGACGTCGGGCCAGCCGGAGGTCTCGGTGCGCTCCTGCTTGGTGATCGCGCCCTTGGCACGGTTGCCGCTGCGCTCACGGGCGCGGTCCAGTCGGTCCTGGCCGAACTGCTTGTCGAAGGTGACCCGGAGCTGGTTCAAAACCTGGCGCTCGTCCAGGTACGCCTTGGGGAGGACCAGCAGGCGTCGCTGGAGTTCGCGGTCCGGGGTGAAGACCAGCATCTTGGGGTGGTCCTCGTCCCAGTGCTTGCCGATGCGCTGCTCCGGGTTGTCGTAGACCTCTTCCAGGGCCTCTTCGACGAACGCGCGGGTCGAGGCGAACAGTTGCGGCACCTGGTAGCCCGGCGAGTCGCCCTCCGGGGTGTGGTCGGCCAGGAAAGCTTCGAAGGGGTCCAGCGGGGCCGACGGCACAGCCGTGTCGAACGGCTCCTCCTTCGCCAGGAGCCGTTCCATGATGGCGTCGGTCTCGGCGTCCTCGTCGCGCAGCCCGAGGATCGAAGCCGCTTCGCCGAGGGTGCGGTGGACCTCGTCCTCGCGCTGCAGCAGGCGCGCGGACACCGCTCGGTCTGCCGAGGGGGCATCCGGGTCCTCGTCGGCGGTGAGCAGCAGCAGAGCGCGGATCTCCGGTGAGTGCTGCTGGCCGTAGCGGTCGATACGGCCGTTGCGCTGCTCGATGGTGATCAGGGACCAGGGCAGGTCGTAGTGGATCATCTGGTGGCACTGGCGGTGCAGGTTGACGCCCTCGGCGGCGATATCGCCGGTGAGCAGGACCCGCAGTTCGCTGCTCGCGAGGCCGAAGTCCTTGACGGTGCGCTGCTGCTCGTCGTCGGAGAGGCCGCCGTGGAGCTGGCGGACGGCGCCGCTGGTCTTTCCCTTGCTCGCGGCGAAGCCGAGGGCCGAGGGAAGGGTGTCCTGCAGTATCTGCAGTGTGGCGCGGCGCTCGGAGAAGATCACGACGCGGGTGTCGGAGCCGGGGCCGACCTTGATCTCTTCCTTGAGGACCTTCACCAGTTGCCGGAACTTGGCGGCGTCCTCGATGTCTATGGCCTCAGCGATGGTGCCGAGGTTGACCAGTGCGTCGCGTTCGGCCTGGCGCTCTTGTGGGTTGGTGCTTCGGTCGATGCTGTCGATCCGGTTGTCGACCGTTTCGACGAGCGCGGAGTGGGAGGAAAGGAAGGACTTCAGCAGGGTGTACGGGAAGAGTCGTGCGCCCTTGCCGGAGACGGGGGCCTTGCGGCCGTCCTCCGGGTTGATCCAGACGTCGTACAGCTCGTCGAAGACCCGTTGCTCGGCCGGGGTCGCCGTGCAGTCGATGGCGACCGGTGGCTTGCGGGTGGCCCACATGTGGCCGATCTCGGCCGAGACGTCCGGGGACATCTTGTGGCGCCGGATGTACAGGTGCTGGAGCTGCGTCTCGTCGTAGTCGCTGGTGTTCGGGATGGCCGTCGGGTCGAGGAGGCTGAGCAGCTCGCCGAAGGACTCGCGCTGGCCGTTGTGCGGTGTGGCGCTGGCCAGGATCAGGGCGTCGGTCTTCGGGGCGAGGAGCTGTGCGAGGCGGTTGTTCTTCGTCCCGGTGTTGATGAGCTTGTGCGACTCGTCGATGACGACGGCGTCCCAGGTGACCTGCATCAGGTGGCTGCGCCAGCGGTCGGAGCGCAGGGTGTCGATCGAGATGATCGCGCGTTTGTAGTAGGAGAAGGGGTTGCGGCCGGCCGGGATGTCGTTCTTGATCCGCTCGATACCGGCCGAGTCCAGCCGTACCACCGGGATCGCGAAGCGCGTCCACAGCTCGTGCTGGAACTGTTCCAGGATGTGCTTCGGTGTCACTACGAGGATGCGCTCGCCGCGTCCGCGCCTGATCAGCTCGGACAGCAGGAGTCCGACCTCAAGGGTCTTGCCGAGGCCGACCGCGTCCGCAATCAGCAGTCGGGGGCGCAGGGCGCGCAGGGCGGCCTTGGCGGGTTCGCGCTGGTAGGCGAGGTCGTCGACGAGGTGGGTGCCGACGGTGGCGAGGCGCTGCTCGGACAGGGGCAGCGGGGTCTTGCGGATCAGCGCGTCGATGAACAGGCGCGACCGGCGGCACTCCGGGGAGTCGTCGGGGACGAGCTCGGTGTCCTCCGGGCGCAGCGGGGTCACCTCGTCGAGACCCTTGTGAGCGAAGAAGACCGCGCGCTGGTCGCGGACCAGGGGCGAGATACCTCGTACGTCCAGGCGGGTGCCGTCCTTGGCGGTCTCGGAGGCCTCCACGACCAGCCAGTCCTCGTCGCGGGCGCGGACCTGCATCCCGGCGGCGAACCGGACGCCGCCGGACGCATCGCCGGGGATGTTGTCTGACGCGCTGTCGGCGACGGTGGCCATCGGCGGGTCTCCTTCGATTGCTGCTCTGCTGCTGCGTGGTCAAGCACTGTGGGTTTGGTGAGGGCGGGAGGGACCGGAGGGTTCAGCCGCCGTAGTCGCTGCGACGGTCCTGGATACGGCTGCGCCATCGAGCGGCCCAGCGGTCCGGCGTCGCCTCAGGCTGGGGAAACGGCGAGACCTCAGGCACCGGCTCGGGGCCGATCTTTGAGGCGCTGTTCGGTTCGGCCTCTCCCGCGGCATCCGGATCTCGTACGGCATCCGGTGCCTCGACCGGTGTGGCCTGCCGCTCCAGCACGGCCGCGAGGAACGCCTCCGGCAGCGGCGGGTACGCCTGCGCGTCTGTCGGCACACCGAAGTCGAGCAGCCGTCCCATCGCCTCCTCCAGCACGCTCTGTGCCGTCGGCCGGTCCTCGGCGTCGTAGGTCAGGGTGTGGGTGACCAGGTCGAGCAGCGCGGGAGGGAGGCCGGTCAGGTCGGGCTGGATGTCCAGCGTGCGCTGCGCCGGCATCTGCGCGTAGAAGGGGACGTGTCCGGTCGCCGCGTGCGCCAGTGTCGCGCCGAGGCTGTAGACGTCAGCCGCCTCACTGGCCCTGCGGGAGTCCGCGGCCTGTTCCGGCGCCATGTAGGAGAGGGTGCCGAGCGCCGCGCTCGCCGTGGTCAGGCCGGTGCCGCCGCTGACGTGGGAGATCCCGAAATCTATGACCCGGACGCCGTCCGCCGCGACCAGGACGTTGCCCGGCTTGAGGTCGCGGTGCAGTAAACGCACCGAGTGCACGTGCATCAGAGCGTCCGCGAGACCCGCCGCCAGCCACCACGCGCCCAGTTCGCTGACCGGGCCGTGCTGCTCCAGCAGCTCCAGCAGCGAGGGCGCGTTGATGTACTGGGTCGCGATCCACGGCGTCGCGGCCAGCGGGTCGGCGTCCACCAGAGCGGCGGTGTGGAAGCCGCCGACGCGGCGGATCGCCTCCAGTTCCAGGGCGAAGCGCCTGCGGAAGTACTCGTCCTCCGCGAGCTGCGGCCTGACGACCTTCACCGCGACCGGGCGGGTCGAACGATAGCCCAGGTACACGACACCCATCGCGCCTTGGCCCAGCCGGCCGACCAGTCGGTAGTTCCCGACCGTCGTCGGGTCGCCCGCTCGGAGCGGCTGCAGCACCTTTTCCCCCGTGGTGTCCTGACCTGGCTGGACGAGAGCGAGGTTATCAGCGGGTCGACTCACTGATCCTGCGCCTCCTGGGACTCGCTCTTTCCCGAAGAGGCACCAGTGGCCGGTGGTGGCAGGAGGGCGCCCTTGGTCAGCCCGTCGTACGCGAGCGCGCTGACCTGGCCGCCGATGTCGGCGGCCTCGCGCAGCAGTTCCTCGAACGCGGCCAGACGCCGGAAGGCCTCGCCGTACTCCCGCTGGCGCCCGATGTCCATCTGCGGAAGCTGCGTGCCTGAGGCGTTCAGTCGGAGCGTGCCGCTGGCAGTGGCGCTGCGGCGGGTATTGGCGGCGCTGCGCAGGAAACCGCGCAGGTAGTGGGTGTCCAGCTGGTCGGTGCGGGAGGTCGGCACGGTGCCGTCGAGGTCGACCAGACCGCCCCGTACAAGATCGCCGAGTCCCACCGGCGCGGCCTCGATGCGGCCGGGGCCGGCGGAAAGTTCGGGGAACAGGTCGAGCAGGTCCCGGGCGAGGCTCTGGACGCGGTCGCGCAGGGCGGCGTACTCGACGGGGTAGTCGCCGTGGTGGGGGGTGACGTAGCGGCTGGGACTTAGGTCGACGTCGTCGTCCAGGATGTCGACGGGCGGGACGTCGGCGATCTGCTCCGGCGTCGGTGCGCCGTCCTTCGTGCCGATGCCGTCCGGGTCCGCGTCGCTGAGGTCGATCATGCGGATGTGTGTCGGGGCGGGGCCGCCCTGGGTCGGTCGCCGCAGGATCCACAGGTGCACGGGCAGTGAGTGGCTGGACATCAGACCGGGCGGCAGCGCCACCACGCAGGCCAGCAGTCCCCGGCGGACCAGTTCGGCCCGGATGCGGCGGCCGGCCTTGCGGTAGGCGACGGACGAGGGCAGCACCAGCACTGCCCGGCCGCCGGGGGCGGTGTGGGCGTAACAGTGCTGGACCCAAGCGAGTTCGCTCTCCGAGCGCGGGGGTACGCCCAGCTCCCAGCGGGGATCGAGGAGCAGGTCGTCCCGCCCCCAGTCGGCCACGCCCACCGGGGGCTCGCAGACGACGAGATCGGCGCGGAGGTCGGGAAAGGCGTCCTTGCGCAGCGAGTCCCCGCAGGCCACGGTGGCGGCCCGGCCGTCGAGCCGGGCACGGAACTCCGCGACGGTGGCGGTCGCCGGATCGAGTTCCTGGCCGTACCGGTGGGCGCCCGGGACGGCGGTGAGCAGCAGCGTCCCGATGCCGCAGGCCGGGTCGTAGACCGTGCCGACTGTGCTGTCCGATGCTCCGGCTGCCTCGCCCGCCGGCCCGGTGAACGCCGAGACGATCCGCTCCAGGGCAAGGGTGGTCATCGGCTCACCGCCGCTGCGGGGGGTGGAGGCGATACAGCGCTCGACAAGGTCGGCGTAGAGGGCGTGTGCTCGACGCTCCCTGGACAAGGCGGTGAGGGCAGCCACGGCGGGCTCGCCCAGAGGCTGCTCGACGGCGGTTCCGACGAGCAACTGCGCGCCGACCGCGCCGAGTGCGGTGAGCAGGTCGTCGCCGTACTGAGCGCGCAGTTCGTGCCACAGGTCGACTTCAGTGGAGGTTTCCCGTCCCTTGCCTTGTCGGTCCAACCACTGCTGGACTTCCGTGAGCGCGAAGAGGGGGCTGGTCCCGGTGCCAGCGGCGGGGCGCGGGAAGTCGGGGTGACGGCGGCGCCAGTTGGAGACGGCGGCACGGGTCACCCCGGCGAAGCGGGCGATCTCGGCAGCCGTGACGACCGCCGCGGGGGCGGATTCGTCGGCGGCCATGAAGGGACCGTACACACCTCAAAGGACATAGACAAGATGCCTGCGTTAACGCCGCTAACAGCGCAGTGGCATTCCAGTCCATTTCGGAATCCAAGGGGCGAGAAACCACACCTCAAGGGACAAACGGTCAGCCGACGCGTGAGCAGGTCAACCCTCGCTGTCGTCACACGCGGCGAAGCCGATGGAGGCCACCCATGCGGTGCGGTCCATGGTGAGTGCGGGGCCGGTGACCGCCTTCCAGTCCCCGACGTGGACGGGACCCCTTGGGCACGGACGTCCATAAGTTCGCAGGTGCCCCGCCCGAAGCGACGTCGGGCGCTAGTGAGAGATCTCCTCGATCACCACGCCATGGGGGCGCTGGCTGAGGGGTACCGCGCCACACCGGTGGCCGGTTCCGGTTCTCTGGTACTACGAATGCATGCGGATCGAACGGTTCATAGGCATCGACCTTGCCTGGGCGCAGAGCGGAGCCCGCACCCAGCCGAATGAAACAGGCGTTGCCGCCATCGACGCGAACGGCGTCGTGATCGAATGCGGCTGGACCCGCGGCCTCGACGAGACGATGTCATGGCTGGACAGGGCAGCCGTCGACGGATCGACCCTGGCATTCGTCGACGCACCGCTGGTCGTCGACAACCCTGCCGGCCAGCGGCCCTGCGAGCGGGAGGTCGGCCGACGGTACGGCCGTTGGAAGGTGAGCGCGAACAGTACTAACCAGAGCTCTCCCCGGCAGGCCGGAGTGCTGCTGCGGGGACGGCTGGAGGAGTCGGGCTGGTCCTACGACGACGGCAGGGGCGGGCCGCCGGCCGGTGGTCTGGTCTTCTCCGAGTGCTATCCGTACACGACCCTGGTCGGAGCCGCCGAGCTGGGCTTCGACCAGGAACGCCCCACGTACAAGCGCCGACCGGCACGAGTTCCGACGGCACAGTGGCGAGCGGTACGGGCGGCGGAGTGCGACAGGCTGATCGGGCACATGGCGGGCCTGGCCACCGCCGATCCGCCCCTCCTGCTCTCCTCCCACCCGGTCTCCCGTCAACTGCTCTCCGAGCCCTCACCTCAGAAGGCGGCTGGCTACAAACATCGGGAGGACCTCATCGACGCGCTGCTCTGTGCGTGGACGGCCGCACTGTGGTACCGGCATGGACTGGCGCGCTGCCAAGTGCTCGGAGCGGACAGCTCCCTGCCCCCGGGACAGGCTCCCACCATCATCGCGCCTGCCCGTCTTGAGCAGCGGCGTGACGGTGAGACGAGGCGAATCGAGGGAACTCAGCCGCTCGACGGGCTGTCGCCGGTGGCGTCACGGCGCTGATCGCTTTCTTCCTCGTCACGTGTCGAGTGTGAACAGGCGACTGACCAACTCCGGGTAAGTGAGGCATGCTTCGGTGAGAATCTTCCTGAGAGCCTCCGGCGGGCCCTTCTGCAGCGGGGTCGGGGCACCGACGAGGCCGGGTACCGCGGAAAGGTCGCCGCCGCTGAACCGTGATTCCGGTGTGGCAGGGAGTCGTACCTGGTAGGTGCGCCAGACGCGTGCCGGGGGATTGAGCAGGACCAGGTAGGGGTCCGCCCACGCCATGAAGGCCCAGCGGTTCTTGCTGCGGGCTCGTACAAGCACGCCGTCGGCGTGGTGCCGCCCGAGTCGTTCGGCGACCTTGGCCACGACCGGAAGCGGATTGCCGAAGGAGCCCGTGATCTCCCAGAGCCCGTCCTCGCACGCGACCGACCAGCCGGCCGCGGTGAGCCCCTCGATCACCTCCGCGTAGGGGTCGTCTTCCTGCGCCAGAGCGATGAGTCTGTCCACCTCGCTCCAGGGCGCGACGCGGGCGAGCGCCCGTTCCGGCGGGATCATCAGGTCCTCCGCTTCGCCGGGCTCGGCACGCGCGATTATCGCCTTGCTGCCGTGCCAGGCGCGGGCCGCGAGTACGTCGTGCTCGCCGCCGCCGGTGAACGTGGCGTCCTGGACGAGCAGTGTCATCACCACGGCCGCCACCGCGTCCAGCCGTCGCCGGGTCTCGGGCGGAGCATCGTGGTCTGCCTCGCCCGCCAGGTCTTCGGAACCGAGGGCTTCGAGGAGGCGGCTGAGTCCGTCGCGCCAGCTCTGGTCCTGCTCGTCCCAGACTCCGGCGGCCAGGAGCTGGACGTACAGGTTGGCCACGAGCAGGCGGACCGGAACCGGTGCTGCGACTGAACCGTCAGGGCCCGTGAGCGCCGCGACCCAGCGCTGGGCCCAGGCGCGACAACGGGCACGCTGCTCTGGCGCGACGTACGGGGCGAGCGGCTCGCTCGTGGTGGGGAGGTCCACCTCCTCCGTCTCGTCCTCGTGCTCTTCGTCGTCCTCCTCCCGCACGCCAAGGGTGACCGCCGACACGATCCACCGCGACGAGGGTGCCTGCGGCAGGTCGAGCTGAGAGGTGCCGAACGCCAGATCCGTCAACGGCGCCCCGATCATCCGGCGGCAGTCGGAGAGGTAGGTGTCCCAGCGGTCGACGCCGCTTGATGTCACCGGGCCCTTTGTCGTGTCTCCTGCCGGGCTCACCCGGGGAGCGGACGTTCCGGCGGTGAGTTCGCGCAGGCGCAGCAGATCGGTTTCGAAACGGCGTGCGGCACGCTCGTCGGCGAACAGGGTCTGCGCCGTGTAGTCGTATCTCAGCCGGGGACCGCTGTCGGCGCTGTGGCGCCGTGCGCAGTGCACGGGGCTGTAGACGAAGACGACGGCGGATTCGGCGGTGGTGCCGTCAGGACGGGCGCACGTGGCGCGAACCGCCGCACCAGGAGCCTCGGGCAGCGAGAAGGAACAGGCCGAGGCCCCCGCCGGAATGGTTCCGGTCTGAGTCCAGGAACCCGGTGAACCGTCCGGAGACGTGCTGATCACCACGGGCAGGGGCTGGGGGTGCGCCAGAGAGACGTGCAGGCCTTGGCTGTCCGTCTTGGCGCCCAACAGGACGAGCGTGTGACCGGGGGACTCGAAGGGCCGGATGGTGCGGCCCGTCAGGCTCGCGAGTGAGGTGATGCGCCCCTGTTCGGGAAGCAGCGGTGCGGTGTCGGCGGCGAGTACGGCGAGCTCGCAGTTGCCGCCGTCCCGGATGCTGGTGCACAGCGCGGCGCGGGTGAGATTCGGGCTCCCGGTGAGAGCGTATCGGCGGCCGTCGGCCTGCCATTCGACGAATTTGCCGTGCCGCATCCGAGTCTCCTCGAGGAATCGGATCTGCGCGTCGAAGCCTCCGAGTGCCCTCTTGATCGCTCCGGCGTCGTAGCTGGACCAGCGAGGCTGGAGCCCGAGGATGGTGCGGCGGGGTGTCAGTCGGCCGACCAGCCCGCTGAGGGCATCACCGGCCTCATCGACGAACGGGGCGTACGCGTGCAGTTCGTCGACAGGACCGAGCGGCAGTTGGTCCAGCAGACTCTCCTGAAGGTTGTGCAGAAGCCGGGCACCTGATTCCGGTCCGGCCGGGGCGTTGACATGCCGTTCGGTCAGAAGGGCAGCCAGTTCCGTCAGATGACTCGCCGACCAGGGGGCCAGTTCCACGGCGGAGGGCAGTGCGTCCAACCAGTCGGCGAGGTCGGCCAGGAGCGCGTGGGAGTCGTCGTCCTCGGTTTCCACCACCGTCCACAGTTCGTCGTTGGCACCCCAGCCGGACAGCGTCGGGTTCCCCGAACCCACTGCGAGCCGGCAGGCGTGTTCTCCGAGCAGAAGGACGACCTTGGGGTGGAACGCACGCTGGCAGGAGGCCAGGCCGTGCAGATAGCTGCGGCCGGCCATACGCACATCGACCGGGTCGTACAGCCCTTGGGCCGCATCACCGATCACCGCGGTGCGGGCACCCAGGCCACGGGCGACGGGTATGGCGACCTTCTCCAGGAAGGGGAGATCAACTGTGAAACCGAGGAAGAGCGCTTCGTGCAGTGCCTGCTGATCGCTGCGTTCGCTCCACTCTCTCAGCAGCGTGACGGGGGATGCGAACCGGGTGTGGTGTGCCGCGCTCATGGGTTTGTCTCCAGGATTCGCCGTCCCTCCGCGGTGACGGTGTGGCAGTTGTCGCGGACGGCGAAAAGCCCCAGCTGCGCCGCCAAAGAGCCCAGTTGGGGGATGCGGGTGCCGATGTCGGAGTCTCCTTCGTCACCGGTCTTGAAATAACGCTCGTTGCGAAGGTGTAGACGGGAGAAGATCTTCAGCCCGCCGGTCGCGGGGTCGGTGCGCAGCTTCGCGAGGGCGACTCTGCGGGACTGGGCGAGCATGTCGTCCACCAGCCGGGCGGCCAGGTCGCGGACCGGCCGGTCGGCGTAGTCGTCGATGAGGCCGTCGACCCACGTCGGGTCGAGGAACTCGGCCCAGCGCCGCTGACGGCCCAGGAAGACGGCCCGTACGTCGTCTGGCAGATGACCCTCTCGGGAGCGCAGCGCACCCACCATCAGGAGCAGCACATTGGTCATCGCGGCATCGGCGCCCTGCGTCAGGAGTTGCCGTTCGACAGGCAACAACTGACCTGCCGCGTTCTTGAGCGGAGGCAGGTCGTCCAGGACCCGCCGTACATTCGCATCCGGGGCCTGTTGCGCCAGCCAGTCGCGCAGTTCCTCGGCCGACCGGTCGCCCTCGCCGTCCTTGGAGCCGACACCGGCAACCAGCGCCGCCCACAGCCGACGCCAGGCGCCGACCGAGTAATGGCGCAGCAGCACTCCCCGCCAACCGGCCGTCTCGGGAATCGCCGCCAGAACGGGATCCGTTGTCGCCTCGCCACCGAAGGCCACCGTGGAACGCAGCGTCTCCTGATACCCGTCGCCCTCGTGACCGTGGAGATCGATCGCCCGGCCGAGGATACGGAGGGTCGCACGCCGAGTGCGGTCGGACGCCTCCCAGTCCCCCTGCGCGGGGGTTCCTCCGCCGCGAGTTGCGGTCAGCACGTCCGTCAGCCATTCCCGCTCGGCCGGACACGGGACGCCAAGAGCCGCCTGCCCCGCTGTCTCCAGGTCAGCGAAGGACACGACGTCCCGCGCCGCGAGTGACAGAAGAGGTGCGAAGAGCTCCTTGACCGTGGGAGGGCACGGATGCCGGCCGGGTCTGAGTACTCCGTCCCGGACGTCCACCGCGCCGAGCACCGTGGCGGGTCCGCCGTACTGGTCCCAAAAGCCCCAGCGGCGGGGTGAGTACGACTGGCTCAGCTGCTCCTCGTCGGCGGCTCGTGCGAGTTCCAGTTCCTCTGAGCAGAAACGCCGCACTCGATCGACCCCGTGGGCAAGCCATGCCGGATCTGTCTCCGTGTGGTGCTGGAGCGCTGCGAGGAGGACCTCGCTGCGGCGGACTGCCCGGCGGCACGCGGTGATGTCCCACGCGTTCCGTTCCGCGTGCGCCGCGATCGCCGCGTACAGCGAGTGGTAGCGGATGTAGCGGGTTACGGTGGACACTCCGGGAACCAACCGGTCCACTGCCCGCATCACCGGGCCCTCCACCGCCAGGGGATAGCGCCCGGACCGCACGCCCAATCCCTCGAGTGCCCATGCCGGCCCACGGACATCCGCTGTCACTTGCCACCCCTTGTCGGCTGCCGGAGCGTTGCATCGGCAGGAGCTACCTGACCGTGCCTCAGAATGGATGCTGATTTCGGACGAGAGGCCAGCACCGTCGACTGGATTCGGGAAGTTGGCTGGACGCGCCCGATCTCGCCTCAAGGCCGTCCGCTCCTTGGCTATCGTCAACGTCCGAGTTGAGTTCGGTGCTGACGCAGGCGATCGATTCACGAACCCCATGGGCAATGCCGACAGACAGCGCATCACCGGGCTCCGCTATGACGTCTACATTCAGGGCGGTTGCAACTTCCCGGATCCCAGATGCCCTGCGGGAGCGCTGTGGTGAGGGCGACTCTGAGGTTGCTACACGGCCGCCGGACGTCCGCGATCTTTCGCAGCGTGCGATTCCCGCGTGCCCCATGGGTCTTGTCGGCCCGCACCACGCGCCACCGGTCCCGGCCAGCATTGCAGGTGAGGGGCGCCGTCCCTCCGTTGTGATCCGTCAGTTCACCGGGAGACAGGGCCCGTAGCTGCATACACGAGGTTCATGCCGCTCTTGTCGGGCGTCAGCCGTAGGCTGTTGCTGGAGAACAAGGGGGAGATGATGACTGGCGATCGCAAGGCACTCGTTCCGGTGTGGACGCTGGCGACCGGTGATGTCCAGGTGCCAGCATTGGCCGGAGACGAGCCTATGACGGCTGCGCGCCTGGCTGAACTGCGTGGTGTGCTGGCCGCTCTGGCCGACGCGCCGATCGCCACACTTGAGGTGCATCCGCTGCCCGACAAGCTTGACCGCAGCCGAGGTATCCCGCTCGATGCCGCGAGTCCCCTGGCGCAGCACCTGTCGCAGTTCATCACGCAATCGACGCGAAGTTCCCTTACGGCGGCCAGGGCGACCGCTGCCGGCGAAAACCTGTATCGCATGGTGGTTCCGGCGAAGGTCGCCGCCCAGTTCGGTCAGGGCGTCGTTCGCCCGATGGCGTCGAAGGCGGCGGCCGGTGGCATCCACAGCGCACTTATGAACTCGACGGGCATCGCCGCCAATGCGACGTTCGTGCCAGTCGGTAAAGCGGCGGCAGCAGGGGCGGTCGGCGGAGCCGGTGCGACAGCCGGCGTTGCGGCCGCCGGCAGCGCGGCGCTCACCGTGGCCGCGCCGCTCGTGCTCATGGCCGTTGCGGTGGGCGTGAGCGCGCATGCCGACTACAAGCGCCAGCAGGCTATCGAACACATCACCGAACTGCTGGAGCAGCTGCATGAACAGCAGCTCGAAGATGAGCACAGCGCACTCGACGGCTGCCGCGATGCCATCGACAAAGCCACCGCCATTCTGCTCGACCAGGGCAAGCTCGGAGTCTCCCTAGGATTGGACTCGGCAGTGCACGCCATCAACACGGCGCTGGGCGCCGCTGACCGCCGCCTTGCCCGGTGGCAGAGCGCACTCGACAAGCTACCTGAGGGCAAGTTCGTCGAGATCAGCACGCTGGCCAAGTCGTTCCCCGGCGTCGACGAGCATGGCGGCATGTTCCGCACCCATCTCGAACTCGCTGCCCTGGCAATTGCGCTGAAGCGGCGGGTTGTTGTCCTGCAGGCTGTCGAGCATGCCCAGGACAACCCTGACAACTTGTTCGAGAACTTCACCCGCGAGCTCAAGCGCGACCAGCAGCGCCTCGACGAACTAGAGTCGAGCATTGCCGGTGTCCTGGAACGCTTGTCGGCGCTGGAGCTGGCAGGTCCGCAAGGTCTGCGGCCCGTCTTCACGGCCGGTGAAGTCGATCGCCTGATGGGAGCGGCAAACCGGATTCGCAAGCTGGGCGACGGCGTCATGGTCAACAGCCGCACGACAGACGTGGCGATTGAGATTGCCCGCAACAAGGACGGCTCGGTGGTTGTGTTCCCTGCGCTGTCCGCGTAGGCGTAGGCGCGCTCGCACTCACGTGGTGCGGGGTTGCCCGAAACCTCGAAGGCGATGGTGGCCCTAGGGTCACGCGGTCGACGTAACTGAGGGTGATGCCGGCCTTTTGCAACCGGCCTAACTTGACCCCAAGGTGAATCGGGCATGGGACGCTCCAGCTCATGCTGCCTCGTGCGAGCTGTGAGACGCAGAGAGTGCTTGCACGGAAGCTGCGCGGACGAGCCATCCCAGGGGCGCAGCGCATCCCATCAAAATAATTGCGTGTGCATGTTCTCGGGGGATGATCTCGCGACTCGCGGGAACCTCAACATCAATCAGCCCTGTTGCGGCTGGTCAAAGGATCTCGTGAACGTCCCACCAGCTGAGACCCCAGTTCACCTGGGGTTTTCTGCTTTTTCCGGGTAGTGGCGTGACCGACCACATGACCAACGGCCCAGCGAATCGCCTGGTCGGACCAGGAATGACAGGCCGAGCCCGTTGGCTCCGGTGTGATCACGCCGTGCCGGCGGGCGGCGATCGCCTGACGCCATGGCCGTCGGTCGAGGGCTCCCGGGTTCGCCCTCCCGCTCGACGGGGCGTCCGTCCGTATCGACGGGGCGGCCATCCGTTGGTCCGGCGGGTTTCCCTGCGTGTTCATTTGGTGACGCGCTGAACCTTTCTGCGCGGAACCTACCCGCCGGTCGGCCGGGAAGAGTTCACCTCTCGGGGCCTGATCGGGCGGGTGCGGCGGTCCTAAGTTCTCCCCGGTGACCAGTTGGCAGGTGCTCAACCCCTCATTGTGTGCACTTCTTTGACGTAGGAGTAGATGTGGAACGACGTACCTTCCTGCGCGGAGCCGTCATCGGCACCTCGGCCGCAGCCTTCGGCGGCACCCTCATGCACGGCGCCGCCTCCGCGGCCCCGGCCCAGAACGGCCCCGGCCCGTACGGCGCGCTGGGCGCCGCCGACGCCAACGGCATCCAGTTGCCCAGCGGCTTCACCAGCCGGGTCATCGCCCGCTCCGGCCAGGCCGTCTCCGGCACCTCCTACACCTGGCACAACGCCCCCGACGGCGGCGCCTGCTTCGCCGACGGCTCGGGATGGATCTACGTATCCAACTCGGAGATCAACCCCAGCGGCGGCGCGAGCGCCGTCACGTTCAACTCCTCGGGCACCGTCACCGGCGCCCACCGCATCCTGTCCAACACCCGGCAGAACTGCGCAGGCGGTGCCACCCCGTGGAACACCTGGCTGTCCTGTGAGGAGGTCAGTCTCGGCTCCGTCTACGAGACCGACCCGTGGGGCGTGAACGCCGCCACCCGCCGTGACGCCATGGGCAAGTTCAAGCACGAGGCGGCCGCCGCCGACCCCGTACGCAAGGTCGTCTACATGACCGAGGACGAGTCGGACGGCTGCTTCTACCGGTTCACCCCGACGACGTGGGGCAACCTGTCCTCCGGGACCCTGCAGGTACTGGTCGCCGGCACCGGCACCTCCGGCTCCTTCACCTGGGCGACCGTGCCCGACCCGGACGGCTCGCCCACCACGACCCGCAACCAGGTCTCCGGCGCCAAGCGGTTCAACGGCGGTGAGGGCTGCCACTACGCGGGCGACACCGTCTGGTTCACCACCAAGGGCGACAACCGCCTCTGGCAGCTCAACCTGACGAACAGCACCTACGAGCTGGCCTACGACGACAGCCTGGTCAACCCCGGCACCGCCCCGCTGACCGGTGTCGACAATGTCACCGGCTCCTCCTCGGGCGACCTGTTCGTCGCCGAGGACGGCGGCAACATGGAGATCTGCCTCATCACCCCGGACGACATCGTCGCGCCGTTCCTGCGGATCACCGGCCAGTCCAGCTCGGAGATCACCGGACCGGCCTTCTCCCCCAACGGCACCCGGCTGTACTTCTCCAGCCAGCGCGGCACGTCCGGCAGTTCCTCGGGCGGCATCACCTACGAGGTCACCGGCCCCTTCCGCACCTCCTGAGCGGCTCCGGGTGGCCCCGGCCCGTGCGCCGGGGCCACCACCGCGGTCCCCACACCGCTCACAGCGGGTCCGTGCGCGGTCGCTTCCTGTGGTGACTTGAGGGCACGTGCCGGTCCGGTGTTCTCTTGCGGTGTGAGACGCAGATCCCCGGTTCCTCCGGCCCCTCTCCCCCAGCGTGACGGGATCGACCCCGTACGGGTGCGGCTGCCCGCCGACCCGGACGGGGTGTGGGGCACCGTCCGGGACCATCTCGTCGACCGGTTCCAGGGGGCGATCGGGGCCGGGCGGGTGGACGCCATGCTGGGTGCGGGGCGGTTCGTCGGGGTGGACGGGGTGCTGAGCGGGGGCGAGGCGTATGCGGCCGGACGGTATGTGTGGTTCCACCGGGACTTCGCGCCGGAGGTGCCGGTGCCGTTCGAGGTGGGGATCGTCCACCGGGACGAGCGGATCGTGATCGCCGACAAACCGCATTTTCTGGCCACCACTCCGCGCGGGCGGCACATCACCGAGACCGCGCTGGCGCGGCTGCGGCGGGATCTCGGGCTGCCCGCGCTGCAGCCCGCGCACCGGCTGGACCGGCTGACGGCGGGGCTGGCGCTGTTCGTCGTACGGCCCGAGGACCGGGGCGCGTACCAGAACCTGTTCGGCGCGCGGCGGGTGCGCAAGGAGTACGAGGCGGTGGCGCCGTACGACGGGGCGGTGGCGCTGCCGGTGACCGTGCGCAGCCGGATCGTGAAGGAGCGCGGGGTGCTGGCCGCGCGCGAGGAGGCCGGTGCGCCGAACGCGGAGAGCCGGATCGAGCTGGTGGAGCGGCGGGGCGGGCTCGGGCGGTACCGGCTGCTGCCCGCGACCGGCCGCACCCATCAGCTGCGGGTCCATATGAACCGCCTCGGGCTGCCGATCCGCCATGACCCGGTCTATCCGGTCGTCACGGATCCGGCCCCGGACGACTTCGGAGCGCCGCTCCAACTGCTCGCCAAGACCCTGGAGTTCACCGATCCGGTGGACGGCAGCGTACGGCGGTACGAGAGCCGGCTGCGGCTGGCGGAGTGGGCGGGCGGCCCGATCGCCTGATCCCGGGACCTGGGTGGGGGGCGCCGCTTATGCTGACCGCTCTGACGGGTTCACGGACGGCGGCGGGGGCGGCGGTGCGGGTACGGATCGAGGCCGGGCGGGGCGCGGAGGCCGGGGGCGGCGGGGGTCGCGGGAGGCCGGTGCACCGGCCCGGCCGAAGGGGCTAGTCCGTTGGCCGGGGTGCAGTCCGACCCGTCCCGGTCGCGCGCCGTCCTGATCGGCACCCCCACGTATACGGAGCTGGGCGACCTTCCGGCAGTGGCGGACAACGTCACCCGGCTGCGGGAGCTGTGCTGTGACCCGGCGGCCTGGGGACTGGCCGACGGGCGGTGCCGGGCGCTGCGGCGGGCGTCGCGGGACGAGATCCTGCGGGCGGTGGAGGAGGCAACCGCCGAGGCCACCGACACCGTGCTGGTGTATTACGCCGGGCACGGGCTGGTCGATCCGCACGCGGGCGAGCTCCATCTCGCGCTGTCCGGATCGCGCCCGGGACCGTCGTTCACGGCACTGCGGTACGAGGATCTGCGGTCGGTCCTGCTGCACCCGTCGGGCGGGCGGCCCACCGCCCCGCGGAAGGTGGTGATTCTGGACTGCTGCTGGAGCGGGCTGGCGCTGGACGGTCTGATGCAGGGCCCGGAGATCGCGCCCGCGGTCGCCGTCGAGGGCGCTTATGTCCTCACCGCCACCCCGGCGACCCGGCAGGCGCTGGCGCCGCCGGGAGAGACCTACACCGCGTTCACCGGGGAGCTGATCCGGCTCATCGAGAACGGGGTGCCGGGGCGGCCCGCGCTGCTGAGCATGTCGGCGCTGTTCGAGGAGCTGACGGCGGCGCTCACCGCGAAGTCCCGGCCGCTGCCCCAGCAGAGCATCCGCCAGGGCGGTGGGGAGATCTGTCTGTTCCGGAACCGGGCCCGGGTGCCGACTGGGCAGCGCGCGGGCGCCGGCGTGGACGCGCAGCCGCGGGTTCCGGTGGGCGCGACGGCCGGGGAGGCCGGACCGCCGGGTGGCGGGCGGGTGTCCCCGGCGCGGCCGCGACGGTCGGTCCAGGAGCCGGAGCCCGGCCTGCCACAGCTGGTCCCGGTGGCGCTCACGGAGACGCGGACGGTGTGGCTGGGCCGGTACCCGGTGACCCATGCGCAGTTCGGCGCCTTCCTCCGCGATCCGGCGAACGCGCGCTGGCATCCGGCGGCCGCGCGGGCGGCGGGCACGGACGTGGACGACAACTACCTGGCGGGCTGGAACGGTGCGGACTTTCCGGCGGGGCGCGCGGAGCACCCGGTGGTCGCGGTGAGCGCTCCCGCGGCCCGTGCGTATCTGGTCTGGGCGGGCCGTCTGCTGGGCGTACCGCTGCGGCTGCCGACCGCGGCGGAGTGGGAGCTGGCGGCGCGGGCCGGACGGAGCGGCGAGTGGTGGCGGGCGGAGATCGCGGCGGGCCGGGTGAACTTCCTCGGCAGTCATGCCGCGTTGACCCCGGTCGGGGAATTCCCACCGAACCCGTACAACATCGGCGATCTGCTCGGTAACGTCTGGGACATCTGCGTGGACGACACGGGGGCGCCGGTGTTGCGCGGCGGGGCCTATGACACCCCCGCGGCCCGTCTGCGGGAGCACATGTCGCCACGGTCACCGGCCGAGTGCCGCGGGAACGCCGGATTCCGGTGCGCCGGCGACAGGTGACGACGAGAGGAGATCCATGCGGGGGGACGCCGTCGACGAGGTGCTGAGCCGGTTGCCGCACACCTGGACAGCCGACGAGGCCGAGCGGATCGCGCAGCGCTTCCGGGACAGCCGGCCGGCCGTGCCGAAGCGCCTGGTGAGCAGGTTGTGGCAGTACTGGCTCCAGCAGTGCCCGGACCAGCCGCTGTTCGGTGACACCGAGGACGATCTCGCGCTGGTGCTGCACGCCAGGGCGCTGGGGCTGCGGGTGCCCGCCGGTGATCCGGGGACCGACGACGGGCCGCTCGCCCGGTGGGTCCGGCGGGCCCGGGAGTCCGCGGAGTGCGGGCCGCTGTTTCCCGCGCCGCTCGCCTGGGGGCCGAAGGCCGCGCTCGCGCCGCAGGTGCGGGCCGCGCTCCCGTCGTCGCTGGTGCGGGCGTGGGTGGCGGGGGACGAACAGGGCCCGGTGGAAGTGCTGGTGGCCGGTGCGGGCCTTCCCGAGATCCGCCAGCAGGTGGTGCAGTCGGCGCTGACCACCTGTCTGCGGGTCAACGGTCTGGGCGACCCGGAGAGCGGCGACTTCGTCGGTGACCACATCGGCGTGGGGCTGATCCGGGTCACCGCCGGGCTGTCCGGCGCCCGGCCCTCGCTGGACATCCCCTCGGTGTTCCACGCCCGGTCGGTGACGGTGGCGGAGGCGGTGGCATCGACGGCCCGGGGTGCGCTGCGCGACTTCGTCGGCCTGCTGCGGTCGCTGGCCCACGAGACCGGCCTGGTGGAGGTCGCGGACATCGCGTACGCGGACCTGGTGACGTACACCCAGGGGATGCGGGCGCTCGCGGACCGGGCGGCGAGTGAGACGGACCGGGCCTTCCTGCGGGCGCCCCGCGCCACGGAGGAGGACGGTCTGGTGTCCCTGCAGCCGTATCTCCGTACGGTCAGCGGGCAGGGGGCCGTGGGGCTGGACTTCAGCCCGGATCTGTTCACCACGGACGCCTATATCAGCGTCGAGCAGGCCCATCAGCGGGTGCTGTCGCAGCGGCTGACGATGGACGCCCGGCTGCGCCTGGACCAGCTGGAGACGGAGATCGAGCAGCTGACGGCCGACAAGCGGGCCTATGAGCAGGCGAGCGAGGACGAGCGGCGGACGCTGTGGCCGGCGACGGTGCTGCTGGTGGTGCGGTTCGACGAGGCGACCGGGCGGACCATCCGGCTCCCCGAGCCCGAGGAGGTGCCCACCGAGAAGTACTACGAGGTCAATGTTCCGCATCTGATCAAGATCCGGAAGGCGTGGGCGCGGCGGATGCGGGAGCTGGTCGAGCAGCTGGAGACGGCGGTGCACCGGCCGCAGGCCCCCGCGCGGCAGGTGGCCGCGGGGCGGTTCCTCGATGCCGCCTTACGGGGCGTCGTCCCGGACGAGAGTCCCGCCACCGAACGGGCCTTTCGCGCCTGGTGCACGGAGGCCGCGCCGATGCTGTGGTTCGAGTGGCGGTGTGCGCTGCGCCGGGACGGCATCGCACCGGAGGATGTGTTCACCCCGCACACCGTGCTGATCAGCCGCTATCTGCCGCCGACCGCCGAGGCCCCGGCGGTGCTCTTCAGCCACCCGTACACGCTGGTGGACACCGCCCGGTCCGCGGTCCTCGCCGACGCCGGGCGCGCCGTGCTGGTGGTGCGGGACGCCACGGACCACGCCGGGCCGGCCCCGGCCGACGCCACCGGCCCGTCCGCGCAGCAGCTCTGGGACGAGCTGGCCGCACTGGCCGAACAGCCGCAGGCCGAGGAGGAGTTCAGCCGCCGGTTCCTGGAGGCACTGCGGGCGCGGCCGGACGGTATCGCCCGGCGGATGATCGAGGCGCTCCAGCCGACCGGGCCCGACGCCGCCGAGGAGGACCGGATCGAGGCGGCGCTGCGGACCGCGGAGCGGCACACCTCGCTCGGTGAGGGGCTGGACCGGGCGCTGATGGCGATGCGCAACGAGGCGTTCCTCACCGCGCGGGAGTGCCTGGACGACATCCGTACGGAGACGCGGTGGCAGGCCCGGGTCTGGCTGCTGCGGGCGATCGTGGAGTGCCGGGCCGCCCGGCTGGAGTCCCGGGAGATCCCCGGTCTGCTCGGGCATCAGATGCCCGGACTTCCCGATGTCGCGCTGCGGGCCCTGGACGAAGCGGGCAGCGCGGACGAGGAGTTCACCCGGGACTGGCTGGAGAGGCTGCCGGAGGCCGGTCTGGACAAGGGCATCCGGCGGCTGTTCCAGGGGCTGCCGCGGGCCCGGGCGAGCTGCAAGGGCGATCCGCTGAACAAGGTGAGCCCCGAGCGGGAGTACGCGGTGTGGCTCTTCAGGAACGCGGTGGAGTACGCCCGGCTGGCCCGGCAGCTGGACGAGGCCGGTGAGGAGCTGGCCGAGCATCAGGAGGCCGTCGACGCGGCACTGGCGAAGCTCGGCCGGGCGCTGGAGGAGATTCTGGTGGGGCCGTATGCCGGGGGGTCGCGGGGTGCGGCCGAGGAGCTCTTCGAGGTCCTCACCGGGCAGGAACCCCCGCGCTACGGCCGGGTGGCGGGGAGGTAGGACATGGACAACGAGCTGTATGTCGTCTGGATGGTGCGGAGCTCGGACCGTGCCAGGGCGGCGGCCGAGGAGGCGCTGGGCCACTTCGCCGCGCATGATCTGCTGCACCGGATCGGCCGGTTCAGCGAGGCCGAGAGCACGCTGGCGGAGCTGGCGGCCCGGGTCCGGGCCGCCTTCACCCCGCCCGAGCTGCCGACCGTGTTCACCGAACGGCAGCTGCGTCTGCTGGTCGGCCCGACCACGCAGCCGCTGCTCGCGGAGCTCCTGGGGTGCCCGGAGCCCGAGGTGTTCGCGACCCTCTTCGACGGGCATCAGCTGGCACAGGCGCTGCGGGAGACGGGGCACCACCAGGACGGCATCGATGACGCCGAGTTGCTGCTGCTGGCGCTGCTGGCCCGGCTGCCGAGGCTCGCCGCCCGGCACGGTCTGGAGTCCCGTGACTGGGGCGGCTTCGTCGAGGGCCGGGGCTGGCTGACCCCGTACGCACAGGACCGGCTCACCGAGCTGGCCCGGCGGCGCGGGTGGCCCGCCGAGGCCGCCCCGACCCAGGTGCTGGCGGGGGTGCTCGAAGGCGTCGGCAGGCAGCAGACCGGCGACGAGGCGGCGCAGTTCGACGCGCTGGCGCTGATCGAGCTGCGCCGCCGGATCGGTCTGCTCACCGAGCAGATGCGTGACGACGCGCTGGAGCACGCCGAGACGGCCCGGCTGCTGGCGCCCGATCTCACCAGCGTCAGCCGGCTGCCCGCCTGGCTGGAGCTGTACGAGCGGAACGCCGTGGCCGTGGGGCTGCGGCGGCTGTTCACCGGCTGCGTGACGGTCGGCGAACAGCTCCACGGGCTGTACAGCCAGCCGCCCGGGGAGACGGGCCGGCCGAAGCCGGACGCGCATCTGGAGGTGATCAACGAGGTCCGTTACGGCTTCCTGAAGCGGCGGATGTCGTTCGACATCGCCTGTGAGGTGGAGGTCGACGGGAAAACGCAGACCCCGGTCGTGCTGCGCTGCCGCGGGGTGCTGCCGGAGCAGTACCCGGCCATCCGTGACACCGTCCGTCAGCTGCACGGCGCCGAGCTCGCCGCGCAGGGCGAGAGCGTGGGCGAGCGGCTGCTCAACACCGCGGTGCCGCAACGCCTGGGGCTGCCGGGCCGGTTGCGCACCGCGCTGCGGGACCACGGTGCCGAGGCGGTCCAGTGTGTGGTGCTGACCGGTATCCGCCAGCCGATCGCCGTGCCCGCGCCCTGGCGCGATCATCTCGGGACGGCGCTGCCGTACGCCTCCCCGCCCGGCGGGGACACCGTGTTTCCCGACGTGCCGGAGGTGACGCGGGCGCTGCGGGCGAGCGTGCCGGGGCGGCGGCAGGTCGTCGAGGTGGACTGAGGTATTCCCCGTTTTCGCCAACTATGCTGTGACACCACGGAGTTGTTCACTTCTCTCGCCCCTCCGGGAGGGCCGGTGCCCACGACGAGCAACCCTGCGATCCGCAATCTTCTGACGCTGGACGGCGCGGTGTCACCGGCCGGTCCGGTCAGGTCGGGCGAGGCGTCCCCGGCGGTCGCCGCGGACCGTCCGATCACGCTCGACGACATCACCGTCAAGACCCTGACGGTGTTCGCCGTCCTGGTGGCGAGCGCCTTCCTCACCGTCTTCCTGGAACTCGGATACCTCGCCCTGCCCGCCCTGTTCGCCGGGATGGGCCTGGGGATCTTCCTCGCCCTCCGGCCCCGGCCCAGTGCCGCACTGGCCCTGCTGTTCGCGGCGGTCGAGGGGGTCGTGCTCGGTGAGGCGACGCGGTTCTTCGACGCGCTGCATCCGGGGGCCGGGACCCAGGCCGTCCTCGGCACCGGCTGCGTCTTCGCCGGCATGCTGGCGGCGTACCGCACCCGGAAGGTGCGGATCAGTGCGAAGGTGACGCGCTGGGCGGTCGGGGCGGCGCTCGGGCTGCTGGTGCTGCTCCTGGCGGAGCTGGTCGCATGGTGGGGGTTCGGCGCGGATCTGGGGCTGCGGGACGGCGGTGTCCTGGCGGTCGGGGTGAGTGTGCTGATGGTCGCCGCCGCGTCCTTCTTCCTGCTGCTGGACTTCGAGGCCGCCAACCGCCTGCTGCGGTCCGGCGCCTCCCACCGGTGGGCCTGGTACGTCGCGTTCGGGCTGACGATGACCCTGGTCTGGCTCTACGTGGAGCTGTTGCGGCTGCTGTCGTATCTCCGGTGGTGGTGAGTCACCGCCTCGGCACGTCCCTCCCCGCCGAATATCCGGTGCGGTCGGCCGCCGGGCCTGCGTAGGGTGCGCAGGCCGGTGAAGTGGGAGAAGGGCTGACGGACGGATGCTGATCTTCGATGCGGATGACACGTTGTGGGAGAACAACGTGATCTTCGAGCGGGTCATCGACGAGTTCCTGGAGTGGATGGCCCACCCCGAGCTCGACCGGGCCGGGGTGCGGGCGGTGCTCGACGGGATCGAGGCGGCGAACGCGCTGACGCTCGGATACGGCAGCAAGGTCTTTCTGCACAGCCTCGGGGAGTGTGTGGCGCGGCTGCGCGGACGGGCCGCGACGGCCGAGGAGTCGGCGCGGATCGCCGGGTGGGCGGCGGCCTTCGCCGGGGACCGGGTGGAGCTGATGCCCGGGGTGGCCGAGACCCTGGCCGAGCTGGCCCGGCGGCACGAGTTGCTGCTGCTGACCAAGGGCGACACCGAGGAGCAGCAGCGGAAGGTGACGGCCTCGGGGCTGACCCGGCACTTCCGGGAGGTGCACATCGTGGCGGAGAAGAACGTCGCGACCTACGAGGAGCTGGTGCGGGCCTACGACCTGGTGCCCAGCTCGACGTGGATGATCGGGAACTCCCCGAAGTCGGACATCCTGCCGGCGCGTTCGGCGGGCCTCAACGCGGTGTTCATCCCGCATGACCACACCTGGGTCCTGGAGCACGAGGAGCTCGACCCGGCCGACGAGAAGGTGCTGCGGCTGCCCGCGTTCGGCGAGCTGCTGCACCACTTCTGAGCGGACCGAGGGGAGTTGAGAGGGAGATGACAACGGTGGAACCCAAGGTGTCCTGTGTCTTCGTGTGCCATGACGGTGCCGGGCGGGTGCTGCTGGCGCGGCGCGGCGCCGGGGCCCGGGACGAGCCGGGGACCTGGGACTGCGGCGCGGGGGCGCTGGAGTTCGGGGAGTCCTTCGAGACGGCCGTGGCCCGGGAGGTGCGGGAGGAGTACGGGGTGCGGCCGCTCGGCATCGAGCAGATCGGGGTGCGCAATGTGCTGCGCGGCGATCCGGTCGACTCGCACTGGGTCGCGGTGGTCTTCGCCGTACGGGTGGCCCCGGACGGGGTGACGATCGGCGAACCGCACAAGTTCGACGCGCTCGACTGGTTCGCCCCGGACGCGCTGCCGGAGCCGCTGCATTCGCAATGCGGGGAGACGCTGGGGTTGTTCGCGGCGGGCGCCCGGGGGCTCGGGAGCCGGTGAGGCCGCTCGCGGCGGCGCGGGGCTGTCCGGCGGATCGTCCGGCGGATCGCGGCAGGTCCGCCGGACAGCCCACCTAGGCGGTCAGGGCGCGGACCGTCCGCCGGGCGGCTTCGAGGAGGTGTTCATCGGCGTTCATATCGGCGTCCCCGGAACCGGCGTGCAGCGGGAGCCGGGTGCGTCGGCCGATGAGTGCGCGCAGCGGCGGCAGGGCCGGGCGGGCGTGCTCCCCCATGGCTGCCAGGGTGGCCATGGCCGCGGGACCGAAGAGATCGTCGTCGAGGTACTGCGGGAGGACGGCGAGCAGGTCGGCGGCGGCCGCCGGGCCCTCGTGGCGCCACAGGGCCCGCGATCCGAAGACCTGCATCCCGCCGGGGCGGCTGAGGACGAGGTCCCGCAGCTGACGGGACTGGTCCGGTGTCAGGCCGCCGTGGTCGAGCAGCCAGTCGAAGAGCGCGGAGCGGTCGGACACATACCGCCGCAGCCGGGACGGGGTGCGCAGTGCGGCCTCGACGTAGCGGCGCTCCCCGGTGATCCGGGAGAGGGCGAGCTCCCGGTAGCCGGCCCGCTGCCGGGAGTCGCGGCTGAGCCCTTCGAGCAGCGGCACCACGGCCCCGGCGGCGGGGCCGATCCGGCCGAGCGCGGTGACCAGGCGCAGTTCGTGCCGGCCGGCCCACTCGGCGCCCCGGGCATCGCCCGCGGCGCACTCGGTGCGGAGCGCCTCGATGAGGTCGGGGACGCAGGCCGCCGCCGCGGGGCCGAGGTCCTCGCTCAACGCGGTGGCGGTCGGCACGGCGAGCGGATCGTCGGAGCGGAGCAACCTCCGTATGACGGGGACGAGATGCTCCGGGTCGGCGGTCCCGGAGCGCAGCAGACCGCGGACGGCGGCCACCGCACCGGCCGGCGGTGTCCCCGATGCCAGGCGGGCGTGGACGTACGGGGCGGCGCGCGGGTCGTCGACCGTGGCGAGGGCGTAGGCGAGCTTCCAGGCCATGGCGGAGCGGGGGTTACGGGTGGCGGGCAGCAGGGCCGCCAGGTCGTCGGCGGCCAGGCGGGTGGCGGTGCGGGAGGCGCAGAGCGCGTCCACGGCGAGGTCGCGCAGGGCGGCCGGTGCGGTGCGGAGCAGCCCGGTGAGGTGCGGGGTCAGGGTGGCGGGGGCGGCCCGCCACGACTGGAGGGCCCGCCGGGCGAGGTCCACCCCGACCCGTTGGCCGTAGGGGCCCGCGGTGCCGGTCAGCAGCCGGGCGGCGGTGGTGTAGCAGTGCTGCTCCCGGTCCTGCCGGAACAGGGCGTCACCCCAGCGGAAGCCGAGGGGCCAACTGCCGTCCGCGTCATGGGCGGACAGTGCGCCGACCTCCGCCATCGTCTGGGCGTCCAGGGCGGGCCACTCCTCCTCCGGCGCCGTGCGCAGCTCCTCGATACAGGCGAGCAGGCGGATGTCGGGCAGCGGGTCGGTGCGCAGCGACACGGACGGGCACGGGGTGTGGCGCGTGTGCAGCAGCAGTGCGTCGGCCAGCGCGATACGGGTGGCGGGGTCGGGGTGGCTGTCGAGGGCCGTGCGGGCGCGGTCGGTGCCGCCGGCGCGCACGAGGAGGCGGGCGGCTGCCTGGCGGGCTTCCGGGTCGGGGTCGTGGAGCCGGGCCGCCGCCGCCTCGATCGGGCCCGGCCAGGGCCGGGGACCGCTGAAGGACAGCTCGGTGAGCAGGGTGAGCGCGGTGCGGCGTACGGCGGGGCGCCGGTGGTGGGTGAGTGCGGTCAGCTCTTGGGCGACCGGGCCGTCCGGGTCGGCGCGTACCGCGTCGAAGACGGCACTACGGACGGTGGCGCCGGGGGTGAGGACGGATCCGTCAACGACCGCCGCGGTTACCTCGGCAGGGTGGTCGGGATCGGTGGCTGACGGGGCGGGGACCGGGTCCTGGCCCGGGGTCCGCGCGGTCATCGGGTGGGGCGGTGGCCGCCCTTCCTGTAGGTCATGGGGAGGATCGTGGCCCACGGGAAGGGGGGCGGCAACCGGTTTTCGGGGGCGGGCCGGGCAGTGGGCCCGCCCCCTCCCCTCCTACAGCGGTGCGATGTCGGTCAGTTCACCGCCTTCCGTCGACAGCCAGCGGGTGATGCCGAGGTCGCGGAGGAACGTCAGGTCGTGGCTGACGACCAGGAGCGCGCCCTCGTAGGACTCCAGGGCGGTGACCAGCCGGCGGACCGAGGCGAGGTCGAGGTTGTTGGTCGGCTCGTCGAGCAGCAGCAGCTGCGGGGCCGGTTCGGCCAGCATCAGCGCGGCGAGCGAGGCGCGGAAGCGTTCACCGCCGGAGAGCGTGCCGGCCGGCTGGTCGGCGCGGGCGCCCTTGAACAGGAAGCGGGCGAGCCGGGCCCGGATACGGTTGTTGGTGGCGTCCGGGGCGAAGCGGGCGACGTTCTCGGCGACGGTCAGCGCGGGGTCGAGCACCTCCAGCCGCTGGGGCAGGAAGCGGTAGGGGACATGGGTCTCGGCCGTACCGGACTCCGGCGGGATCAGACCGGCGACGGTGCGCAGCAGCGTGGTCTTGCCGGAGCCGTTGTGGCCGGTCAGCGCGATCCTTTCGGGGCCGCGCACCTCCAGATTCGCGTGTACGCCGTAACGGGCCTGCAGCGCGCGGAGGGTGAGCACGGTGCGGCCCGGCGGCACGGCGGTGTGCGGCAGATCGATACGGATCTCGTCGTCGTCCCGGACCGCTTCGGTGGCCTCGTCGAGCCGGTCCCTGGCCTCCTTGAGGCGTTCGGTGTGCATGATGCGGTGTTTGCCCGCGGATACCTGGGCCTCCCTCTTGCGCTCGTTCATGACGATCTTCGGCTCACGCTTCTGGGCGCTCATCTTGTTGCCGTAGCGGACCCGGCGGGCCAACTTGACGTGGGCGTCGGCCAGTTCGCGCTTCTGGCGCTGGACGTCGGCCTCGGCGACCCGCAGCATCCGCTCGGCCGCCTCCTGTTCGACGGCCAGGGCCCGTTCGTAGGCGCTGAAGTTGCCGCCGTACCAGTGGACCTCGCCGTCGCGGAGGTCGGCGATCCGGTCGACGCGTTCGAGGAGTTCGCGGTCGTGGCTGACCACGACGAGCACGCCGGACCAGCCGGCGACCGCGGTGTACAGCCGCTCCCGGGCCGCCCGGTCGAGGTTGTTGGTGGGCTCGTCGAGCAGCAGGACATCCGGCCGGCGCAGCAGCAGGGCGGCCAGCCGCAGCAGCACGGACTCGCCGCCGGACACCTCGCCGATGGTGCGGTCGAGGTCGATACCGGGCAGCCCGAGCTGGTCGAGGGTGGCGCGGGCGCGCTCCTCGACGTCCCAGTCGTCACCGATGGCGGTGAAGTGCTCCTCGCTCGCGTCGCCGCCCTCGATGGCGTGCAGCGCGGCGCGCGCGGTGGCGATACCGAGTGCCTGGTCGACCCGCAGGGCGGTGTCGAGCGGGGCGTGCTGCGGGAGGTAGCCGACCTCGCCGGCGACCTTGATGCTGCCCGCCGTTGGGGTGAGTTCGCCCGCGATCAGCTTCAACAGGGTGGATTTTCCGGCCCCGTTGAGGCCGATCAGGCCCGTGCGGCCGGGGCCGACGGCCAGCGGGAAGTCCTCCAGGACGGGGCTGCCGTCGGGCCAGGTGAAGCCGAGGCCGGTGCAGACGATGGAGGCGGCGGACGGGGAGGCGGAGGACATGGACATACGGGTCTCCTGGGCGCGGGTGGGGGTGCATGCGGACTGCGCTGGGAGACACCGCGTCGGAACGCCGGTGTGCGCCGGGGTACGCCGTGCGGGTACGCCGAGGTCGCGGACGGGCCGCATGAGGCATGATCCGCCGCTCCGGATACCGGAAGCGCAGGGCGGATCACCGCTCACGGGCGCGGTGTCTCATGACCTCAGACGAGCAACGGCCTTCTCCGATCGGCGGCAACAGGAACGATGTTGACGGTACGGGGAACGCCACCGAAAAGCAAACGCTATTTTCGTTGCGTTTAATTTCCCTTCGGGCGGCGTCCCCGGGCGCTACTCCCCCGCCCCGGCGCGCGGCCGCAGCCGTACCCGTGCCGGACCGGTCGCCTGGAGGGTGATTCCGGCCGAGACCGGCACCTCCTCGTCCACGGCGTCGAGTTCGTACCCGCGCAGCAGCACGGCCAGCGCCAGCACGGACTCCAGCATCGAGAAGTGCTGCCCG
Organism: Streptomyces sp. NPDC029466; assembly: GCF_055574515.1. NCBI lineage: Bacteria > Bacillati > Actinomycetota > Actinomycetes > Kitasatosporales > Streptomycetaceae > Streptomyces > Streptomyces sp. NPDC029466. The sequence goes on from NZ_JBVHZH010000013.1 coordinate 115,014, forward strand.
ATACAGGCGCGCGGTCCGCCACCGAACGGGAACCAGGCGTAGCGGTGCCGCGCCGCCTCGGACTCCGGACCGAAGCGCCGCGGGTCGAAGCGCTCCGGGTCCGGCCACAGCTCCGGGTCGCGGTGCGTGACCCAGGGTGCGACGACCACATCGGCACCGGCCGGGATGCGGAATCCGCCGATCTCGGTGGCCGCCACGGCCCGGCGGCTGACCACCGGCGCCGCCGGATAGAGCCGCATCGACTCCTTGAGCGCCTGCGTCAGATACGGCAGGCGGTCCAGGTCGGCGGCCGTGGGGGTGCGGTCACCCAGGACGCGGTCGAGTTCGTCGCGGACCCGCGTCTGTTCCTCCGGGTGCCGGGCCAGGAGATGGAGGGTGAAGGCGAGGGAGGTCGCGGTGGTCTCGTGCCCGGCCAGCAGGAAGATCAGGACCTGTTCGCGGACCTCGGTCGCGTCCAGCGAACCGTCCTCGTCATTGCCGGCCGCGGCGAGCAGGGACAGCAGATCCTCGCCCGCGCCGTCCCCGTCCCCGGCGGTTTCGCGCGACGCCCGCCGGTCCGCCACGATCCGGTCGCACAGCGCGTTCAGCTCATCGGTGGCGGCCCGCGCCCGCTGGTTGCCGGGGGTGGGCCATTCGCGGGGGATCTTCACGGGGACGTAGGCGCGCCGGACGACATACGCGTTGATGACCGGGGCGCAGCGGTGGATGGCGTCCACCGCCGCCTCCGCGTCCAGACCGAACAGGATCCGGGAGACGGTGCGCAGCGCCAGCCGGTTCATCTCGGGGACCAGGTCGACGGTACCGCCGTCCGCGGTCCGCCAGCGGTCGGCGAGGCCGGCGGCCTCGGTGGTCACCGCCGAGGCATAGCCGTCGACACGGCGCTTGGTGAACAGCGGCTGCACCAGCCGGCGCTGTCTGAGGTAGTCGGCGTCCTGGCTGGTCAGCAGGCCGTTGCCGAAGGCCTGCCGGACCTCCTCGTAAAGCGGGTGGTCCTTACGGAAGTTGGTGGCCTGCGAGGCGAGAATCTGCTGTACGCCCTCGGGCGCGAAGACCGCGTGGAAGACGCTGCGCAGGCCGGGCGGCCCGGCTTCCAGCCGGACCACATCGCCGTGCTCCCGCCGGGCTCGTAAGAACGTGCTGAGCGAGTCGCGCCGGAGGTCGAGCATCGAGCCGAGCACGGGAAGTCCGGCCGGGCCGGGTATCGCGCGCTCCGGGGCGGAACCGGGCTGAGGGGGAGGGGATTCGGTCAGGGGCATGCCGGATGTCTATCCCGGTGAGCCCGGTGTCTATCCCGGAGGGCCGGGCCGGTTTCCCTCCCGTGGGCCGGGTTTTCCTCCTGGTGGGCCGGATTTCTCCCCCGGTGGGCCGGGTGCCGCTCCCTATGAGCCGGGTTCCGCTCCCGGCGTCGGGCGCCGTCAACGGCCCACGTAGCATGAATCGGTGAGCAACAAGCCTGCCGGACGGACCGCCACCGCAGCCCCGTGCCGGGTCACCGTATGCCGCGGCTGCTGCTGTGGCGACGCGGCCAAGATCCCGGGCGTCGACCACGCCGGACAAATACCCCGTCTGCGCGCGGCGCTCGACGGCGCGGCGCCGGTACGCGCCTCGGAGTGCCTGGACGTCTGCGACCAGGCGAATGTGGTCGTGGTCCAGCCGTCGGCCGCGGGGCGGAAGGCGGGCGGGCGGCCCGTGTGGCTGGGGCTGGTCAACGACGACGAGGCGCTCGCGGACATCGCGGCGTGGATCCGCGCGGGAGGACCGGGGCTGGCCGAGCCGCCCGGCGTGCTGGACCTGTACGCCTTCACGGTCTCGCGACGGGTGCGCGAGGCGCTGGAGAACTGACGCGAGGCGCCGGCGAAGTGCGGGGCCGGGCGCACCGGCGGTACGCCCCCGGACCGCCTCTCCCGGTACCCCGACCCGGTACTGATTACCGGAGCCTTACGGAACCCGTCCGCGGCGCGCGCGACGGGCGCTCACCGGGGTTTTCTGAGGGCATGAAGATCTCACTGACCCGCCGCACCGTCATCCCGGCCCTGCTGGTCCTCACCCTGGTCGCGGCGTTCGCGCTCTATCTCTTCCAGCCGTGGCGGGCGTTCACGACGACCACCGTGAACGAGTCACTGCCCTCGGCCGGGCCCGCCGCCTCGGCCCCCGCCGCCAAGACGGGCACCGGCGACCAGGAGCTGGCCCGCGGCCGCTTCGTCTCCCACGAGCACGACACCAGCGGCACGGCCCGCACCCTGGGGCTCGCCGACGGCTCGCGGGTGCTGCGGCTGGAGGACCTCAAGACCTCCGAGGGCCCGGACGTACGCGTCTATCTGTCGACCCGCAGCGCCGCCGAGGCCGAGAAGGGGCTCGGGAACGGGGCCGTGGAGCTGGGCAGGCTCAAGGGCAACCAGGGCAATCAGAACTACGCCGTCGCTTCCGGTACCGACCTGTCCCGGTTCCACAGCGCCGTGGTGTGGTGCAAGCGGTTCTCGGCCTCCTTCGGTGCCGCGGACCTCGATGCGATGGCACGCTGATCCCGTGCACCGAACCACGCCCCACCCGCCGCCCCCGTCCACGGCGCCCCGCCGCGTCCTGGTCGTCGAGGACGATCCGACCGTCGCCGAGGTCGTCACCGGCTATCTGTCCCGGGCCGGATACGCCACCGACCACGCCGCCGACGGCTTCGCCGCCCTGGACCGCGCCGCGTCCTTCCGCCCGCATCTGATCGTGCTGGACCTGATGCTGCCGGGACTGGACGGTCTGGAGGTGTGCCGCAGGCTGCGCCGCCACGAGGAGGGGCCTTCGGTGCCGGTGGTGATGCTCACCGCGCGCGGCGAGGAGGCGGACCGTATCGCCGGACTGGAGATGGGCGCCGACGACTATGTCACCAAGCCCTTCAGCCCGCGTGAGCTGGTGCTGCGCATCGGGTCCGTACTGCGCAGGGCCGAGGCCCCGCCGCCGGCCGCCGCCCCGGCGCAGATCCTGCGGGCCGGCGACCTGGGCGCGGACCCGGGCGGCCGGCGCGCGATCCGGGCGGGCCGTGAACTGACCCTGACGGCACGGGAGTTCGATCTGCTGCTGCACTTCATGCGGCACCCCGGGCGGGTCTTCTCCCGGGAGGAGCTGCTGCACCGGGTCTGGGGCTGGGAGTTCGGCGATCTGTCGACGGTGACCGTGCACGTACGGCGGCTGCGGGAGAAGATCGAGGCGGATCCGGCGGCGCCACGGCTGGTGACGACGGTCTGGGGCGCCGGTTACCGCTTCGACCCCGTGGCGGACGAGCCGGGGCCGGAGGACGGACCGCTGCCGGGAGGGGGACCGCGCCCATGACGGACTTCCTGGTCATCGTGGCGCTGGCGGCGCTCGGCGCGGCGCTGGCGGGGCTGCTCGCCGCGCCCGCGGTACGGGTGTTGCGGCGGCGCTCGGTCGCACTGTCGCTGTTCGCGGTGGCGGCGCTGGCGGTGGCCGCGATGGCGGCGGGGACGGTGGCGGTCGCCCAGGCGATGTTTCTGTCCGGGCACGACCTGGGTGTGGTGATGGCCGTGGTGGCCGTCTCCGGGGTGGTGTCGCTGGCGGCGGCGCTGCTCTTCGGGCGGCGGATCGCGGCGGGCAGCCGGGAGCTGGCGCGCTCGGCCCGTACGGTCGGCAGCGAGGGCGGCTTCGTGGCGCCCGCCGAACCACCCACGGCCGAACTGGCCGCGCTGTCAAGGGCGTTGGAGGAGACCAGCGGGCGGCTCGCCGAGGCGCGGGAGCGGGAACGGGCGCTGGATGCCTCCCGGCGCGAGCTGATCGCCGGGATCTCGCACGATCTGCGCACTCCGCTCGCCGGGCTGCGGGCGATGGCCGAGGCGCTGGAGGACGGGGTCGCCGAGGACACCGCGCGCTACCACGCACGGATGCGGATCGAGGTGGACCGGCTGGCCGCGATGGTCGACGACCTCTTCGAACTGTCCCGTATCCAGGCCGGGGCGCTGGCCCTGACGCTGTCGCGGGTGTCGGTGTACGACCTGGTGGACGAGGCCCTCGCCGGGGCCGGGCCGCTGGCGCGGGCGAGCGGGGTGCGGCTGGTGGACGGCGGGGTGGTACCGCTGCCGGTGCGGGTGGACGCCCAGCAGATCACCCGGGTCCTGGGCAATCTGCTGGTCAACGCGATCCGCGCCACGCCCGCCGACGGCACCGTCGCGGTCAGCGCCCGGCACGCGGAGGGCCGGGTGGTGCTCGCGGTCGAGGACGGCTGTGGCGGCATCCCGCCGGAGGATCTGCCGCGGGTCTTCGACACCGGCTGGCGCGGCAGTACGGCCCGCACCCCGCGGGCGGACGGCAAGGGCGGCGCCGGGCTGGGCCTGGCCATCGTCCGCGGCATCGTGGCGGCCCATGAGGGCCGGGCGACGGTACGGAACACCGGGGCGGGCTGCCGCTTCGAGGTCGAACTGCCGGCGGCGGAGGCACCGGCGGAGCCGCCCGCGGCATGAGCGTACGGGCGCCCGGCGTCGCTTCAGCGGCATGAGCGTACGGGCGCCCCGGCGTCGCCTCAGGGGTGCGTCGGCGCCCCGTCCCGCTCCGCCGCCCCGGGGCCGGGCCCGCCGGGCTCCTGCGCCGCCGGGCGCACCGGGAGGTCGCGGACCGTCCGGACCGGTGAGAAGAGCAGGATCAGGGCAGCCAGTGGCACCCCGGCGGTCATGATCCACATCGCGGTGCGGACGCCCAGGGCGGAGCCGAGCGCGCCGCCGAGCAGCGCCCCCAGCGGCAGGGTGCCGTAGCTGAGGAACGCGCTGCCGGCGACCAGCCGGCCGAGCAGCGGCGGCGGACAGTAGCTCTGCTGGAAGCTCACCTTGAGGATGTTGCCGGCCACCACGCCCGCGCTGACGCCGAAACCGCCCGCCACGTAGAGCAGCGCCCCGGCGCCCGGGGAGGTGAGCGGGATGAGCAACGCCGCGCTGGGGACGCCGAGTTCCCACAGCAGCATGGCGCGGGCGGTGCCGAGCCGGCCGGCGGTGCGGCGCACCACGAACGCCCCCGCGATACCGCCCGTACTCGCCAGCGCCAGCAGCCCGCCGACCGCGCCGGGCGGGAGCCCGACCTCGCGGACCAGGAAGACCGCCGTGAGGGACTGATACCCCATCAGCGCGAGGTTGGAGGCGGCGCCGAAGAGCGTGAGCGTACGGAACCACGGGTCACCGGCGACCAGCCGCAGCCCCTCGGCGACCTCCCCGGTCAGCGACCGCGGCGCGCCCTCCCGGCCCGCCGGGCGGGGTTCGCGGTACCGGATGCCGAGCAGGCACAGCAGCGCGACGAGGAAGGTGGCGGCATGGGCGAACAACCCGTTGACGGCGCCCGCCAGTTGGGCGATGAGGCCGCCCGCCCCCTGCCCGGCGATCTGGGCCGCGGAGGCGCTGCCGTGCAGCTTGGCGTTGCCCTCGGCCTGGTCGGCCGGGGCGAGCAGGGTGGGGAGGTAGGCGCTGTAGGCGGTCTGGAACAGCACCGCCGAGCCGCCGGCCAGCAGGGCCACGGCGATCAGCGGACCGAGCGTGAGCCCGCCGGTCCGGGCCAGGACCGGTACGGCGGCGAAGAGCACCATCGAGCTCCCCGCGGCGGCCAGCATCAGCGGGCGGCGGCGCAGCCGGTCCACCCACACCCCGACCGGGAGGCCGATCAGCAGCCAGGGCAGCCAGCCGCAGGCGCCGATCAGTGCGACCTCGAAGGTGGTGGCGTGCAGGGTGGCGACGGCCACCAGCGGCATCGACACCGCACTGACCGCAGCGCCGAATTTGCCCGCCGTCTCCCCGCACCACAGCAGCCGGAAGTCACGGTGGCGGCGCAGCAGTCCGCTCATCGCTCGTCCCGCTCCTTACGGGGGAAGGACTGGAGCTGGACGATCACGGGCCGGGCCTCCCCGGCCTCCGGAACCGCCCCGTCCCGCGCCGCCCCGCCGCCGGCCGCCGCCTCCCGGTGCCGGACGACCACGGCCTCCAACTCCGCGTTCAGAGCCGCCAGTTGCTCGGAAGTCAGGCGCAGGTCCTGCCAGCGGGAGAGGGTCCCGGCGTCGCGCCACTCCGGGCCCCAGTCCTCGGCGAGGTAGGTGGTGACCTGACCGAAGTCCCGGTGGACGGTTTCGTGCAGATAGACCGACAGGGCGCCGCGGCTGTCGGGGTCGTCGCGGAAGTCGTTGGTGTCGAGGCGGCGGGCCACCCGTACCGCCCGCCACCAGCGCTCGCGACGGGTGCCACGGCCGGTCTCCTCCTCGATGAAGCCGTGGTCGGCGAGGTGGCGCAGATGCCAGCTGACCGTGCCGGTGTTCTCGCCGAGACGGCGGCCGAGTCCGGTGGCGGTGTCCGGGCCGTCGAGGGCCAGCAGATCCAGGATGCGCATCCGCAGAGGATGCGCCAGACCGCGCAGACTGCGGGCGTCCATCCGGCGGACGGGAGGGGTGGTGGACGGCGGCTGCGGCCGGTTCGGCTCAGGGGCGTCACTCATGAGCCGACAGCCTAGAGTTGCAGAGACTCCTCTGCACAGGGTTCTCTGCAAAGAGTTCTCTGCACGGTGGTCTCTGCAACTTGCCGCGTTCTACCGCGGGTTGTCCTCGTGCTCCCACAACGGATGCTCGCGCCGGGCCCATTGCGCATCGACCGACCCGGTGCGCAGCCCGCGGCGGGACTCGGGGTCGCCGAAGGCCTTCCCGACGTGTCCGGCGATCACCAGGACCACGGCGAGCGCGAGCCAGTCATGGACGAAGGTGGCGCCGGTGCGCCAGACCAGGGGGGCGAGGTGCGTGAACCACATCAGCAGGCCGGTGCCGAGCATCACGAGGACCGCGCCGGCGATCCAGGCGGCGTAGAGCTTCTGGCCGGCGTTGAACTTTCCGGCCGGCCGGCCGCCCCGGCGGCGGAGTGCGGCGCGCACCCACTGGCGGTCGTGCGGACCGTAGCGGTTGAGGCGGGTGAGGTCGGCGCGCAGCGCACGGGAGCCGAGGCCCAGCAGCAGGGGGACGGGCAGCAGGATGCCGGACCACTCGTGGACGGTCACCATCAGGGCGCGGCGCCCGACGAGTTCGGCCAGGAAGGGGAGGTAGAGACAGCCCGCGGTGAGGACGCAGAGGGCCATCAGGGTGGCGGTGGCCCGGTGCACCCGGTGTTCCGCGGGGGTGAAGCGGGGGACGCGGGGGCGCTCGGCGGCCGGCTCCGAGGGGTCGTCAGGTCGTGGGGGCATCGTCGCGTCCGTTCGACCGGCCGACCCAGGCGTCGACGTCATATCCACGGTCCTCCCAGTATCCGGGCTCGACCCGGTCGGTGACGGTGATCCCGGAGAGCCACTTCGCCGACTTGTAGAAGTACATGGGCGCGACATAGAGGCGTACCGGACCGCCGTGCGCATGGGCGAGCGGTTCGTCCCGCATCCGCAGGGCGACCAGGACGTCGTCACGGCGGGCCTGTTCGAGGGTGAGCGACTCGCTGTAGGCGCCGTCGAAGCAGGTGAAGCGGACGGCCCTGGCCTCGGGGCGGACCCCGGCGGCGTCGAGCAGGGCCGAGAGGCGCACCCCTTCGAAGGGGGTGCCGGGCACCCGCCAGCCGGTGACGCACTGGACATCGCGCACGAGCCGGGTCTGCGGCATCCGGCGCAGGTCGGCGAGGCGGTAGCCGGCACGGTGGCGCACCAGGCCGTCGACCGTCAGCCGGTAGCTGTGCGCGTCCTTCTCCGGTACGGAGCCGGTCACCGAGTAGTAGCGGAAGCCGCCGCCGCCCGGGAGCAGACCGGTCAGCCCGGTGGGGTCCTTTTGCGCGGCGCCGCCGAGGGCGCTGTCGTAGGCACGCTGGAGGAAGGGGGCGGTGACCACTCCGGCGGCGCCGGCCGCGAGCATGCCGAGCACCACCCGGCGGCCCACCGGGGTGCCCTGCCCGTCCCTGCCGCCGCCCGCCGGACGGCCCGGCTTGTCGTCCCTGGTCATGCTCCGATTCGAACACCGGGCGGGCGCCGGGGCCAGCCTCCGGGCCCCGGCGTCAGACTTTCGTCATCGGCGCCCCCGGGGGCACGGCACGGTGATGTCCCCGGCCCGGCGCAGGGCGATGTCCCGGGCGGCCCGGAACGCGGCGTCGGCGTCGTGGCCCGCGTACGACCACGGGGCCCGGGTGGGGTGCGGGCCGATGCGCTGGAAGAGGGCGGCGGCCTCGGCCATCCACCCCTCGTGGAAGGTGGCATGGGCCAGGAAGTTGAGATCGACCTTGCCGCGGGGATGGTCCTCGCCGCCCCATTCCAGCCACCAGTCGAAGGCGTCCCGCAGGATCTGGTGGGCGCGCCGGGTGGACCAGTGCCCCCGGTCCGGGCGGGGCGCCGGGCCGGCGGCGGCCAGGACGCGGTAGCGCTCGGCGTGGGCCACGAGGGGCAGGAGGGCGAGCGGCGAGTCGGCGGGGGCGCGGGCAGCGGCGCGGGCGGCGAAGGCATGGGCCGGGTGCCGGGGGTCCTCGCGGGCGCCGGGATGCTCCTCGGCCAGGGCGGCCGTCATCAGGTGATGCGCGTGATGGTGGTCGCGGTGCCGGGCGCGGATCTGCTGAAAGGCATGGGACCGGGCCTCCGGGGTGCCGGTGCGGCGGGCGAGGATGAGCGCGCCGAGCCAGGGCGTGGGGTCCTCGGGCAGCATCCGGGCGGCGGTGGCACAGGCGTCGGCGGCGGCCTCGGCGCTGCTCTCGCCGTGCAGCGCGAGCCGGACGGTGGCGAGGGCCTGGAGGGTGGCGGCGTCACCGCTGTCCGGTTCGGCGAGCCGCCAGTCGCCGGCCCAGGCGGCGCTGCCGGGTGAGGTGGCCAGGACAGTTAATCGGTGGCCGCGCAGCTCCCAGTCCTCGCCGGTCTCGGCGAGCAGGCTGCGCACCCGGGCCCACTGGCCGAGCGCCAAGGCGTCGGCCGCGAGGGACAGTTGGGCGTCGTCCAGGGCCGGGGCGAGCGCCGGGCCGCCCGGGCAGCGGGCGGGTGCGAGCTGCGGCGGTGGGGATGGGGAAAGGGAAATCACGGGTCAGGGGCTCCATGACGCGCCGCACCGGCCCCGAACAACCCCCTGAGTCGTCCTCAGTGGGGAGGGACCGGATCCGTACGCGCCTCTACAGAGGGTGATGGCTTGGTCCGCACCAGTCATCACGCAAAGCAAAGCGCTACGCAGAGCTCCGCGTCAAGGCGCGAATGGGAATGGCTGGATCCGCCAACCCCCTTTCCGTATCACGGTATTGAGCGGACGGCCAACGGAAGGCGGACGGACCGCGCACCGCGTCCGGCGCCACCGCCCGTCTCCGCGTCCCCGTGCCCCGTCTCCCCGTCCCCGTCCCCCGTCCCCACGTCCCCGTCCTCGCGTCCCCGCTCCCGCCTCCCGTCCCTGGTCAGGCCACCGCCCGCGCCGCCGCCCGCCCCGCCGTACGCCCGGAGAAGAGGCAGCCGCCGAGGAAGGTGCCCTCCAGCGAGCGGTAGCCGTGCACCCCGCCGCCACCGAACCCGGCCGCCTCGCCCGCCGCGTACACACCGGGCAGGGGTGCGCCGCCGTCGGCCAGCACCCGCGAGGAGAGGTCGGTCTCCAGGCCGCCGAGCGTCTTGCGGGTGAGGATGTTCAGCCGTACGGCGATCAGCGGGCCCGCCTTGGGGTCGAGCAGCCGGTGCGGGGCGGCGGTGCGGATCAGCCGGTCGCCGAGGTACTTCCGGGCCCCTCGTATCGCCGTCACCTGGAGGTCCTTGGTGAATGAGTGGGCGATCTCGCGGTCCCGCGCCACGATCTCGCCGCGCAGTGCGTCCTCCGCGATCAGCGGCTCCCCGGTCAGCTCGTTCATCCGCCGCACCAGGTCCGTCAGCGACCGCTCGACGATGAAGTCCGCACCGTGGTCCATGAAGGCCCGTACCGGGCCCGGCGCACCGGCCCTGGCCCGGCCCAGCACGTCCCGGATGCTCTTTCCGGTCAGATCCGGGTTCTGCTCGGAGCCGGAGAGGGTGAACTCCTTCTCGATGATCTTCTGGGTGAGCACGAACCAGGTGTGATCATGGCCGGACCGCATGATGTGCGCCAGCGTCCCGAGGGTGTCGAAGCCGGGGAACAGCGGCACCGGCAGCCGTTTGCCGCGGGCGTCCAGCCACAGCGGGGACGGGCCGGACAGGATCCGGATGCCGTGCAGTGGCCAGATGGGGTTCCAGTTGTCGATGCCTTCGGTGTAGTGCCACATCCGGTCACGGTTGATGATCCGGCCGCCGGCCGCCTCGGCGATGCCCAGCATCTTGCCGTCGACATGCGCCGGGACCCCGGACAGCATCCGCTTCGGGGGCCTGCCGAGCCGCTTCGGCCAGGCGGCACGCACCAGCTCGTGATTGCCGCCGATACCGCCCGAGGTGACGATCACGGCCTGCGCCCGCAGCTCGAAGGCACCGGCCACCTCGCGGCTGCTGGGCCGGCCGCGCTCGACGTCCGACGGCTCCAGGATCTCGCCGCTGACGGTGTCCACGCTCCCCGCGCTGTGCGACAGCCCGGTCACCCGGTGGCGGAAGCGCAGCTCCACCAGGCCACGGGCCACCCCGGCCCGTACCCGGCGCTCGAACGGGGCGACCAGACCGGGCCCGGTACCCCAGGTGATGTGGAAGCGGGGGACGGAGTTGCCGTGCCCGGTCGCGTCATAGCCGCCGCGCTCGGCCCAGCCGACGACGGGGAACAGCCGTACACCCTGCCGGTGCAGCCAGGAGCGTTTCTCCCCGGCCGCGAAGTCGACATAGGCCTCGGCCCATTTGCGCGGCCAGTGATCCTCGGGCCGGTCGAAGCCGGCCGTGCCCAGCCAGTCCTGCCAGGCCAGCGCATGGCTGTCACGGATCCGCAGCCGGCGCTGCTCGGGCGAGTCGACCAGGAAGAGACCGCCGAAGGACCAGTGGGCCTGTCCGCCGAGCGACTGCTCGGGCTCCTGGTCGAGCAGGATCACCTTGCGTCCCGCGTCCACCAGCTCCGCGGTGGCCGCCAGGCCCGCGAGCCCCGCTCCGATCACGATCACATCAGCGTCGTACGCCATCTCTGCTCTCCTCAACGGGGCACGCCGGGCGCCCCGGCCGCAACGGTGGAACGATCCTCAGCGCACCCGACTGCCGCGTCAACCATGGAGTTACCGGGTGGTACACCGGGGCACGCGGGAGAATGGGGGGTGACGAGGGCCACCCCACGCCCGACGCCGGATGACTATCCTCAGGCGCATCCCCCCACCCCGCGCGATACGAGGTGCGACGTGACGGTGATATTGCTCGCCCTTGGCGCGGCCTGCTGCCTGGGACTCGGTTTCGTGTTTCAGCAGGCCGCGGCGCAACACGCCCCGATGAAGGACTTCCTCTCCTTCCGTCTGCTGCTGGACCTGGTGCGGATGCCGCTGTGGGTGGCCGGTATCGGTCTGATGGTGGCCGGGATGGCGCTCGGCGCGGTGGCGCTGGGGATGGGCGACATCACCCTCGTGGAGCCCCTGCTCGCGACCAATCTGCTGTTCGCGATGGCGCTGTCCCGACGGCTGACCCGGCAGCGGCTCGGCCGGACCGGCTGGGCCGGGCTGTGGCTGCTCGCCGGCGGGGTCACGGCCTTCATCGTGGCCGGGCAGCCCCAGGGCGGGCGCAGCAACGCCGACCCGATGTGGCAGTGGCTGATCATGGGCATGGTGCTGGGCGCCGCCCTGCTGCTGGCGGCGGTCGCCAAGCGGGAGCGGGTGCATGTGAGCCTGGAGGCCGCGCTCCTGGGCATCGCCGCGGGACTGCTCTACGGACTCCAGGACGCACTGACCCGGATCAGCGGTGAGCGCTTCGGGGCCGACGGCTGGTCGGGGCTGCTCACCAGTTGGCAGCCGTACGCCATCGTCGTGCTCGGGGTGCTGGCGCTGCTGTTCGTGCAGAGCGCCTTCGAGTCGGCGCCGCTGCGGCTGTCGCTGCCGGCGCTGACCGCCGCCCAGCCGCTGGCCGGAATTCTCTGCGGGGTGGGGTTCCTCGGCGACCAGCTGCGGGTGACGCCCGGGGCGCTGGCCACGGAGGTCATCGGGATCATGGCCGTCGTCGCGGGCATCGTGCTGATCGGCACCCATCCGGCGATGCCGCCGGGCGCCGGGCAGCGGGAGAACGCCCGGGAGCTCCAGCCGCACTGACGCGCCCCTCCGCGCCGCGGGCGGCCCCGGGCCCTCGCCTCGCGCCTCCCGCCGCCACTCCCCCGTCCGGCCCTGGGTGACTCCCTCGTACGGGCCTTCCTCGCGTCCCGCTCCCCCGGACGGGAATCGCCCTTCGTGCCCCGCCCCGGCGGGTGTGGCCCCCTCCCCTGGTGATTGCATGGCTCCATGACCGATCAGCAACCGCTCAACGCGGACGAGATCCTCGACGTCGTCGACGAGAACGATCAGGTCGTGGGGCAGGCCCCCCGCGGTGAGACCTACGCCCGCCGGATGCGCACCCGCTCCGCCTTCGTCCTGGTCCGGGACGCCCAGGACCGGATCTTCGTGCACCGCCGCACTCCGCAGAAGCTGGTCTTCCCTGCGCACTACGACATGTTCGTGGGCGGGGTGGTCGGCGCCGGCGAGACCTACGACCAGGCAGCGCTGCGGGAGGCCGAGGAGGAGCTGGGCGTGCGGGGGCTGGCGCAGCCCGAGCCGCTGTTCAAGTTCCTCTACGAGACGGCCGAGCACACCTGGTGGTCCGCGGTCTACCAGGTGCGGTGCACCCTGCCGGTGGCCCCGCAGGAGTCGGAGATCGACTGGTCCGCGTTCCTGACCGAGGAGGAGCTGAGCCGGCGGCTCGACGAGTGGCCGTGGACGCCGGACGGGATGGCCGCGTACCGGCAGGTGCTCGCCCGGCGGGAGGCGGGGGAGATCTGATGCCGCCGGTGTACGGGACGGGCCGCGGGCCGGGGTTTCGGCCATGATCCGCACCGACGGGCTGCGGTCGCTCCGCGCGGCCGTACGGCTGTGGGTCTCGCCCGCGCGGGTCCACGAGGAGGGGACGACCCCCGACTACCGCTTCTCGCTCGCCAATGAGCGCACCTTTCTCGCCTGGCTGCGGACCGGTCTGGCGCTGGTCGGCGGCGGGTTCGCGGTGGACCAGTTCCTGCCCCGGCTGCACGAGGGGCTGCGGCTGATCTTCACCGTCGTCCTGCTGGTGGGCGGTGCGCTGTGTGCGCTGCGGGCGGTCAACCACTGGGTGCGCTGTGAGCGCGCGATGCGGCGCGGTGAGGACCTTCCGGTCACCCGCTTCCCCAGTGCGCTGGCGCTGGGCGTCGGCCTCCTGGCGGTGGCGATGGTCGTGCTGGTGCTGCTGGGCCGGACCGACTAGCCGATGGCGGGCGGACAGCCGCCGGGCGCGGGATCGCCGCGCCCGGCTCCCGACCGGGACCCCGGACTCCAGCCCGAGCGGACCCGGCTCGCGTGGCGGCGCACCACGCTGTCGGCCACCGCGATGGCCGTACTGGCCGGCCGCCAGCTGCTGCGGAGCGATGCCCCGGGAGCGGTCGAGGTGATGCTGGCGGTGCTGATGGGGCTGCTGTGGGCGGCCTTCGTGGCCCTGTCCCACCGCCGGATGCGGGCGATGGCCACCGGCCGCCCGCCGGGCCTGCCCCCGCGGACCGCGCTGCTGCTGGTCGGCTGCACCCTGGCGCTGGCGCTGTGCGGCGCGGTGATCCTGGTGCGGCCGGGGCACTGACGCGGGGTACGGCGGGCCCGCCGGCCGGGGCGGCGGTACCGTGACACGACCTCGCGCGCACCGAGCGGGCCCCGGCCCGTCAGCATGGCGTGACGGGTCATCGGACGAAGGGCACACCCGCATGGACGACGCGACGGCACGGCGCACGGCGGCACAGAACCCGGCAGCACCGCCCGCGGCACCTCCCACCGGCCCCGGCACGACCGGACCGGACACCACGGAGCCGCCCGGCGCCGGGACCCCGGCGGGCCCGCCGCCCGCCACCGAGCCCCCCGTCCCCGAGCCCTATCTCACCGAACTGGCCGCCGGGGTCCATGCGTTCATCCAGCCGGACGGCGGCTGGTGCCTGAACAACGCGGGCTTCGTCACCGACGGGGACGCCACGCTGGTCGTGGACACCGCCGCCACCGAGCGCCGGGCGCGCCTGCTGCGCCGGCGGATCGCCGAGAGCGGCGCCCCGGCTCCCCGCACCGTGGTCAACACCCACCACCACGGCGACCACACCTACGGCAACGGCGTCTTCGCCCCCGAGGCGACGATCGTCGGCCATGCCTCCTGCCGCCGCGAACTGCTGGCCGCCGGACATCAACTGCACGCCGTCTGGCCGGAGGTGGCGTACGGCGACATCCGCCTGACCCCACCCGAGGTCACCTACACCGACGAGCTGACCCTGCACGTCGGCGACACCGAGGTGCGGCTGATCCACCCGGGCGTCGCGCACACCACCGGCGACACGATCGTCTGGCTGCCCCGGGAGCGCATCGTCTTCGCCGGCGATCTGGTCTTCCACGGCGGCACCCCGTTCCTCTTCATGGGGTCGCTGGCCGGCTCGCTGCGCGCCCTGCGGACACTGCGGGCCCTGGACGCGGTGACCGTCGTCCCCGGGCACGGTCCGGTGACCGGCCCCGAGGTCTACGACGGGATCGAGCGCTATCTGCGGTTCGTCGGCCGGCTCGCGGAGGAGGGCCGGGCGGCCGGGCGCACCCCGCTGGAGACCACCCAGGAGGCGGATCTCGGCCCGTTTGCCGAGCTGGCCGAGAGCGAGCGGCTGGTGGCGAATCTGCACCGGGCCTACGCGGAACTGGACGGCGCCGCACCGGGCGTCCCGCTCGACCCGATCGCCGGATTCGCCGATATGGCGGTGCTGAACGGCGGGGTCCCGGTGGCCTGTCACGCCTGAGCCGGGCCCGCGGTCCGCGGGAGACCCCGGGCCCGTGCTCATGAGGGGCAGCGGACGGACGGGGCGGCAAATACGGCGGAAAAACCTCGCGTGACGGACGCCCCACGCTCCGGCACTGGACTCCATACCGACTAGTCGGCATGATCGTGCCAGCGACCGATGGACCGTCCACTCCGTACGGAGGAGCACGATGAGCAAGGGCACCCCTCCCCCGCAGGACCGGGACCGGGAGGACCCTCCCGGCCTCGACCTGACACGATTGCGTGCGCATCTGGACCGGGAACGGCCGGGGCTGGCCGGCGGCCCGCTGCGTGCGCAGCTGATCGAGGGCGGACGGTCCAACCTCACCTACCGCGTCACCGACGGCGCCGGCTCCTGGGTCGTCCGCCGGCCGCCGCTCGGCCATGTGCTGGCCACCGCGCACGACATGCAGCGCGAGCACCGGGTGATCAGCGCGCTGCACCGGACGCCGGTGCCGGTGCCCGAGACGCTGCTGCTGTGCACGGACGAGGCGGTCATCGGGGCGCCCTTCTATGTCATGGAGCTGGTCGAGGGGACCCCGTACCGCACCGCCGCGCAGCTCGCCCCGCTCGGCCCGGAGCGCACCCGCGCCGTGGTCCTGTCCCTGGTCGACACGCTCGTGGAGCTGCACGCGGTGGACCCGGAGGCGGTCGGACTCGGCGACTTCGGCCGCCCCGACGGCTTCCTGGAGCGCCAACTGCGGCGCTGGGGAAAGCAGTTGACCGCGTCGAAGAACCGCGAACTGCCGGGCATCGACGAGCTGCACGAGGCACTGGGCCGGGCCCTGCCCGCCTCGCCCGCCCCGACGGTCGTGCACGGCGACTACCGCCTCGACAACGTGCTGATGGGTGCCGATGACACCCTCAAGGCCGTACTGGACTGGGAGATGTCCACGCTCGGCGACCCGCTGACCGACCTCGGCCTGCTGGTGATGTACAGCTCGGACCTGGGCCTGCCGGAGTCGCCGGTGAGCACCACCAGCGGCGCTCCGGGGCATCCGTCCCCGGCCGAGCTGATCGAGCGCTATGCCGCCCGGTCCGGGCGGGACACCTCCGCGATCGCCTGGTACACGGCGTTCGCCTGGTTCAAGCTCGCCGTGATCCTCGAAGGCATCCACTACCGCTTCACGCTCGGCCAGACCGTCGGCGCCGGGTTCGACCGGATCGGCGAGCTCGTCCCCGTCTTCATCGACCGCGGACTCACCACCCTCAAGGAAGGCTGAGGCACCATGGACTTCGCATTCGACGCCCGGACGGAGGAGCTCCGCGAGAAGCTCCTGACCTTCATGGACGAGCATGTCCACCCGGCCGAGCAGACCGCCCATGAGCAGCGGGCCGCGCTGGCCTCCCCGTGGGAGACCCCGGCGATCGTCGACGAGCTCAAGGCCGAGGCCCGCAAGCAGGGACTATGGAATCTCTTCCTCCCCGACGAGGCGTACGGCGCCGGGCTGACCAACCTCCAGTACGCGCCGCTGGCCGAAATCACCGGCCGCAGCCCGCAGTTGGCGCCCACCGCGCTGAACTGCGCGGCGCCGGACACCGGCAACATGGAGGTGCTGGCGCAGTTCGGCTCCGAGGCGCAGAAGAAGCAGTGGCTGGAGCCGCTGCTGGCGGGCGAGATCCGGTCGGCGTTCGCGATGACCGAACCGGAGGTGGCCTCGTCGGACGCCACCAACATCGAGACCAGGATCGACCGTGATGGCGACGACTACGTCATCAACGGCCGCAAGTGGTACATCTCCGGGGCGATGAACCCGCGGTGCCAGATCTTCATCGTGATGGGCAAGACCGACCCGGACGGCCCGGACATCCGCCGCCAGCAGTCGATGATCCTGGTCCCGCGCGACACCCCGGGCCTGGAGGTCAAGCGTGCCATGCAGGTCTACGGCTTCGAGGACCACTGGCACGGCGGCCATGCCGAGGTGGTCTTCCATGACGTACGGGTGCCGGCCGGCAACCTGATCGGCGAGGAGGGCGGCGGCTTCGGTATCGCCCAGGCCCGGCTCGGCCCCGGCCGGATCCACCACTGCATGCGGCTGATCGGGATGGCCGAGCGCGCCATCGAGCTGATGTGCCGCCGCGCGGTGAGTCGTACGGCCTTCGGCAAGCCGCTGGCCCAGCAGGGCGTGGTCCAGGAGTGGATCGCGGACGCCCGGGTGGCGGTGGAGCAGCTGCGGCTGCTGGTGCTGAAGACCGCCTGGCTGATGGACACCGTGGGCAACAAGGGCGCGCACACCGAGATCCAGGCCATCAAGATCGCCACCCCGCGCACGGTCGTGGACATCCTCGACAAGGCGGTGCAGCTGCACGGCGCGGGCGGTGTCAGCCAGGACTTCCCGCTGGCCGAGCTGTGGGCCGGGGCCCGTACGCTCCAGCTGGCGGACGGTCCGGACGAGGTGCACCAACGGTCGCTGGCGCGCCGGGAGTTGAAGCGCTACCTGTAGCGCGGGGCCGGCGGAAGGATCCCGGGCGGTGCCCGTCCGGCCGCCGTCGGCGGAGCCGAGCGCCGGCACCCGGATCGGGGGTGCCGGCGCTCGGTGCCGTCCGGGCGATGCCGTGATGCCTGTCCGGCATCGCCCGGGGGAACGTCTATGGGTGGGTGGGGGCGCGGCGTCAGGCCGGCTGAGCGGGGGCGCCGACCGGTGCCAGGTGGTGCACCCGGGCCGGTGGCAGGTTGCCCAGCACCAGTTCCGTACGGAAGGTGTGCCGCTCCAATATCCGGCGCAGGGTGTTCTGCCCGTCGAGGACGTGTTCGCGCCCCGCCCGTCCGGTGAAGGTGCGGCGCATGCGCGCCCCTCCGACATAGCCGAAGAAGGACAGGGTGCCGCCGGGCCGCAGGGCACCCAGCAGCCGGTCGAAGATGTCCGCGGTCGTCGGGGCGTCGAAGTTCGCGAACGGCAGACCGCAGACGATGGTGTCGTAGCTGCCCAGGTCATGGTCCTGCACCAGGCCGGTACGGAACTGGAGCCGCGGGTCGCTGCCGTAGGCACCCCGCAGCAGGTCGACGAAGCGCGGGTTGGCCTCGACCAGGTCGAGGGTGTCGTGCCGGCCGAGCGAGCCGGCGATATGGCGGGTCACCGCCCCGGTGCCGGGCCCCACCTCAAGGACCGCGCGGGCACTGCCGGGGCTGGGGATCACATAGCGGGTGAGGGCCCTGCCGAGCCGGGGGCCGCTGGGAGCGATCGCCCCCACCTCCCGGCTCGTCCGTGCGTACTCCCGGAGAAAAAGTGTCACTTCAGGCAAAGGGCACCCACTCAATAGATAGCAGTACTATCCATACCTTAGGTTACGGGTGCGGGATGAGGACAGCCCCGGCCCGTGACCGCCCCTTGAGTCTCATGGCCCCGGGGCGCATGCCCACTGGTCTTGCGCGCAATCCAACAAATTCCAGGAGGCGCGGTCAAGGCCCGCTGCGGGATCAGGTGCACCTGTGTGAGCAGGACCGCATTCCGGCGCCGTGACTCACGGCCGCAGGGCCCGCAGCAGCAGGTCGGCGAGGTGGTCGGCGACCTGCTGCGGACTGAGCGGCCCGTCCTCGCGGTACCAGGTGCCCAGGTGGTGCACCGACCCGAAGTGGTAGTCGACGACGAGGTCGGCGGGGATGTCGGCGGCGAACACGCCGGTGCGCTGGCCCTCCTCGATCAGGGCCCGGAACCGCTCGTGGTAGCGCCGCCGCTCGGCCCGTACCTGCTTGTCCTTCTCCGGACTCAGCTGGTGCATCGACCGGAAGAAGATCTTGGTGTCGTCGAGGTTCTCGATGGTGGTGACCACGACATCGGCGGCGGCGTCCCGCAGCCGCTGCTCCACCGGCGCGTCGGCGTCCGCGAAGTGGTCGAGCCGCTCCTGCTGGAGCCGCAGCACCCGGCCGTAGACCTCGTGCAGCAGATCGTCCTTGGAGCCGAAGTAGTGGTAGAGGGCGCCCTTGGTCACACCCGCCGCGTCGACGATCTCCTGGACGGAGGTGCGGTCATAGCCCTGCTCCGCGAAGAGCCTGGTGGCGGTGGCCAGCAGCCGCTGGGCCACCGGCTTCGCACCGCCGTTGCCGTTGCCGTCCTTCGTGCCGGCCATCGCCCTCACCTGTCCTTCGTGCTCAGTCATGCGCGGTGGCGCAGCTCCCGTCGGAGGATCTTGCCACTCGTGGTCTTCGGAAGCTCGGCCAGGATCTCCACCGCACGGGGATATTTGTACGCGGCCAGCCGTTCCTTGCAGTAGGCGGTCAGCTCGGCGGGTTCCGTCGCGGTGCCGGGGCGCAGGCTGACATACGCCTTCACCGACTCACCGCGGTAGGCGTCGGGCACCCCCACCACCGCCGCCTCACGCACCGCGGGATGGCTGTAGAGCACATCCTCGACCTCCCGCGGCCACACCTTGAAACCGGAAGCGTTGATCATGTCCTTCTTGCGGTCGACGACATAGAGCCAGCCGTCGCGGTCCATGAAGCCGATGTCGCCGGTCCGCAGCTCGCCGTCCGGAAGGGCCTCGGCGGTCGCGTCGGGGCGGCGCCAGTAGCCGGGGACGACCTGCGGGCCGCGCACCGCGATCTCGCCCGGCTCGCCGAACGGCAGGTCCCGGCCGTCCTCGCCGATGATCCGGACGACGGTGTCGGGGCCGGGGACACCGACGGCGAGCGTGCCGGACACCTTGTCGACCGGCGCCTCCCGGCCCGGCGGGACGCTGGCGCAGGGCGCGGTGCACTCGGTCAGACCGTAGCCGTTGTGGACGTACGGCCCGAAACCGGTACGGAACTTCTCGACGAGGGCGGGCGGCAGCGGCGCACCGCCGGAGGACATGGTCCGGAAGGACGCGAAGTGGTCGCGGGTGACCTCGGGGTGGGCCATCAGCGCCATATAGGCGGTCGAGGGGCCGACCGTATAGGCGGGGCGGTGCTCCAGGAAGGCATCCAGGACGACACCCGCCTCGAAGCGGTAGGCAAGCACCAGGGTTCCCTGGTTGGCGATACAGGCCGCCAGTTCGCAGACCATGCCGGTGATGTGGAACAGCGGGGCGAGCGCGAAGTAGGTGGCGCCCGCGGGCAGGCCCAGACCGGTGCGCTGGCGTTCGGCGTTATAGGTGATGTTGCCGTGGGTGTTGGTCGCGCCCTTGGGGGTGCCGCTGGTGCCCGAGGTGTAGCTGATCAGCGCGAGGTCGCCGGCGGTGAGCTCGGGGTCGTCGGGCGCCACCCGTATCCTCCCGGCCGTGCGGGCGACGGTCAGCAGATCGTCGGCGTCCTGCTGCGGCCCGAGCCGCTCGCCGTGCAGCACCCGCCGGTCGTCGCGGGTCTGGAGATCCCGTTCGTGGGCGGTGAGCACGATCCGTACGGACGGCGCCCCGGCGGCGGTGGCCCGCAGGAAGCCGTCCCAGGTGCGGTCGGCGCAGATGACGGCGGTGACCTCGGCGTCGTCCAGGATGTGCCGCATCTCGGCGGACTTGTACATGGGGTTGACGGGCACCACCACCCCGCCCGCCTTCCACACACCGAGCAGGGCGAGCACGAAGTGCGGGGTGTTCTGGAGCATGACCGCGGCCCGGTCGCCGCGCTGGAAGCCGCGCTCGGCGAGGTGGGCGGCGATGCCGTCGGAGAGCGCGTCGGTCTCGGCGTAGGACAGCCGGCCGTCGAAGTAGGCGAGCGCCGTACGGTCGGGCACGCTGCCCACCGCGGCCCGGAAGGCGTGCAGCGTCGAGGGAGGCGGCTGCACGGGGGCGCGCTGGGCGTCGGTGAGCTGTGCAAGCCACGGCTTGTCCTGGTAGGAGGTCATCGAGGTGCGGCCCTTTCTTCCTGATCGCCCGATCATCCCTGCGGGGAAACGGCTGGATGAGGCGGGGTGGCCGACCGAGGCCGCCACCCCACCTGCTAGGAGCGGCCCTCGGCCTGCTCCAGCTTCTGCTGGAGGTGGTTCATCCCGCCGAGCCAGCGGTCGGGTTCGGCGGCGCGCGCGGTGTAGTAGTCCGCGACCTCCGGGTGCGGCAGGACCAGGAAGCGGCCCTCCGCCATGGCCGCGAAGAGCGCCTCGGCGACGTCCTCGGGCTCGACGGCGGTCGGGGTGAGTACGAGGTCCCCGGCGGTCCCGGTGGCGGCCAGCATGTCGGTGCGGACGCCCTGGGGGCAGATGGCGTGGACGTCGATGCCGCGGTGCCGGTAGGTCAGCGAGAGCCACTCGGCGAAGGCGTACGCACCGTGCTTGGTGACGCTGTACGGGGCGGCGGCGACCATGGTGAGCAGGCCGGCGGCGGACACCGTGGAGATGAAGCGGCCGCTGCCGCGCTCCAGCCACTCCGGCACCAGCTCACGGGCGGCCCGGACATGCGCCATGACATTGACGTCCCAGGCCAGCGCCCAGTCCTCCTCGGGCGCGTCGGGCCCGCCGCCGGTGCCGACCCCGGCGTTGGCGCAGAAGATGTCGATACCGCCGCCGAGCGCCTCGCGGGCGGCCGGGACGACGGCGGAGGCGTCACCGGCGACCGCGACCGCCCCGATCGCGTCGGCGGTCCGCTTCGCCTTGGCCTCGTCCAGATCGTTGACCACGACCCGGGCGCCCTCGGTGGCGAACCGGCGGGCCAGCGCGGCGCCGATCCCCCCGCCCGCCCCGGTCACGACCACGGTCTTGTCCCGTACGGCTGCCACGCTGGATCTCCCTCGGTCACGTCGGTTCGGCTGACGGCAGACTAACCAGTCGGTATGTCCTGACGGAAGAGTCCTTTCCGCCTTCGGCCCGCCCCATTCCGGGATCCCACCGGCCCGGCTAGCGTGCGCACGACACGGACCCGGTTGATTCCTGATCACGGAGGTGTGCGGATGGCTCTGTCGAGACGCGTTCTGCTCGGGCAACTGGCGGCGACCGGAGCGGCCGGTGCGGCCCTGGCCTCGGGGGCCGGACCCGCGCGGGCCGCGCAACCGGACCACGGCGGAGGCCGGCGGGTGCGCACCGGCTTCGACCGGCTGGCCGCCGACGGCTACCGCCTCCTGGACGGCCACCGGGTCGGCATCGTCACCAACCCCACCGGCGTCACCCCGGATCTGCGGCACATCGTGGATGTGATGCACGCCGACGACCGGGTGCGGCTGACCGCCGTCTTCGGCCCCGAGCACGGCTTCCGGGGCACCGCACAGGCCGGCGGCTCCGAGGGGCGCTACGACGATCCGGCCACCGGACTGCCGGTCTACGACACCTACAACAAGAGCGGCCGGGCCCTCGCCGACATCTTCACCGCCTCCGGTGTGGACACCGTCGTCTTCGACATCCAGGACGTCGGCGCCCGCTTCTACACCTACATCTGGACGCTGTACGACTGCATGGTGGCCGCGGTCCTGGCCGGCAAGCGCTTCCTGGTCCTCGACCGCCCGAACCCGGTCACCGGCCGCGCGGCCACCGGCCCGGTGCTGGACAAGGCGTATGCCTCGTTCGTCGGCCGGGAGCCGATCGCGCAGGCGCACGGGATGACCGTGGCGGAGCTGGCGCTGCTGTTCAACGGCGAGTTCGTGCCGCAGGCCGCCGGGCGCCCGGTGGAGCTGGAGACGGTCCGGATGACGGGCTGGCGGCGCACCGACTTCTTCGACACGACCCGGCTGCCCTGGGTCCCCCCGAGCCCCAACATGCCCACCCCCGACACCGCCCTGGTCTACTCCGGCACCTGCCTCTTCGAGGGCACCAACCTCTCCGAGGGACGCGGCACCACCCGCCCCTTCGAACTGCTGGGCGCCGACGGCATCGACCGGCGCTGGGCCGCGGCCGCCACCGAACTGGCGCTGCCCGGTGTGCACTTCAGGGAGGCCTACTTCGCCCCCACGTTCTCCAAGTTCCAGGGCAAGACGATCGGCGGCGTCCAACTGCATGTCCACGACCGCGCGGCCTTCGACCCGGTGCGCACCGGCATCGGCCTCCTGGTGACCGCGAAGCGGATCTGGTCCGGCTTCGCCTGGCGGCCGGACCACGGCATCGACCGCCTGACCGGCTCCGCGCTGGTCCGGACGATGATCGACGCGGGCGCCGGGCCGGACGAGATCGTGGCCGCCTGGCAGCAGGACCTGAAGCGCTTCCGTACGGTGCGGCGGCGGTATCTGCGCTACCCGTAAGGGCGTTGGGCCGGTGCCGTTCGCGGCCGGCCCCGGTCTCAGGAACCGGGACCGGCCCGTTGGCCTCTTGACCGGTGCCTCCACCGGGCCGGAAAGTGCGCGGGTGAGCAAAGACGCGACAGCAGCGCAGACACCGGACGACGCTCCGGCGAAGACGAACGGGGCGGCCGCCGGCGGCGAGAGCCTGCGCCGGGTGGCGGTGGCCTCGTTCATCGGGACGGCCATCGAGTTCTACGACTTCTACATCTATGGGACGGCCGCCGCGCTCGTCCTCAACCAGGCGTTCTTCCCGACCCTCGATCCGGTCAACGCCACTCTCGCGTCGTTCTCCACCTATGCGGTGGCGTTCGCCGCGCGGCCGCTCGGCTCGGTGGTCTTCGGCCACTTCGGCGACCGGGTGGGCCGTAAGTCCGTCCTGGTCGCGTCGCTGCTGCTGATGGGGCTGTCGACGGCGTGCGTCGGACTGCTCCCGGGGTACGGCACCTGGGGCATCTGGGCACCACTCCTGCTGATCGCGCTGCGCTTCCTCCAGGGCATCGGGCTGGGCGGGGAGTGGGGCGGGGCCGCGCTGCTCGCGGTCGAGCACGCACCGCGCAGCCGCCGGGGCTTGTATGCGGCGTTCCCGCAACTCGGCCCGTCCGTCGGGTTCTTCGCGGCGACCGGGGTGTTCTGGCTGCTGTCGTCCGCACTCGACGACGCGGCGTTCCGCTCATGGGGCTGGCGGGTGCCGTTCCTGCTGTCGTTCCTGCTGGTCGGCGTCGGACTGTTCGTACGGCTGAAGATCAGCGAGACACCGGTCTTCACCAAGGTGCTGGACGCTCAGGAGGCGAGCAGGGTCCCCGCCGTTGAGGTGCTGCGCCGCCATCCGCGCGAACTGCTGCTGGGCGCGGGCGGGATGATCGTGGCGTACGGCCTCTTCTACACGGCCACTACCTACTGCCTCTCCTACGCCACCGGCACCCTCGGCATCTCCCGCAACACCATGCTGGGGCTCTCCCTCGTCGCCTGCCTGTTCCTGGCGGCCGGCACCTGGCTCGCCGCCACCCGCTCCGACGGCGCCGGCCGCCGCGGGCTGATCCTGGCCGGCAGTGTCCTGGCGGCGGTGTGGGGGCTGGTGCTCTTCCCGCTGCTGGACACCGGCCGGCCGGTGCTGATCGCCCTCGGCATCGGGGGCGCGCTGTTCTGCATGGGTGTGGTGTACGGCCCGATGGGCGCCTATCTGCCCGAGCTGTTCAGCGCACGGGTGCGGTACTCGGGCGCCTCGCTGGCCTACAACCTCGGCGGCGTCCTGGGCGGCGCGGTGGCTCCCCTGGTCGCCACCCGGCTCCAGTCGGCGTACGGCTCGGCGTCGGTGGGCTGGTACGTCAGCGCGATGGCGGCCGTCTCCCTGCTGTGCGTCCTGGCACTGCCGGAGACCCGGGAGCGGGAACTGGACTGAGGTGGCCTGAGCCAGAAGACGCCCCCGGCCTTCGCGGCTGGGGGCATTCTTCGCTTTGCCGACCGAGCGTCAGCCTTGCAACTGCACCAACTGAGAGGGGTCGTCGAGCCAGGCAGTCTCGCCCTCCTGGGTGATGGTGAGCCCGAATCGCGTGTGGTCAGGCCGGCCCTGCTCCACCCACCACCAGTACGCCTCCTCCGTCTCGTCCCACAGCCGTCGTGGGCCCGACTGCCAGACCCGCGCTTCCTTCTCTCCGTCCCGGAACATGACGCATGCCCAGGACCTGTCGCTCAGCCCGTAGAGCCACACGGGTCGGGCGCCGTTGCGCTTGTCAGCAACGGCCCTGGAGCAGTCGCGGACGCGAAGCCCGAGGGCGAACGGGAGGGCTGTGTACCTCCCGGTAAGGAAGTCGCCCTCGGGAATCGCCGTGAAGGACGTGCCGGCGTCCTCCATCGCCCCCGCGGCGAAGTACTCATCATGCTTGGGTCGTTCCAGTCGCTGCGATCGCAGCTTCATGAACTCCACCGGGCGGGTGAAGTGCCCGGACGCCTTCCCCTTGCCCACGACCAGGCGGACAACGGCATCCGCGTGGGAGAAGTGCGTGCCCCACGGCGCGACGATGAGGCCACCCGGCCGGGTCTGCTCAATCCATGCGCCCGGGATTTCCCGGAGGCCGACCGTGGCCAGAATGCGGTCGTAGGGGGCGCTGTCCCGGTAGCCCTTGAAGCCGTCTCCTACAACGACCTCGGGGTACAGGCCAGCTGTGCAGAGCCTTTCACGGGCTTGGCGCGACACGGCGAGGTCCACCTCGATCGTGGTGACACGGCCATGCCCGCAGCGGTGGAACAGGGCGCCGGATGTCTCGCCTGTGCCGGTGCCCACGTCGAGCACCTTCATGCCCTTTTCCACGTCCAGGGTCTGAAAGAGGGAGTAGACGACCGAGGGCATGGATGATGAGCTGGTGGACACCTTCCCTGGCTGGGTGCCGATGTGATTGCCGTCGTCCCACTGGGTCACGATAGGGATGTTGCTGTCCGCCGCGGCGTACCAGGTGCAGGGGTCAGCCGTCCGGTCTACGGGGAGGCTCTGCCCGATGTCCATGTCGAACGGCCACATCAGGTCGGGCAGGAAGACGGCGCGGTCGAGTGCCGCGAATGTCGGAGCCCAGTCCGACGACATCGATTGCGATTCGAGAAGGGCGCGCCCCAGCTCCTTGCGGCTGGGGCGCTCCTCCTGCGGAGAGTTGAGTGTCACTTGCGGTGCGTCCCGTCGCCGGGCGGGGTGTCACCGTCAGGGGACGGGGGCTCCTGGGGAGGCGTCCAGGGAGTGCCGGGGTGGCCGTCGCCTTCGTCACCGCCGACAGCGGTGATCGCCTGCAAATTGGTCACGTCGATTCCTCGCCTTCATTGAGTTGGATGGTGCTTTTCTCTGTACCTGTCGCGGTAGTCGAGCTCGGCTCACAGACCACCGGACAGGGTGGAAAGGCTCGCCCCGGGAGGCGCGGGGAGCCACAGCCCACACGGTGACGGGCGCGCCAGCCAGGGCGAGCCTGCTCACGGGGTCCGCAGGGCCAGACTCATGCCGATCACCAGGCCGCACGAGGCGCTGATGGCGATGATGAACAGGACTCCGGCGAACCGGCTGATGGCGCGCATCACAGAACCGCCCGGCTTCTGGCGCTGCGCACAGTGTTGCGTGCGCTGAGCTCCTCGCGTGCGCTCGGGGGGATCACGTCGTCGGGCTTGGCGTCCCCTTCGCGACCGCCCGCGAGGGGCCGCATCTGGACCCTGCCGCCCAGCTTGCTCATGACGACACCGGTCTGGTCTGTCTGCAAGTCCTTGGCCAGATCGCCGATTTCGGGTCTGTTCTGTTGATCGCTCGCCATGACCACGAAGCTACGCCTACGCAGAGAGGCACCCCGGACACGCAGCGTGGCACTTCTCCGGCGATCCGACAGGAAGTGCCACCTTGCGTAGTAGCTACCCAGTTACGCCCAGGTGAGCGGCCATGTCACGCATGTCCGCGGTCAGCGTCCTCTTACGGCGCGACAGGATGTCGTCCATGATGTACCGCGCCATGGACTGATGCTTCAGCCACTCCGGCGAGGTTCGATGGATGGCGTTGAGCTCATCCATGGCGTCCTGATGCGATCCCAGCTTCGAGTGGGCCCTGGCGACGTCCAGGCGGTGTCGGTCCCAGTTGTTCGCACTCGGCCGGCCGAACCGCTTCAACGCTTTTGCCCCCACGGGGCCCTCGTCGGCCCGGCGGAGCACTCCGCGGGCGTCCCCGATCAGGGAGAGGTCTTCGATCGCCTTCGCCTCGGCAGTCACCGGCCCGAAGGTGGTCCAATGCTCCCGGAAGTTGACGTGCTCGACGTTCAGGGCGCTCGCGGCCGTCGCAGTCATGCGCCGAGCCTCCTTGGCCACGTCTGGGCGGTTATTGCGCATCGCCGCGGAGGCAACGCGCTGCAGGAGCTCGCCCCACACCGCCAACTCGCCTTGTGACGCACCGGAGATTCGAGGCTCGACCTCGGATGCCGTGACAGTGGCCAAGCGCTCGGCTTCGTCAAACCGATCCTGGCGCAGGAGCAGCCAGCCCATGCCCACGACGCCGGTAGCGGCAATGAGCGTCTGCCCGGTCTCCCTGGCATCCCGGATGCCCTGAGAGAGGGCGTGATGGGCCATGTCATACCGCCGTACCTGCGTCAGGTACTTTCCGGCGAGCAGGAAGGAGCTCGCGCGCAGAATGGTGGCCCGCCGACGGGCCTCCTCGTCCTCGGCTAGCACGACCGCAGCCTCGGCGGAGCGCAGGATGGCGGGCAGCTTCTTCGCGACCGAGTCGTAGCGGTCTGCGTGGTACAGGCTGTGCGAGTCGTCAATGTCTCGCCAGATGGCTGCAAGGTCGGGGGCCTGGCCCGGCTCAGTGAGCACTTCCGACAGCCCTATAGGTGGCATGAGTGCTCGGCGCAGTGCCATCAGCTTCGGGCCGTCGCCCGCGTTGGGGCGCACAGGCTCCGGCGACTCGGTGGCGAACAGGCTGGACGTGGTGGTGCCCAGGGCGCGCGCAAGCATGTGAAGAGTCTCGACTTGAACATTTCCGCCTTGCTCGACCTTGCGGACGACACCCACGGACAGGCCGGCTTCCTCGGCAAGTTGTTCCTGACTCATGCCAGTCCGCCGACGATGATTGCGGATGTTCTCCTGTAGCGACGACATCGAATCACCTCCCGTTCAGCGTACGCCGGTTGGGAATTCAGCAAGCCCCCTCCAGAGCAGGCGTTCTTCCCGACACCCTCCCGTCAACGCCGCAAACGCGTCTGAGGTGCCGACGCCCCCGCGCGCTCAGGAACTCAGCCACCACCGTCCGCTCTCCCGGGACAGCGCGTCCCACAGGAGGTTGAGGGGGTGGCCGGGGGCGTAGGAGTCCCGCTCGCCGCGGCGGGTGAAGACGCCGACCAGTACCTCCGTTCTGGGGCCCACCTCTCCGACGAGTTCCAGGGTGCGCAGTCCGCCGGCCTCCGGGAGGCGGCCGTCCGCCGCCGCCTCCCCGATGCCCCGGGTGACCAGCATCGCGCCGCTCACGACCCCGGACCGCAGCAGCTCGAAGCCGTAGTGCGCGGCCTCGATCTCGGCCGCGATGGAGAGCCGCTGGCGGTAGTCGGGGCCGTACCAGGCGGTCAGGAAGCGGCCGATCAGTCCGCGCGCCGAGACGACCAGCGGCAGCCCGGGCAGGTCCCGGGCCGCGAAGGAGGTGCCGGGGAGCCGCTCCGGCGGCAGGTTCGTCAGCAGGGACAGCCCGCTGCGCCGCCACTCCATCACCTCGTACGGAGCCAGCAGTTCCGCTTCATCCCGCTCGGTGACCACGACGCTGCCGCAGACCAGATCGAGGTCCTTGGAGCGCAATTTGGTGAAGAGGTCGCCGGTGCGGACATGGGTGACCTTCAGATCGACATCGTCGCGCTCATAGTCCTCGGTGACCCGTTCCACCGCGTCCAGCAGAAAGCCGAGGGTATAGCGGGTGGTGCCGACGGAGAGCGTCCGGCCGAGCCGGCGGCGGGCGTCGTGCACCCCGTCGGTCCATTCCCCCAGCGTGCGGCGCGCCAGCTCGACCAGCGCCTCCCCGGTCGCGGTGAACAGGGCATCCCGGCCCCGCCCCTGCTTGAGGACGAGTTCCTCGCCGCACAGCGTGGCGAAGGTGCGGTTCATGGTGTCCAGTTGCTTCTGCACGCTGGACTGTTCGCGGCCCAGCCGGCGGGCGGCGCCCAGCGCGGTACCCGCCTCGTGGACGACGATCAGTGTGCGCAGCTGGTCCATGGTGGTATCCAGCAGCTCCGTCGGGTACTGCTGCGGACCTGACAAGGCCATGCCTCGCTTTCCCCTCCCCTGGAAGTTCAGAACCCTGAAGCATAACCCCCAGGGAAATGCGCCCCGAGGGCAGTCGGCGTTCCTGGCACGGGAGTTGGGCCCACGAAGGCACCCGGCGGGCGCGCACGAAGGCCCCGGGGTCACCCGCCCCCGGGGCCTCGCTGGTGCCGCCTTCCGTCTACCGGTGGGCGGGGAACTCCACCACCTGCTGATAGGTCGGCCGGTTCTGCCAGCTGATGGTGGCGTGGGTCAGGCCGCCCACCGTGCGGTGGATGATGGCGTCCGCGCACCACTGGTCGCCGGCCTTGCAGCTGTCATCGCCGGGGTAGACCTGCTCTGCCGTCTTCCCGCTCGCCTGCTGGAGCGTGGCCAGCAGGGTGTCGCGGCAGGCGGACAGGTCACCGTCGCCGCAGAACGTCCGGCCGAGCGGCCCGGCCACCTTGTCGCCGAGCACCGCCCGCAGATCCTTGTCCGCGTAGCTCCACCAGCCGTACTGGAAGGCCGATCCGGCGTGCGCCCCGGTCGGGCCGTGGCCGGCCGAGGGTGACTCGTCGATACCGAGGTTGGCCCGCAGCGCGTCGTAGAGGTCGCCGCCGAGGCCCGGCTTGAAGACGGCCTCCGTCATCAGCGGCCACCAGGCGTCCATGAGGCGTACCGCGTCGGGGTGGGTGTAGGTGTGCGAGCCCGCGGCGGTCTCCCGGCGCTGGGCGCCGTCCTTGCGCCAGGCCGCCAGCTGCTGGATCGCGGTCTTCAGCTTCGGGTCGGTGACCGGCTTGCTGCCCAGGACCCGCAGGAGTTCGGGCAGCACGTCCTCACCGCGCAGGTCGGTGACCGCGGCCTCCCCCATGGCACGGGTCAGCGACGCCCGGGTCACCCCGCCGTCCTCCGTCAGCGCGCGCACCCGGCCGTCCAGCAGATTGCCGCGGTGCACCGAGCCGTTGCCGTAGCCTGCCGAGTCGTAGTCCTTGGCCTGCTTGTTGTTCCAGGAGATGTAGTAGTCCTGGTTGACGGACTGCGGGTGCTGGGCGGACGGGGTGTAGTCGGTGGTGTTGGTCTCGGGGTCGTAGCCCTTCCACTCGTAGGCGTCGTCCGCCTTGACGGGCAGGGCCGGATCGACCTCGGGGTTGCGGACCGGGTTGAGGCCGCTGTTGTAGTACGCGATGTCGCGGGAGTCGGCGTAGAACCAGTTGAAGGCGTAGCCGATGTGCTCGGCGGCCTGCTGGAACGTCTTGGCGTCCCGGACGTAGGACGGGTCGTTGAACATCTGGAAGCCGATGATCGAGTCGGCCTCGTGGCGGTAGGTGGAGCGCTGCGCGGTGTAGGCGACGGGCTTGCCGTCGACGGTGGCGCGGTGGGTGACGGTCCCGTACTTGGTCCGGAAGACCTGCATCCGGTAGGAGCCGGCCGCCGTGGGGTCGGCGATGGTGGGCTTCCAGGAGTTGGTGCGCTCCAGCTTCTCCATGGGGACGCACTTGCCGCGGTAGCGGTAGGCGGTGGAGTCCTTGGTGGGCGTCGAGCCGTCCGCGTTGCACAGCTCGACCGCGAAGGTGTCGGTGATGTCCTGGCCGGCCGAGGTGGCGCTCCAGGAGTAGTCCTGGCCGCGGCCGAGCTGGACGTACATCCCGACGCCCGCGAAGGAGGCGCCGCGGGCGCTGATGCCGGGACCCTGGATCTCCTGGAGCATCAGCAGCTGGGGCGCGAAGTAGCCGGTCTGCGGGCCGAACACGGCGACCGGATGTCCGCTCGCGGAGTGTTTGCCGGACACCAGCAGGGCGTTGGACATCCCTCGGTGCTGCGTGGGATCGAAGCTCCCCTCGGGCAGCACCCCGTCCTTGAAGAGGCCCTCCAGCTTCTTGTACTTCCTGGGGGCCTTGACCGGGTCCCGGGGCGGCGTCCCGCTCTTGGTGGTGGCCGCGCCGGTGCGGTCGAAGACCAGCGGCTCGGGGGTGACCGAGCCGCGGTCCGGCAGCGCCGTGCCCTTGGCCTTGGCGGGCTTCACGGCGTACGGGAAGCTGCTGCCGTCGTGCAGGGTCTTGGCGGCCTCGGCGTCGTTGCGCTCCCGGAAGGACTCCCAGACCTCGGTGCCCTTCTCGACGCCGTACTTCTGCTGGGCGGAGAGCAGCGCCAGGGCCGAGGGGACCTCGCCGCCACCGCCGTTGCCGAAGAGCCCGCCGACGACGGAGGCCAGGGCTATCAGGTCGGTGAGCTTGAAGGGCTGGATCTCACCGGCGTTGGTAACGGCGTCGACATGACCGGTGAGCACGTACTCGCCGGGGAAGTAGCGGCCGTTCTTGGACTGTTCGCGGTAAGCGTTGATCCCGTCGACATAGGCCTGGGCATCCTGCATGGCCAGCTTGCCGCGCTCGCCGTTGGTGTCCCGGATGCGCTCGACCTGGGCCTGGAGATCGTCCTCGGTGTACGGCGCCTGCGGCCAGAACTGCTGCTCCAGGCCCTGGTTGGCGAGCGCGCCGCCGGCGAAGGAGGTCAGTTCGCCGCGGCCGATGTGGCGGAAGAGGTCCATCAGCCAGAGCCGGTCCTGGCCCGCGGCGTAGCCGGCGCCGAATTCGGTGCCGTAGCGGGTGGTGCCCTTGATGTGCGGGACGCCGGTCTTCTTGTCGCGGGTGATGGTCACATCGTTGCGAGGCGTGCTGACCTTGCCGACCTGGTCCGCGGGGACGCCGAAGGAGGCATCGTTGAAGAAATTGCCGAGGGTGTCGTCGGTGAGCGACTGATAGCCGCTCGCCAGCGCCCCGTACGGGGCGAGTTGGTCGGTGGAGTGCTCGGGGTGGGTGCCGAACAGCTTGTTGCCGAGGATCTCCACCAGGGTGGCGTTGCCGGTGGCGCCGGGCGGCAGGATGTCGCCGCACTGGCCCCGGCAGTAGTCCTGGGCGTCCGGGGGCGCGGCGGCCGCGGTGGGGGGCGGTGCCAAGAGCGTGGCACCCAAGGCGAACAGGGCTGCCGCGGCGGCAGTCCTGAACCTTCCGGTACGTCGTCGCATTGCAGCTCCTCGATGGGGGTCCCCTTGGGGAGGGCGGGCGGGACGTTACCGGCGGTTACGCTCGGCCGGAAGATGAACAACAGTCAACTTTTGCTCTGCCGCCCGAAGATCGGGCCGGCGCCGCGGCGACACCTCGGAACATCGCCAACAAAGCCGCAAAAAAGTTCGATGGATCCAAGTGGGGGCAGGCTACGTCTCATCCCTGTCCAGTCGGATCCTCCCCACGGAGGTGGGAAGAAATGGCCGGTTTCAGAGCCCTCGCAGAGCAGGTCCGCAATCCACGTCTCGTCGCGACCCAGCGACGCACCGCGCTGCGCAAGTGCCTTGAACGCTTCGCCCCTTACGGGCACCGGGCGACCTGGCACCATCTGTGCACCCGGGCCGGTATCGCGACCCAGGACCGCGATCCCGATCCGGAGCGGCTGATGGCCGCGCTCGCCGAGCTGGAGGAGGCCCGTGCTCTCTGGCTCGCGTACGAAGAGGAGTGCGCCGCCCGGCGCCGCAAGGAGAAACACCACGGCATCCGCCAGCCCGGCGCCCTCGACGAGTGGCACCGGCGGACCTGGGGCGGCTGCGACATCGTGCCGTGCGAGTCACCGCAGCGGCACCCCGCGGCCCGTCTCTCGGTGGTACTGCGCCGCATGATCGCCGCGATGGAGGCCGGCCGGCCCCGCCGCGACTGCCCGGTGTGCGGCAGCACCCGCTTCGCCTGGCCCCCGGAGTCCGCGGACTCCCCCGCCACCGGCCCGGCCTGCCGCCAGTGCGGCGTGCTGGCCCCGGTCTCCGTACTGACCCCTGAGGCCCTCACCGCCGCGGGCCGGCTCCACGGGGCGGACGCCTTCGCGGCGGCCTGACCGTCCTCGCATGACACCGGGCGCCTCCGCGTGACGGGGGCGTCCGGCTCGGTGTGCGAACGGGTCGCGTGGCCTCCGCCCGGAGCCCACGCCCCCGCGGCCTCCACAGCGCGCGGGGCAACGGGCGCAGGTCGCCCACCGTTGGGCATCCCGTTCCAATAGGGGCCTTTACGAACCGGCCCGCGAACTGAAACAACTGTCCACGGGCCGACCACCCGCACCGGCAGCGCGCCCGGGGGGCCTCGGTCCTCCTGCCCGGGCGGCACCAGGGTCGCGCGGGCGTCGGTAGGAGAGGGTGGACGTCCATGGCCGAACTGCACGATCTGACCGCGCTGGAGCAGGCCCGGGGAATCCGGTCCGGGGAGCTCTCCCCCGTGGAACTCACCGAGCACTATCTCGCGCGGATCGAGCGGCTCGACGACACACTCGGCGCCTTCCTCACCCGTACCCCCGACCTCGCCCGCAAACAGGCCGCGGACGCGGAGGGCGAGGCCGCCACGGCCCGCCGCGAGGGCCGTGAACTGCCGCCGCTGTACGGCGTTCCCGTGCCGGTGAAGGACCTCAACCAGGTCGCGGGGGTGCGCTGCACGATGGGCTCCCGGGCGCTGGCCGAGCATGTGCCCACCGTCGACGACCATGTGGTCGGCAAGCTGCGGGCGGGCGGCACGATCCTGCTCGGCAAGACCAACACCCCCGAATTCGGGCTGCCCTGCTACACCGAGAACGGACTCGCCCCGCCCGCCCGCACCCCGTGGGACCTGGCGCGCTCGGCGGGCGGTTCCAGCGGTGGGGCCGCCGCGGCCGTGGCGGGGGGCCTGGCGCCCGTCGCGCACGCCAGCGACGGCGGCGGCTCGGTCCGGATACCGGCCTCGGTCTGCGGGCTCTTCGGGATCAAGCCCAGCCGCGGCCGGATCAGCGGCGGCCCGCTGCTGCACGATGTCTCCGGGCTGGCCACCTCGGGCCCGCTGGCCCGTACGGTCGCCGATGCGGCCACCCTGCTGGACGTCCTGGCGGGGCCGATGCCCGGCGACCCGTTCGCGGCGCCGTCGCTGCCGCCCGGCGAGACCTTCGCCGGCCACGCCCTCCGCGACCCGGGACGGCTGCGGATCGCCTGCCTCACCGAAGCGCCCGTCCCCGGCATCGAGGTGCACCCCGACTGCCGTACCGCCACCACCGAGACCGCCGCCCTGCTGACCGGACTCGGCCATGAGGTCGAGGAGTTGACGCTGCCCGCCGGCGAGAGCGTCCTGCTCGCCTTCACCCGCGTCTGGTCGGTGCTGGCCGCGAGCCGCCCCGTACCGCCGGGGGGTGAGGAGCTGCTGATGCCGCTCACCCGCTATCTGCGCGACCGCGGCGCCGAGGTCTCCGGTACGGACTTCACCCGCTCGCTGTACGCCTTCCGGATGCTCGCCCAGTCCCTGGCCGACGGTCTGATGCCGCCGGGCGGCTATGACGTGATCCTCTCGCCGACCCTGGCCGCGCCGCCGGCCGAGGTCGGCGCGCTGCGCAACGACGCCGACCCGCAGGCCGAGTTCGACGCGCTCGGGGCGTTCACCCCGTTCACCGCGCTCTACAACGCCACCGGCCAGCCCGCGGTGAACGTCCCGTTGCAGTGGAACGCCGAAGGGCTGCCGATCGGGGTGATGCTGGCCGGCCGGTACGGCGAGGAGGCCACCCTGATCGCGCTGTCGGCACAGCTGGAGCAGGCCCGCCCGTGGACGGGACGCACCCCGTCCGTGTGGTGACGAAGACCGGAGTGCGCGCGTCCGTCCCGCCCCGGGACGGGCGCGCCCGCGCTCAGCCCTCGCCCGTGCAGCACCCCTGCTCGTCCGGCTGCGCCGGGCCGGCCCCCGGCTCGCCGCCGGTGCGCTGCTGTGCCCCCTCGGGGTCCTTGGCGCTCCGGTCGACCCGCAGCCGCCGCGCGCCGGGCCCCTGCTCGCCGAGGTTGTCGTACGGATTGGACAGCGCGCACTTCTCCAGCGACAGGCAGCCGCAGCCGATGCAGTCGGTCAACCGGTCGCGCAGCTCGACGAGTTGACTGATCCGCTCGTCCAGTTCGGAGCGCCAGACCTCGGAGAGCCGGGCCCAGTCGGCGCGGTTGGGGGTGCGCTCGTCGGGCAGCTCCGCCAGCGCGTCGCGGATCACCGCGAGCGGGATGCCGACCCGCTGCGCCGCCCGCACGAAGGCGACCCGGCGCAGTGCGTCACGGCTGTAGCGGCGCTGATTGCCCGCCGTCCGGGTGCTGCTGATCAGCCCCTTGGACTCGTAGAAGTGCAGCGCGGACACCGCGGCGCCACTGCGCGCGGAGAGCTGGCCGACGGAGAGCTCATGAACCTTGTACGGAAGCTGGGGCACGGTTCAACCCTAGGGCCTGTCGTGGGGATCAGGCCGGGCTCGCGGGGTCCGGCGCATTGACAGCGGGGGCTCGCACTCCGCATTCTGAGCAAGCGCTTAGTAAGCGTCGGCCGATGCGCGCCAACGGCGGACGGACCCCCGAGGAGGCAGACGAGAGATGGCAGAGCCCCGAGTGTTTGGATCGCTCGACGAACTGCGGGCCGCGGTCGGTGAGGAGCTGGGTACCAGCGACTGGCTGGAGATCGACCAGAAGCGGATCGATCTCTTCGCGGAGGCCACCGGCGATCACCAGTGGATCCATGTGGACCAGGAGAAGGCCGCGGCCGGCCCGTTCGGCACCACCATCGCGCACGGCTATCTGACGCTGTCGCTGCTGCCCGCCCTCGTCCCGCAGCTGATGCGGGTCGACAACGTGAAGATGGGCATCAACTACGGCACCAACAAGGTCCGCTTCCCCGCCACCGTGCCGGTCGGCTCGCGGCTGCGCGCCACGGCCAGGATCGCGGACGTGACCGAGGTGTCCGGCGGCGTCCAGCTGGCCACGGTCGTGACGATCGAACGCGAGGGCGGCGACAAGCCGGTCTGCGTCGCGGAGACGGTCAGCCGCTTCTACCTGTGAGCGGCAGGCCACCCCCGGCCGGCGCCGGGGGGCCTCGCGGCGGCGCGCCCCTACGCGACCGGCGCGCCCACCATCCGCAGGACGAGGTCGGCATACAGCGTGCCGACCTCGTCGGGGGTGCGCGGGCCGTCCGCGGTGAACCAGCGGGCGACGTCCACACACAGCGACAGCACCGCGAGGGTGGTGCCCGGCACGTCGTCGGCCCGGAACTCGCCGCTGTCCGCGCCGTCCTGGATGATCTGCCGCAGCAACCGGTCGGTCCGGCGGCGCAGTCCGGCGATCTCGGTGTAGTGGTCGGGGCTCAGCGCCTGGAGTTCGTACTGGATGACCCGGGCGGTGGTGTGGTGCTCCGCGTGCCAGCGGGCGAAGGTGCGGACGGCGTCGCGGAGCCGGTCGGCGGCACTGCCCTGGGCCTCGGCGGCGGCGCCCATGATGCGCAGCGCCTTCTCGTGGCCGATGCCGCTGATGCGGTAGAGCAGCTCTTCCTTGGTCTTGTAGTGGATGTAGAGGGCGGCCGGGCTCATCCCGGCGCGGCCGGCGATGTCACGGGTGGTGGTGGCGTGGTAGCCGCGTTCGGCGAAGGCCTCGACGGCGGCGCTGACCAGCCGTCGCGCGGCGTCCGGGGTCACCCCGGCCCATTCCTCGTTCTCCTCTTTGGCCCGCTCCGCCGCCGCACCCATCGCGCACCCCGCTCCTCGACCCGCCAGGGACCCTCCTCTGACGGATCGAACACCATATCGCGCCGCTGAGCAAGCGCTTAGGGCTCGGCGGGCAGGGCGGCGGCCTCGTGGACGTGCGGACCGGAAGGCTTCAGAAGGCGGAGACCCCCGTCAGCGCCCGCCCGATGACCAGCTTCTGTATCTGGCTGGTGCCCTCGTACAAGGTCATCACCCGCGCGTCCCGCAGCAGCTTGCCGACCGGGTACTCGTCGATATAGCCATAGCCGCCGAACACCTGGAGGGCGTTGTTGGCGGCGCGCACCGCGGCCTCGGAGGCGAAGAGCTTGGCCTGGGACGCCTCGGTGGCGAACGGCTCGCCGCGGTCGATCAGATCGGCGACCTGCCAGGTCAGCAGTCGCGCGGCCGCCACGTCCACGGAGATATCGCTGATCAGCTCCTGCACCAGCTGGTGCCGGGCGATCGGCTTGCCGAACTGCTCGCGCTCGCCAGCGTAGCCGAGCGCGGCGTCCAGGGCGGCCTGGGCGATACCCACACAGCCGGCGGCGACCGACATCCGGCCCTTGGCCAGCGCGGACATGGCGACCGAGAACCCCTTGCCCTCGGGGCCCAGCATGGCGGTCGCCGGGACCCGTACGCCGTTCAGGACCAGCTCCGCGGTCGCCTGGCCGCGCAGCCCCAGCTTCCCGTGGATCTCCCGGCGCTCCAGACCGGGGCTGTCGGCCGGGACGAGGAAGGCGCTGATGCCCTGGTGGCCGGGGGCGCCGCCGGTGCGGGCGAAGAGCAGCACCACATCGGCCCAGGTCCCGTTGGTGATGAACATCTTGGCGCCGTCGATGACGTAGCCGTCGCCGTCACGGACCGCGCGGGTGGCGAGGTTCGCGGCGTCGGATCCGGTGCCCGGCTCCGTCAGGCCGAAGCAGCCGACGGCCTCGCCGGAGGTGAGCCGCGGCAGCCACGCCCGCTTCTGCTCCTCGTCGCCCCATGCCGCGAGGGTCTTGGCCACCAGTCCCAGGGAGACCGAGACGATGCCGCGCACCGAGGAGTCCCCGCGGCCCAGCTCCTCGGTGACCAGGACGTAGGAGAGGTGGTCGCCGCCCGAGCCGCCGTACTCCTCGGGGACGGTGAGTCCGAGGAAGCCGAGGCCGCCGAGCTTCTTCACGATGCCGCGGTCGACCTGTTCGGCGCGGTCCCAGGCGGTGACGTACGGGGTGATCTCGCGGTCGGTGAAGTCCTTGGCGAGCTGCCGTACCGCGGTCTGCTCCGCGCTGAGCTCCAGGTTCATCTCGGGCCCCTTGTGGACGAGAGCAGTTAATTAGCACTGCTAGTTTTCGGCGGCCAGCCTCTACTATGTGCGGCATGGCCCGACCCCGCAAGCCCCTTCTGAGCCGCGAGCGCATCGTCTCCACGGCGCTGGCGCTCATCGACGCCGAGGGGCTGCCGGCGCTCTCCACCCGGCGGCTGGCGGCGGAGCTCGGCGTGAGCGGGCCCTCGCTCTACAACCACTTCACGACCAAGGACGAGATCCTCGACGCGGTGGCCGACACGGTCATCGCCAAGGTCGATGTGTCGGCGTTCGAGACGGGCGCGGACTGGCGCGCCGGGCTGCTCGACTGGGCCCGCTCCTACCGCGCGGCGCTCGCCGCCCATCCGCACATCGTGCCGTTCCTGGCGCAGGGCCCCGGCCGCCGCCCCGCCGGCCTGAAGATGGCCGACGCGGCGTTCGGCGGGATGGTCGAGGCGGGCTGGCCGCCCGCCCAGGCCACCAGGGTCTGCGCCATGGTCCGCTACTTCGTGGCCGGCTCCGCCCTGGGCTCGTTCGCCCGCGGCTTCGTCGACGACCCGAGCGCCTACGACCCCGCCGACTACCCCCACCTGGGCCAGGCGCATCTGCTGGCCGAGCATCAACGCCAGGTGGACGAGGGCGCGTTCGAGGCGGGGCTACGGGCCCTGGTGGACGGCCTGGCGCTCCAGCACCCGGACCTCGTACCGCCGGAGGGGAGCTGACCGTACGGCGGGGCGGGCCGCGTCGAGAACCTCAGGGCGCGGGCTTCTCCAACGGCTCGATCGCAGCCGACACTTCAGCGAGCAGCGTCTCGACTTCCGCTCCCCAGCGCGAGCTGACCACCAGGTCCCGTGCGGGGTCGACCCAGAGCAGGTGTCCGCCCCCGTTGCCGCGGGCGCAGCGACCGGTGGCCGGGGCCGTGGGCCAGACCGTTCGATGGTCGTTGAGCCACCATGACAGCCCGTAGTTGGGCTTGACCGGGCAGGGCCGCCACATTTCCCCGACCCATCGGCCGGACAGCAGCCGGCGCCCGCCCCATTGGCCGCGCCGCAGGCAGAGTTGTCCGATCCGGGCGAGGTCGAGGGCGCCGATCCACAGGCCGCCGCCCCAGTGCGCGCCACCCGACACCACGGGGAGGCGCCGGCCGCCGAGCTCCACCGCGGAATCGGTATAGCCGTGCCAGGACCAGCCGGACGACGCCCCGATCGGTTCCATGATCCGCTCGTGCAGCACCTCGGGCAGGGGGCGGCGGAGCAGCACGGTGAGCGCGAGGGCGGTCAGATTCACCCGGACGTCGTTGTAGGCCCAGCCGGCTCCGGGAGGGCCGCCGATCGACTCGGTTCCCTCGCGGGTGCTCTGGGCGTCGACCGAGGTGGGTTTGCCCCACAGTTCGCCCTCCCACTGGCTGGACTGGTCCAGAAGGTGCCGCCAGGTGATCTCCTGACCGTGCGCGTCGCCGAATGGGGGCAGATCGATCGACCGGCACACCGGTTCGTCCAAGCGCAACAGCCCGTCGTCGAAGGCCAGTCCGGCCACCAGCGCCAGGACACTCTTGGTGGCACTGAAGGCCATTTCCTCCCGCTCAGGGTCTCCCCAGGCCGCGAGGACGGTCCCCCGCCGCACGACGATCCCGCTCGCCCCCTGCCCGTCGAGCAGGGGGCCCACCACGTCCCGATGTGAGACATCGGAGACCTGGGAAGCCAGGTAGGCCCGCATGTTGCGGATCCCCGGTACCGCGCGCTCCGCCTGCTCGCTCGCGGCACGCGCCAGACGGGTGGCGTCCACCCCCGACCACGGGTCGTCGCCGTGCCCGCCCGCGTCCAGGCACACACCCACGCTTGCCATCATTCCGTTCCGCCCCCACTCCTCTGTGAGCCGGCCGGTGGCACCTGCGTCATGAGCCGCCCGGCTGTCTCCGGCACCGGCCTCGTCATTCTGCACCGCGCCGCCCGGCCGGCGACGAACTGTGCGTGGGGAAGCAAGCAGGTGCACCACAGCTCCCATCGGCCGGTCCGCGCCCTGCGGAACACCCCTCAGGGCCGGTCTCCCGGCTCGGCCCCACCGCCCGGTGCAGGCGCCGCCCCGGCGCGCCGGATCAGCAGCCAGATGGACACCAGCGCGAGGACGGACAGCGCCATGATGTAGCCGGCCACCGCCATCGAGGTACCGGTCGCCTCCAGGAGCAGCACCATCACGAACGGGGCGAGTCCGCCGCCCAGGATCGCGCTGATCTGATAGCCGAGCGAGGCGCCGGTGTAGCGCATCTCGGCGGTGAACAGTTCGGCGAACAGCGCGGCCTGCGGCCCGTACATGATGCTCAGGAAGCAGCTGCCGACGAAGGTGCCGACGCCCAGCCACACCAGTGACGCGGTGTCGATGAGCAGGAACATCGGCACCGCCCAGAGCAGCAGCCCGACGGCGCCCGCGGCATAGACCCGCAGCCGGCCGATCCGGTCGGAGAGCGCCGCGGCGGCCGGAATCAGGGCGAGTTGGGTGAGGCTGACCAGCAGCGAGACGGCCAGTACGGAGGTGCGTCGCATCTCCAGCTCGCGGGTGGCGTAGTCCAGGACGCCGGTGATGAGGATGTAGAAGGTGGCGGTGTTGACCGCGAACGAGCCGCCGGCCAGCAGGACGGTGCGCAGATGGTGCCGCAGGATCTCGCGCAGCGGGGAACGGCGCGCCGCGGCGGCCCGCTCGGTCGCCGCCAGCTGCGCTTCCGCGGCCCGGAACGCGGGGGTCTCCTCGACGTGCGTGTGGATGTAGCGGGCGAGCAGGAGCACCAGGACGCCGACGAGGAACGGCAGCCGCCAGCCCCAGGTGCCGAAGGACCGCTCGTCGGTGACCGCGCCGGCCAGCAGGAAGACGGAGTTGGCGGTCATCACGCCGAGGGGGACGCCGAGTTGCACCAGCGAGCCGTAGAGCCCGCGCTTTCCCTCGGGGGCGTATTCGGTGGCCATCAGCATCGCGCCGCCCCACTGGGCGCCGACCGCGATGCCCTGCAGCAGCCGCAGCACGACCAGCAGGACCGGCGCGGCCAGCCCGATGGCGGCGTAGGAGGGGAGCAGGCCGATGGCGGTGGTGGCCAGCCCCATGACGGTCAGGGCGAGCACCAGCATGGGCTTACGGCCGTGCCGGTCGCCGAGCTGACCGGCGATCACCCCGCCGACGGGACGGGCCAGGAAGCCCACCGCGAAGGTCGCGAACGAGGCGAGGACACCGGCGGCCGGACTGTCCGAGGGGAAGTAGGCCGGGCCGAGGACGAGCGCGGCGGCGATACCGAAGACGAAGTAGTCGTACCACTCGACGGCGGAGGCGAGGGCGGCCGCGGTGGCGACCCTGCGGCGGCTGCGGGCGGAGGGCGGGGTGCCGGTGTTGCCATGTGGCGCGGAGGGGGCCGTATCCATGCGTGCACACTCCGAGGGGTGCGGGGAGGGAGGGGGGCGGCGCCGTGATGTCGGGCGACCGTACCGACCGGCCGGTACGGCGTCAACGGACCACGCAGCACGACTTTCCGGCGCCGCCTGAACGCGGGGGCGGGGGCGCTCCCCGCAGCCCCCGCCCCAGCCGTCCCCACCCCTAGAACACCACCAACGCCCGTCCCCCCTTGCCCGCCAGCATCGCGTCGAAGGCCGCCGGGATGCCGTCGAGGCCGATCCGGTCGGTGACCAGGGTGGCGAGGTCGAACGCGCCGGAGCGGATGTGCCGGGCGATCAGCGGGAGGTCGCGGGCGGGGTCGGTGTTGCCGTAGACGCAGCCGGAGAGGGTGCGTCCGAAGTAGAAGAGTTCCAGGGCGGAGAAGGACACCTGCTGGTCCTGGCCGCCGATGCCGACGACCGTCGTGCGGCCGCCGCGGCGGGTCGCCGACCAGGCCGTACGGATGGTGTCGGCGCGGCCCACGCACTCCACGGCGACATCGGCGCCCAGGCCGCCGGTGAGCTTGCGGATGCGCTTGGCGGTGTCGTCGCCCGCCACCACGAACTCGGTGGCCCCGGCCGAGCGGGCCAGCTCCTCCTTCTCCGGCGAGACATCCACGGCCACGATCGGGCCGGCGCCCGCGATCCGCGCCGCCTGGAGCGTGGCCAGGCCCACCCCGCCCACACCGAAGACCACGACCGACTCCCCCGCCCGCACCCGGGCGCTGTGGTGCACGGCGCCCCAGCCGGTGAGCACCGCACAGCCGAGCAGCGCGGCATCCGCGAGCGGCACCCCGTCCGGCAGTGGCAGCGCGGCCCGTGCGGAGACCACGGTCTCCTCGGCGAACACCGCGGTGCCCAGGCCGGGGTAGAGCTCGGTGGCGTCGTCGGCGCGCTTGGCGTACGGGGCGTTCGCGGCGAGGCCGGAGTGGGCACACAGCCAGGGCTCGGACAGTCCGCAGAAGTGGCAGTCACCGCAGGACGGCGCCCAGTTGAGGACGACCTGGTCGCCGGGGGCCACGGTGGTCACGTCGGGGCCGACCGCGGTGACGGTGCCCGCGCCCTCGTGCCCGAGGACGGCCGGGGCGGGCTGGCGCAGGGTGCCGTTGGACAGCGACAGA
Organism: Streptomyces sp. NPDC029466; assembly: GCF_055574515.1. Lineage (NCBI taxonomy): Bacteria > Bacillati > Actinomycetota > Actinomycetes > Kitasatosporales > Streptomycetaceae > Streptomyces > Streptomyces sp. NPDC029466. The sequence continues at coordinate 157,056 of NZ_JBVHZH010000013.1, forward strand.
TCGGAGTGGCAGACCCCGGCGGCGGCGAGCCGGATACGGACCTGGCCGGGGCCGGGCTCGGGCAGCTCGATCTCGGTGATCTGGAGGGGGGCGTTGACGGCGGGCAGTACGGCGGCGCGGACCACAAGGACTCCTCGTGCGCAGGGCGGCGGGCGGGACGGGCGGGCCTCGGGGGGGGGGGGGGGGGGGGGGGGTCCCCCCCCCCCCGCCCCCCCAAGCCCCCCACCTTGTTTCCCCCCCCTCTGTTCAGCCCCTTCCGTTTCCC